>DATAUD010000027.1:0-8933 GCA_036268455.1 Verrucomicrobiia bacterium
GGGCCAGAAAGTCAGCGATGAGGCATTGGCGCAAGTCAACCTCCAACGCGACGATTTCCACGGAGAATGGAATTATACGATTTCTCCGCGCCAACAGTCGCTTAAGTTGTAACACTTATTGCGTAACGAACCCTTAGGCCCAGGACGGTTGCGATAGTCAGCACGCGCCGCATGTTCCAGCGGACCGGCTTCGGGTCAAGCCAAGTATTATCGTAGGCTATGGTCAGGATTGGCAGATCGTTCAACAGCGCCAGCAGGATGATCATCACGGTCGTGATGGGATAGAATTTGAAGACAATCATCGCCGCCACTACGAAAAACATGATCCGGATGGTTTCGGTGATGCGATAAATCGCATAGCTGTTCATGCGCTCGAAAATCGTCCGCGCTGTTTCCACCGCCTGCACGATTACCGAGAGGCCGGGCGCAGTAAGGACGAGCGCGGCAGCCGCGCGTGCTGCGTCGGTAGCGCCGCTCACGGCGAAGCCGGAGTTGGCTTGCTTGAGCGCGGGCGCGTCATTTACACCGTCGCCGGTCATGCCGACAATGTGGCCCAGACTTTGCAGCGCTTTGACGATTTGGTACTTGTGCTCCGGGAACACTTGGGCAAAACCTTCGACGGCTTCCACGGCAGCGGCGACTTTCGGAGGGATGGCGTCGTTTTCTGAGTCGGGTTTGAAAAACTCATCTGCGGTGTGAATGTTTGCGCCCAATCCTAATTGAGTGGCGATTTGGACGGCGATGGCCGTGTTGTCGCCCGTGACCATCTTGACTTGAATGCCGTGCTTTTTGGCCTCAACAATTGTGGCGGCAGAATCTTCGCGTGGAGGGTCAAATAGAGGCAGCAGCCCAAGAAACTGCCAGTCGCCAGAACCCGCCAAACGGGCAACACCAAGGGTGCGGAAACCCTTTCCCGCAAATTCGTTCACTTTGGCATTCACGGCCTTCGACAGGTCTTCGGATGGACGGCACATATCAAGAACCACTTGCGGCGCTCCTTTGGTGACTTTGAATAATTGGCCGTCAGAACTTCGAACCTCCGCTTCAGTCCGTTTGTGAACGGGATCGAATGGAACAAATTTGTCTGAGAAAAGCCTTGCAGCGCGGATGGGTCTTTCAATCCGTCGAGGACGGCCACGTCAATGGCGTCCCGATCTTCCGGTTTTGAGGCGAGTGCGCCGGCCACAATCAATTCCTGCGAATCTTTCGCGCCAAACAAGGCAGGTTCACCAAGAGTAAGCTTGTTTTGAGTGAGCGTGCCTGTTTTGTCCGAGCACAGGATGTCCATGCCCGCCATTTCTTCGATGGCTTCCAGGCGCGTCAAGATTGCCTTCTTCTTCGCGAGCACGACAGCGCCAATGGCCATCGTGACGGAAAGAACCGCTGGCATGGCAACGGGGATGGCCGCGACAACCAGTATCAATGCAAATTGAAAGAGCGTCAGAACGGGTTCGCCACGATAGAGCATCGTCAGAAGCAGAATCGCCGCCAGACCGAGGCTTAGGTAAATAAGATAGTCGCCAATTGTCAGCACCGCCTTCTGGAAGTGCGAGACCGACTTGGCAGTCGAGACGAGCTTGGCGGTCTTGCCGAAGAACGTGTTTGCTCCTGTGGCGGTTACTAGAGCGACCATTTCGCCTTGCTTGGCCACAGAACTGGAATAAGCAATGTCTCCAGCTTTTTTGTCCATGGGCAGCGATTCACCCGTCAGCGCCGACTGGTCCACGCTTAAATAATCCCCTTCGACTAGCCGTACATCCGCCGGGATAATGTCGCCTAGACGCAGGCGTACAATGTCGCCCGGCACAAGATTGACCGCGTCAATTTCGTTCCATTGGCCGTCCCGCCGGACCCGTGCCTTGAGCGCGAGTTGCTTCTTGAGCGCGTCCACCGCATTGGCCGCCTGATGTTCCTGCCAGAAACCAACAACCGCATTGAAGGCCAGCAAGACGAGGACGATGATCAAGTCAACCCAGTGGCTAACCATTGCCGAAAGCACTGCGGCCACTTCGATCATCCAGGGGATCGGCCCCCAGAAATAGCCGAGGAATTTCAACAATGCGCTTTCCCTTTTCTCCTCCAACGCATTTCGTCCGTACTTTTCCAGCAGTTTGCTTGCGGTGGCGGATGATAGGCCGTCAGGACTGCTGGAAAGTTCTTTAAACAAAGAATCCAAGCTTGGTGTCGTGTCAACAGAACTCATTGTTTAATTTCCTTTCGTTGCGTTTGCACTCGATCAATATTTATTTTGTTCGAAGACGGAAATGGTTTCGCGCCTCGGACGATTTCCACAGGGACCCACATGTGCTTTATCAGGGCCTTTTCGATATTGAATCCTGCCGTCTCCATTGCCTCTCGCACGTAAATGGGACGGCAGTCAACAAAGTTTGGAAAATGCTTATGAGTCCATTCATAAAAGCTTAAGAGCGGGTCGCGCTTGGCCTCCTTTGACATCCCTACCACCACGATTCTTCCTCCCGTCCGCAGCACGCGTTTGCATTCACCCAACACTTTCGGAATTTCCGGCGAGTCGAACAACTCCAGAGCGAAGCTCATGAACACCCCGTCCATGCTGCTTGCGGCATAGGGAAGCTGGGTAGGTCGCCACACTTGATGCCGGCGCGGTCGAGCAATCCCGCTTTCGCCAAATTCTCCTTAGCCCGTTTCCCCATTTTGTCGGACAAGTCAATTCCAAAGACCTTGCCTTTAGGCCCGACAGCTTTCGCGAGTAGAACCAAACTGTGTCCAGTGCCAAACCCGATTTCCAAGACGGACTCCTCCGCCCTCGGTTTCAACAAATCCAGCCCCGCCTTTCGCATCGGCGCTTCGCTCCGCTCGGACATCAGGTCATAGACATGGCTAATCTTATTATAGAACGCCCGCGTCTGTTCCTTTGTTTGGAAGACACGGAGAATGGAAGGTTCAGAGATTGGGTTGAGCGAATTCATGAGAAGTCATAGATAAGGACAATGAATGCCAATGGCCTCATAGAGAGAGCGAGGAACCGGAACGATAATGACCAGCAAAAGCAGAAAGGAGAAATATCCCAGCACCAATCGCGGAAAATCTACCGGCGTCACGTCGTTCGCTGCGGGCGAGTCGTGGGTCCCGGCGATGAAATACACGATAAACGCCCAGAACATCAGCCCCGGCCAGACGAACAGCGCCAGCAGGAACAACGAGGCCATTCCCACCATGCTGACGCCATGCGCTTTCCGCGAACCGAACAGCGCGTGCGAGATGTGGCCACCGTCGAGCTGGCCAATCGGCAGGAGATTCAACGCGGTAACAATCAGACCCAGCCAGCCAGCGAAAGCAAGTGGTTGCAGAATCAAGTGGTTTCCTTGCAGGGCCGAAGCGCCGAGGGACAATTTAGCCAGGCACGCCAGGAGCACCGAGGAGTCAATGTTGACCCCGACGCCTCCGAGCGACGCAGGCATGTTTCCCAGCACCACCTGTGAAGAGCGCAGCCCAATCAAAAGCGCAGGAATGGCAAACAGCAAGCCCGCCAGCGGCCCGGCCACTGCTACGTCAAACAGCGCGCGTCGGTCGGGAGTGATGGATTTGATCTTAATGAACGCCCCGAACGTCCCAAGCGAAAACGGCACTGGGATAAAATACGGTGGCGTCACCTCGATGCCATGCGCCTTGGCCGTAAAGTAATGGCCCAATTCATGCGCTCCCAAAATCACAAGCAGCCCAAGACTGTAAGGCAAACCAACCGCGAAGCGTCCCGGCTCCTGGAGCAAATTAACCCCGGCGTGAAGGGCGCCTGCCCAAGTCGTGGTTGCGATTGTGGCGGCGAACAAGAGCCAATGCAGCGCCCAGTTTGGATGGCCTGCTGATTGCGCCGCCAAATGGCCCGGCACAATAACCACCCGCACGTCATGCCCTTCGCCTTCGACTAGCAACGGCGTGACCGGTTCGCTCGCAAACAATTCGCGGATTCTTTGAAACGCCTCGTCGGTGTCGCCCCGCAGTTGCCCCTCGAATTGCAAAACGTCTCCGATCATTTTGCGGCCCGTAATAGCTAGAATCGGAGCCAACTTTGCTTCCACCACAGCCATTTGTTCCGTCGGAATCACCGGAGGCACTGCTGCGGCCCGCGCCGCTGCCGCTCTCGCCACGGCGCTCCGCGCTCCAAACGCGTACGCCATGTAAAACGCCACGATGCGCAATTTTTTTGGCTTCGTCAGGCACCTTGCCCGCCATGTCGATTGGAACCGACTGAACTCCGTGAACGTCGCCATGAAGCAGGTCCCCAGATTTAATTTTCAACCCACCGATTTCGACTGGTTTACCCATTTCGACGATGTGGATATAGGCGTGCGAGACGCAGATGCTCCCCGCGAAGACCGGAAGGGCCAGACTCTCAAGTGCCGGAATGTCTCGGACCGAGCCATTGGTGACGGCGCCGACACAACCCAGGGCCTTTACAATGTTCGCATGCACCACCCCAAGGAAGGAACCCATTCCCAGTCTTTCCGCACAATCCTGAATCACGAGCACGCGAGGCATGGGCAGCGAAACAATGTAATCCCACAGGTCGGTTCGATCGGGAAAAATGCCTCTGTCGGTCGGAAGCTCAGAGCCTAGAATTCTAATGGTGGCTGCGAATCCGACCATCGGCTCCAGGCGAGGAAAAATGGCGCGAACCGAATGATCAACGTACCCTTCGTTGCGCAAGCGTTCATGAAATGTTTCGATGACGTTAGCCAGCGTACATGCATCCAGCCGGCGCAGTGCTTCCAATTGGTCCGCAGTTAGAGGAGATAAAGCGGGTTTCATATATTTAGCTCCCAATGGTCTGGCGGATGGCAAGAATCGGGCACGGCGCATGACGAACGACGCGTTTCGCCGTGCTACCCATCAAAACATGTTTTAATCCCGTATAACCATGTGTTGAAATGATGATGAGATCGACCCCTATTTCCTTCGCCGCTTCAGCATTCTCGTTGTAAGCGGGACCTCGGCGCAACATGATTTCAACCGTTATCGGCTGGCGAATTTCCGTGTTTTTCCACTGCGCGGGCTTTGCTTTCGCAGGTTCGCATGTCGAGTCCACAGGGCTTGAGACGAAAGTGGCAACCCCTTCCTCGGCTGGATACATTACTGGTTCGACGACGTGCAGCAAGATCAACTTGCTATCGTGCTGGCGGGCAAACTTCACGGTGTATCGGAGCGAATTTTGGGACCTTTCGGAGAAATCCACCGGCGCCAGCACTTTCTTGAACTGAAGCGTCGGCGAGGGCACGCCCTGACCCGGTTGGAATGAAGATTGACTTGTAGTTTGCATATTTAACCTTTCACAAGAGTTTGATGGATACGTGACCCTTTCATACGCCACACCTTTTGATTCGCGAGAAGTTATTCGTCACAGCCTTCAACCCTCCCAGGAATTCAGTATCGCTCGTCAGAAGGAATCCGCGAATCTCGGTGGCCGCTTCTGAAAGCCGGGAGCGGGGGTCTCCGCTCCGCTCCAAAACCTCCTCGGAGTGCAGAACGAGTTGCCGCGCCGAAATATCCTTTCTATAACTCAAGTATTGAACCAACCAACCGGGCGTCAGCAAAGCGACTGAAACGGTCATCACGGCTATGAAACCGGAGCGCAATCGTTGACCCGAATGTGCAGGCGAAAAAATGCTCATGCTGTTGGTGCAGACGCAGAACCAGCTTATCGGCGGGACAGACCGGTGTCGAGGCTTCCCGCTCCATTCCGCCCGCCCGAAGTTGTGGCCGTCGTACAATTCGCAACGCGAGGTTTGATTGGCCAGGCGCAAAAGCGTATCAGGCCGAGGAGCTACCTGAGAACCAATCTTACGCCCAGGGCGATGCTGCTAGTGTAGTGTCCCATAAAGAGCTAGCCATTCGTTGCGCCCAATTTGGCCTATGGCGAGGCGCGACGAAGGAGCATCCCCGCGTGGGGCTGTGACTGAGAAGCAACGAAGCCACAGGCCAAATTGGGCGCAACCCGAAGGGCGGCAGGTCTTTTTGACGCAGGCTTCGTTGCTCGTTCCTCACAGATCCATTCGGATATGCTCGTCGCTCGCGCCTCGCCTGCGTCAAAATCCCTCGCCGCGAATGGCTAGCTATTTATGGGACACTACACTAGAGTTCACAGTCGAACAGCAGCGTCAGGAGGCGATCAATCGGGCCGGAAAGATGTCGATACAAGGCGTGCAACTGAAGTTAAGCGCGGTGTTGCGAGTGAGCGACGGGCGATTCGAGATTGTGGACAAGGGCGGGCGTTACATATTGAAGCCCCAAAGTGTTGATTACCCGCAGTTGCCGGAGAACGAAGACCTGACGATGCACATGGCGAGCGCGGCTGGGATTGAGGCGCCGCTGCACGCGTTGCTGAGGTCGAGCGATGGTTCGTTGACGTATTTCATTAAGCGGTTTGACCGCGAAGGACGAACGCGCGTGCCGCTTGAGGATTTTGCGCAGTTGACCGGCAAGAGCCGGGACACAAAATACGATTCTTCGATGGAGCAAGTCGCCGCGGTGATCGACCAATTCTGCACCTTTCCAGTGATTGAACGCGTGAAGCTTTTTGAGCGGACGTTATTCAGTTTCCTAACCGGCAACGAAGACATGCACTTGAAGAATTTCTCATTGATTACTCGTGACCAGAAAGTGGAACTGGCGCCGGCTTACGATTTTCTGAGCACGACACTCGCAATGAAAAATCCGAAGGAGGAATTGGCGCTTCCGATTCGGGGCAAGAAATCGCGCCTGACGCCAAATGACTTGATGAAATACTTCGCGCGTGAGCGACTCCAGTTAAATGACCGCATTCTCGGCGACGTTGTGTCGCGGTTTATGAAGGCGATTCCCCTTTGGCGGGATTTGCTGGCCCGCAGCTTTCTTTCAGAGGAGATGAAGCAGAAGTTTGCGTTGTTGCTGGATGAAAGGACGGCGCGGCTACAGTTTTGAGGGTTGGAGGTCCGGCCCTTATCTGCCGTGCATCCAGTCTGTGAATGGGTCCCACGGCGGCAGCAAGATTGGCTTCTGTTCGATTAAGGCGACCAGTTTGGCCGGGGCGAAACGGCGGTCGATGATGACTTGAAAGACGTGCTGGTCAAACCACTTGCTGTCGATGGTAAACCACCCGTCCGCGCCGGTCTTCTTTCCCCATGAATTTTCAACCTTCCACTTGACAGGCTTGCCATCCTGCACGTCCACTCCTGTGAACACCATGGCGTGGTCGGGGGTGCCGTTATCGTAGGCCAGAGTCTCTGCCTTGCTCATCGAAAAATCGATGCCGAACAGATCATTCTTGTCCTCGACGTCGTTTAACCAAAGTCCCTTTTTTTTGTCGCCTTCGGCGCCCGAGTTGGCCCCAAACCACACAGGCTGATCGGCCAGGATCGACTTGACTGTCATCTCCACCATTTCGTCCATCGTAATATTGATTGCTTCCATGTTTGGCTGGTCGGCCATGTTCCTTTCCCAGGCCCATTCCAAGCGGGCGTGGATAGGCTGGCCTGGGTAATTGACAAAGCTCACGTAGCGGTTCAGATCGGCGTCCAAAAACTTCCTGCGAAACGATTGCGGCGTGTAGGTCTCGAGCGGAGTGACTTTGCCGTCCTTGTCTTCGTATCGCCACTGGAATTTTTCCGGCGGCTGGCCCAGACATAATACCAGGATTTTGTAAATATCCTTAAGCGCGGCCATTTTCCACTTCCGGATATCGGACTCGCCGGTGCCGTCAAACCTGGGTTGACGCACTTCAACCACCGCCTTGCGCAGGCGGGCCGACATCAACCCGATCATCTCGTCCGTGTGAGAGGCCGCATAATCATCCGGCATCAGCGATTCGGGCACCGCACCATATTTCTCGACCAAAGCCCGCACGTAGTTCCAATTCCCGCCGTCGCTGATGAGGTGCTGCAGGAATGTATCCATAGGACGGCTGTGAATCGGCTCCTTCCGCAAGCTCACGGCCAATTCGAGGGACCGGTTGGCGGCTTCGAGCTTTTCGTAAAACTGCTCATAGGCCTGCGACAGCATGAAATCCTTCATCTTCTCTTTGGCGATGATCCCCGGCCTCAGCATGTTCAGCCCCGCAAACAACCAACAGCGCCCGGAATCGCTCTGGTTCGCGATGGATCCGGGATCTTTGATCTCGTGAGTGAACAGGCTATCCGTGCGGTTCTCCACGTCCGGGTTGATCGCCAGCGAATGAACGCCGTTGTGAGCAAGCGCGTCCCGAACGACTCGCAATTGCGGCGTCATCGGAACCGCCCCTTCCAAAGTCTGTAACATCTGTGGAGTCAAAGCCCCGGCGGCTGAGGGGTTTTCCCCGAGAACCGGTTCGTCCTGCCCGAAAACAGGCATCGCCGCCAGCGCCGCGAAAGCAAAAAGAAAACGAACAAAAGTTTTTGTCATATGGCCATCTCGAAAAACGAACTATGCCAAGCGGACTCTAATTGCCAAGCCGGTTTTTGAAACAATGGCCGGTATTTGGAAACGAAATCCTTCAGGGCTTTATCCGCGTCCGCCCACTCGCCCGCTTTTGCATCCACATACGAACCAAAGCCAATTCGGTCAACGGGCAGGTGGCCGCTTTTGGATATTTTTGGAAGAATATCTTGGCAACGGCGTGGTGTTGATGATTTTCCCAGGTAAACGCCACCAAAAAATTCGCGTCGGGCAGAATTACGGAAAATCCTCGAGCAATATCCTCACCTGCGCTGTTGTCGTAGCCTCCCCGACGAAGACGAGTCGGCGATCTCGGCGCACGAGCTTGGGTCGGGCGCTTGCTGACGGCTTCGTTCGCTTCAACACCGCGATGTCCGGACTTTGCCGTTCGATTTCCAGCACATCACCGGGCTTAAAAGGAGTCACGCCGCGATGCTCTTGATCAATCGTTTTTGTCATCAAGGGATTATCACACGACGAGCGTAATCCAGCAAGCACAGCGATGCCGT
>DATAUD010000028.1:0-38711 GCA_036268455.1 Verrucomicrobiia bacterium
CGTCGCGGAATTGATCGCAGTCATCCAGAATTACGTCAAAATCAACAATCAAAACCCGAAGCCGTTTGTCTGGACCAAGCGCGTCGACGAAATCTTAGAAAAAGTGAACCATTGTAAAGCCAGCACTGTTACAGCACACTAGTCGTGTCAATGCAAAGGTTCTCCAGCGCTGATTGTCTTACTCTTTGGGACTCAGGAGCCGGGCTTCATCCTTTGGATCAAGGTTTGCTGGTTTTGGGCGCGGGTTTCCCAAACACCCCGCGCGACAGCCTGGCCGATTGGCCGATCGGCAGGCGCAACACCGCGTTGGCCCAACTCCGCTGTTCCTCCTTCGGCCCGCATCTTCAAGGATGGACCGCGTGCCCGAAATGCGGTGAAAAGCTGGAGATCGAATTGGATGGGCGAATGTTAGCCGAGGAAACAAAAACCGCCACCGAACCGATCATCATGAACGGACAGTCCTTTCGCCCGGTCACCAGCCGCGACTTGGCGAAGGCGGCGCGGGAAACGGAGATGTCGCTCGCCGCCGTTCGGCTTGCGGAAAGCTGCTGTTTGGATTCGGGCAAAAGCCACAACTGGAGCAATGAGGACTTGGAGCAGTTGGGACAAAGTCTTGCTTTGGCGGATCCAATGTCGGAAACCCGGTTGGCGTTGCTCTGCCCGGCTTGTCAAAATGAATGGGAGGAAAATCTGGACATAGTCGCGTTCCTTTGGACTGAAATCGAAGGCCGCGCGAAACGGCTGCTTCTGGAAATTCACACTTTGGCCTCCGCCTACGGCTGGTCCGAAAGGGATATTCTCTCACTCAGCGAGCGTCGGCGCGCTCTCTACCTGGAGATGGCGCAATCATAAAAGGTTACCTTCAACGCCTCGCCCTGAACGCGCTGAAACCTGGCGGCTCCATTCGCCCGGTTTCAGGGTCTTTGTATTCCCCCAACGCCTTCGTCGGCAGTCCCGAACCCGAACCGCTTTCCGTAGACCCGCCTCCATCAACCGAACCAAACGAATCGTCCGAGATTCTCGCGAAGCCTGGCCCCCTGGTTCCGCCCGACATCTCCGCAGTCCGCCCGTTTCCAGTTTCCGAGCCTGACTCTGCGATCCAGTCATCGCCCGATACGATGGAAACCATTCCTCCAATCAAACAAAACGAACCCTCGCCAATCTCCCCCCGGGTCTTTGCACCATTGGTGTCTGATCAAAAAGAAAAAATCGAAACAAGGGTCGTTTCTCAATTTTCCGAAAGCGACGTTGCGCTTGATCAACCAGCTGCCGGCCAAAAGCCGGAATCAAATGCTCGTGGCGAAACACAGCCTAACCCCGGCCCGATCCCAGTCGCCCCGCTCGCTCCAAAAATCCGCTCGACAACAGCCGCGCCGTTCGAACCTCGGTCGAACGGGAACACACGGCCCTCTTCCCGTCGCACGGCGACAAACAACCAGAAGCCCGACGAAATCCAAATCCATATCGGCCGCATTGAAGTAATTGCGGCGCCGCCTCCAATGGCCCGCCCGCCCGCCCCTTCTTCCCGGCGCGGTTCTCAATCACTGGACGAATATTTGCGGCGGCGTGACAGGAGGGCCATATGAGCAACGCCCTCGCACTCGCTGGAACTTCAGCGGTTTTGCAAAGCCTCCTCAACGGTATCCTCAATGCCGCCGGGCTTGGCACCGTCACGGTGACCGCCGTCGCGCCGGACATCGCGCAAAATGCTCAAAACAGCGCGCCGAACCTTCAGGTTAATTTGTTCCTTCATCAGGTGACGCCCAATGCCGCGTGGCGTAATGTTGGGCTGCCCTCTCTCGGCGCGGATGGTTCGACCCGCCTGCGAAATCAACCGCTTGCATTGGACCTCCATTATTTGCTCACAGCCTACGGCACAAATAATTTTGAAGCCGAAGCTCTTCTCGGTTTTTCCGTCCAAACCTTGCACGAAACACCAGTCCTCACTCGCAGCGCCATTCAAGCCGCCCTGAATCCCTCTCCCGGAACTCCTCCCTCGGCTGGCAGCGCGACCTTGAACCTCACTGGTTTGGCCAACCAGGTCGAAATGATAAAAATTACGCCAGCCACCCTCGGCCGCGAGGAAATGGCGTGGCTTTGGACCGCTCTAAAGGCGGATTATCGCCCCACTTTCCCGTTTCTGGTTACGGTGGTTTTGATACAATCCCAGGCCCCCGCATCTTCGCCGTTGCCCGTTCTCAGCCGCGGCATTGCGGCGCAGCCAGACGTTCTCCCGCCTCTGCCCTCCGTAACCGAGGCAAACCCGCCAAATGCGCAACCTGCCGCATGTCTCGGCGATGTCGTCACTGTCGTGGGCACAAATCTCAGCGGAGCCGCCGGAGTCGTGCTCGCCAATCCTCGTCTCGGGATTCAACAGACCATTACACCGCTGGCAAATGTCGGAAACATCTCTTTCACGTTCACAGTGCCAAATCCCCCCGCTCCCGGCGCAGGCGATCCGCCCACAGATCTTCCGGCGGGAATTTATTTGTTGACGACGCAGATGACACCGGCCGAAACCGCCAACGTCGTGGCCCTCGCCATCGCGCCGCAAATCGCCGCATCGTGGACGCCCGGAAACTTGTCCGCGGCGGCCACGACCCTTTTGTCTGTTCCCTGCGCGCCGTTCGTGCGCCCTGCGCAACAGGTTTCCCTAATTGTCGGCGGGCGGGAAATATCGGCCAATCCGTTTACCACGCCCACAAATACGCCGTCTTTCACGATCACGGGCCTGCAAGCCACCACCGGAAAAGTCCCGGTGCGCCTCCGCGTGGATGGCGTGGACAGTCCGATACTTGACATGACAAAAACGCCCCCAGTCTTTACCGGACCGGGCATCCAGGTGACACCATGAGCGAAGCGCCCGCCAAGCCATCGTGGGTCGAGGGGAATCAGGCTTATCTGGTCGCGGAATTTGCGCGCCTCAAAAGCCTCTTGGATTCAAAAACTCCGGGCGGCAATGTCGAGGAGGCGCGACGCGCAATGGAGGGGCCGGCGGCGATTGACCGATTGGCCGAACTCTTCGAGTTAAGCGCGTTTGAACGGGACATCCTGCTTCTGTGCGCCGGCGTGGAAATGGATTCACGCCTGGCGGCCCGATGCGGCGAAGTTCTCGGCAATCAGCAACGCGGGCGGGCCACTTTCGGATTGGCGCTGGCGTTGTTAAAGGATCCGCATTGGAGTGCGTTGACCCCATTTCGCCCCTTGCGCCACTTCCGCTTGGTAACCGTAGAGCCGGGATACGCCCTCACATCCGCGCCCTTGCTGATCAATGAGCGGGTCCTCCATTTTATGGCGGGAATAAACCTCCTCGATTCCCAACTTCAGCCGCTAATTCGTTTAAGCCCCGCTCCCGAATGGATTGCCGGAGAACACAAGGCGCTTGCCGCGCAAGTGGCCGCCTTTCAATCAGAAAACTCCGCAAAACCTCGAACTTCCCCACTCATCCACCTCTGTGGAAACGACCCTCAAGGCCAGGAAGACATCGCCGCCTACGCTTCACAGATGATCGGATTGCAATTATTCGTCGTTGATTCTACGGACTTGCCCCCGGTCGGTCTGGAATTGAATAGTTTCATCCGTCTATGGCAGCGGGAAGCAATGCTTCTCCGGGGCGCTTTGTTGATTCAGGGCGAACTCTCCCAGGCGGCCAGCCATTTGGCCGAACACGCGCAAGGATGCGTTTTTCTGGCGAGCCACGATCCCGTCCGGTTGACTCGGGCGTTTGTCCGTTTTGATGTTGAAAAGCCAAACCCCGCCGAACAAAAAAAACTGTGGATCAACGCCTTGGGCGATGATGCTCCGAATCTCAACGGCACACTGGACAGGCTTTCAGAGCAATTCCGCTTGAGCGCCAAGACAATCTTTGTCACAGGCGCTCTTCAGCCTGATGATCTTTGGAACGCCTGCCGCTCTTACGCGCGGCCCAAGCTGGAGGACCTGGCCCAAAGAATCGTTCCGGTCGCCGATTGGGATGACCTGATTTTGCCGGATCAGCAAAAAGAAATGCTGCGGCAATTGGCCGCCCAGGTCCGCCACCGCCTCAGAGTTTATGAAACCTGGGGATTCGCCACGAAGGGATCGCGCGGATTGGGTGTCAGCGCGCTGTTTACCGGCGAGAGCGGCGCCGGAAAAACCATGGCCGCCGAAGTCTTGGCCCGCCAACTCAAATTGGACCTCTACCGAATCGATCTCGCCGCCGTGGTGAGCAAATATATTGGCGAAACGGAGAAGAACCTCAAACGGGTGTTCGACGCCGCGGAAGAAGGCGGCGCGCTTCTGCTTTTCGATGAGGCCGACGCGCTTTTTGGAAAGCGGGGAGAAATTAATGACAGCCGCGATCGCTACGCGAACATTGAGGTCGGCTACCTCCTTCAACGGATTGAGGCTTATCAGGGGTTGGCGATCCTGACGACTAATCTCAAGGCGTGCCTCGACAGGGCTTTTCACCGCCGGCTCCGATTTACGGTGAATTTCCCGTTTCCGGATGCCGCGCAACGTGAACTTATTTGGAACCGCATTTTCCCGTCCAAAACACCCACCCGTAATTTGGACACAAAACGCCTCGCGCAACTTAATGTGACTGGTGGGAATATCCGCAACATCGCGGTGAACGCGGCGTTTTTGGCCGCGGAAGACGGAGGTCCCGTCGAAATGAGCCATTTGCTTCACGCCGCCCGCCTAGAAACGCAAAAAATCGAACGTTCGCTCTCAGAAGCGGAAATCAAGGGATGGGTATGAGACGAATTCACATCTATATCGACAGTCTTGTGTTTAGGGGAATTGAATCTGGCGATCACAAAGGCATCACCGCCGGGCTTCAACGCGAATTGTCCCAAGTCTTGGGTAACTCAGCCGGATATCGTTCTCACCGCACGCCTGTGATGAAATTGGGCAGGATGCCTTTGGAGCCAGGCGCGTCCGGCGGACATAAGTTCGGCGGAACCATGGCCCGCGCCATTGGAAAAGGTCTAAAGCCGTGAGGCACTTCGCGCGACAAACCAAGGCGCCAGCCCCCGCACCCAAACGAACCAGCCGTGTGTCGGAAGCCAGCGGCCCGGCCAAGTCGCCGGGGAAACCGTTGGACGTTAAAACCCGGCAATCGATGGAGCCTCGGTTCGGATGCGATTTTGGAAAGGTGCGGATTCATGCGGACGACCACTCCGCCAAATCCGCGGAAACCCTCGGCGCAAGAGCCTACACTGCAGGGCGCAATATTGTGTTTGGCCGCGACCAATACGCGCCCGGCACAACAAACGGAAAAGCTTTGCTGGCCCATGAATTGGCCCACGTCGCGCAGAACGGGTCGCACGATGAAACACCAGCTTCTCAAGTTCAATTGGGGCCCGCAAATGATGTCGCCGAACACGAAGCCGCGGCGGCGGAAAAAAGCATTGCCGGAAACGCGGCGGGTCCTGCGTTAAAGATAAAACCACGTTCCAAAGGGGTTGTCCGCCGCTCGCTGTTGGGTGGCATTTTGGGCGGCCTGGGGGGCGCTGTTCTCGGCGCGGCGTTTGGATTGGCCGCGGGCGGTTTGGTCGGCGGGATCATCGGAGGTTTGGCCGGGCTTGTCGTTGGCGGATTGGTCGGCAACAGCCTCACCACCAAGGAGCGCCCTCTTACCTCGGACGAAATAGCTTACGCCAGGGAAGTTTTTAAAGACTCGATTGATTATTCGGAAATCACGATCACCCGTGACAGCATGATGGCGGTCGGAGCGCCCAGAACCCTTGGCAATACAATCCATCTTCGATCCGACTGGGGGCATTTTGAGGGAGACACGATGAATTTAACCCAGCAAGGAAAAGAGACGCTCATCCACGAAATGGGCCACGTCTGGCAATACCAGCACGGCGGCCTCGCATACATCCCGGAAAGTTTGTGGGCGCAAATCAAAGCCGCAGTCGGGCATGGCGGCCGGAACGCCGCCTACAACTGGCGCGACGCGGAAAAAGCGGGATTGCCCTGGGAAAAATTCAACCCCGAGCAGCAAGCGACGGCCATTGAGGATTACAATAAATTACTTCGGAAAAGCAAAGACGGAACCGCGACGCTTGAAGAGACCGCCGAGCTGGCAAGGCTCGTCCCTTACATGCAGAAAGTCTGGAGCGGCGTAGGCGCGCCACATTTCGACGCGCCGGAGCCGCAGGGAAATCCCATTTAAGATGAACCACGCTGTTGCTTCCAAGAAAGGCGGCGCGAAAGCCGCCCCGAAAAAGGCCGGCGGTGGCTTGCGGATCAACAAACCAGACGACGTTTTCGAGTGGGAAGCCGATCGTGTCGCGGACCAGGTCATGGCGGGAAATCTTGGGGCGCAAGCGTGGTCTCTTTCGAAAATAAACATCGGCGCGCCTTTGCAGAAGAAATGTGATTGCGGCGGCGCCGGGGAATGTGATGAATGCCGCAAGAAAGAATTGCGGCGCAAGGCTGGAGCCGCGGTGGAAGAAGACGAATTCTCAGCCCCGGCGGTTGTTGATGACGTCTTGCGGTCGCCCGGAATGGGGCTCGATTCAGACATACGCGGGTTTATGGAGCCGCGATTCGGGCACAATTTTAGCGACGTGCGCGTTCATACGGATTCGCAGGCGGGAGAATCAGCGCGCGCCGTGAATGCCTTGGCTTATACGGTGGGAAGGCACGTTGTGTTCGGTCCCGGACAGTTTGCGCCGGGGACTGTCGCCGGACGCGGGTTGCTGGCTCACGAGCTGGCTCACACAATTCAGCAAACGCGCGGGACGCAGAAAGTGCAACGGGCCACCCCGCCCGTGCCAACGCCGCTTCCCGCGACAATGCCCACTCCAGGCCCGGGCGATTTCGAACTCACGGGAGTCCGGGTTTCCTCGACAGACCAAATCTTTTTTGCGAAGAATTCCTCCGCGCCGGGCACGGACGCCAAAACACAGATTGCCGCCCTCAAGGGCTCCGCGCCGGGCACCGTGAAGCTGCTGGGATTTTCGAGCGCGGACGAAACGGCGGCCGTTGCGCAAGCTCGCGCGGACGCCGTCAAATCGGAACTGACGAAAGCCCCCAACCCTGTGATTGTAAGTTCCGCCACAGGAGATCCAACGGCGCAGGTTGGGCAGGCAAATTTTCCTAGCGTGCGAAAGGTGGAGGTGGTGGTTGGGACCGCAGCGCCCTCGACTTTTAACTGTCAGCAAAAAGACGCGGCTGGAAACCTGGTTCATCCCCCAAAACAACCTTGCAGCGTGATGGATCCCGCGACCCAATCCGCCTGCAATGCCGCGCTGACCATAGCCAACGACGCCATGAACCGCGCAACGACCGCGGTTGCTGGAACGCCGAATGCCGCGGACGCCGCGGTCATCAAGGAATTTTTTGGCAACACAGATCCCGGAACTCTTTCGGCGCTTAAAACCAACCTTGGCAACCTCAAAACCCATGTGGCGAGGTTGCCGGCGATTACGTCGTGCGGCGGCCAATGCGATTCGGGCGGGTGCGATTCCGGGCAGGTGATTGCATACAACCAGGGGATTGACTCAGGATCCACCATGACGTTGTGCGTTCCCACGTTCAAATCCTTGGCGACTGATAACGACCGCGCCCGCAATTTGATCCATGAAAGCGCGCACGGAACTTCCCCCCTCGGCGGAACAGCGGGAACCGGCACGAAAGACGTCGCCTACCGCCATGAGCGAATTATTTTCCAGCTCGCTCCCGCGGACCGCCTCCGCAATTCCGACAGTTACGCGCTTTTTGCGCTCTTTTTGCGGGAGCGCCAGATCACACATAGCGCAACCGCGGCGCCGGCCGGGATATCGACGCCCGCAAACGACAACATATCCGGTTTCTCGACGACTCCCGCGCCGTCGGAATTGGACGCCGTCAAGTTGGCGCTGGCTAAACTGGAAAAGAGATTGACATGGGCGGCGGATTGGACGGGCCAATTGTACGGGCAAATCAACGCGATACGAGCCGGCTCCCAAACATGGGCCGGGTCGTGGGCTAAGGACCTGATGACGGAGGCCGCAACGGTGTTCCCTCTCACCGCTCCTCCAGGGACTCCGACCGTGACTGATCAAGCGCGAGAAGCCGGAATCCTGGATCGCTACCGGCGAATGAAGGCGGCAACAAAGAGGAACCTCACGATAACCCGAATGGCTTCGGGCGTGGTGGCGTGGCCGACGGGCGCGACCGGCTCCGTGCTCGCTTCAACTTCCTTGCAGATAGGGCCGGACTTTTTTTCGGCGACCCCGGATAACCAGATTTCGTTATTGCTGGAAGGCCTGGCGAAATCAACGCCTGATGTGGAGCCCGCGTTTATCCCGGCTTATGTTTCGCTGGCGGAATGGATACACAAGAAGAACCCTTGATGGCTGCTTCGATTGTTTTGTCAAAGGTGCTAAGGTTGCCGGCGGTTGCTGACTACGCCGCCTGGGTGGTTCCCGTTCACGATGAATTTCATATTTGGATCAATAAACCGCTGGAACGCAGGACGAGGCAGTTCAAGGTGGACGCGTCTTACGAATTTACCGAACAGGAATCCTTGCCGCTCATCGTGGCGGGGACTGTTTGGAGCGGAAGGAGTTTTATTTTGACAGCGGCGGACCTCAACGGGCAACCGGTCGTCGCGGAGACGGACACAAATGGAATCCTCCTCTGGCAACAGCCGCTGGAATGTTCACAGCCCTATCGTTGGCCAGCGCCGGCTTGCGGCCGGACGCCGTTGGTGGTCTGGCAATCGGAGCAAGGGCGGGTGGATGTCGCGGACGTCAGTCGGAATGGTATGGCTCAACTCGGTTCCATCGCGGTCAAAGGGCCGCCGCTGAGTCTGGCCGTCGCGCGGGATTCCGTCTGGGCGGCATGGAGCGATCAGTCGGGAGTTTTCGCTGTGGAAGCCAATGACTCCGGCGTGAAACACTACCAATTGACTGACACTTATTACAGTGAAGTCGGGGCCGGAAGATGCGGCGATGGCGTTGCGATGGCATGGGCGCGCGGTGGATCGGCATTTTTGACGGAAAAACACGCGGGCGCGGCGTTTCAAAAAACAATCGAGTTGGAATTGGGAGAAGCAACAGGAGGGTCGCTTCGCGTCGTTGAAGGCGACCAGCCGCTGGTTCATGCATGGCGGGGTTATTCCGACGAAGGAGAAACGCCAAGGGTGGTTTCAGTGGTGACTGGGCCGGCAACCGCGGGGGTCACGATTGAAGGACTTATTTACTCGGTCGTGAATCATCGTGGGACGTTGGTAACGATTGGCGAGAACGAGATGAAATTTTTCAAGGTGGAACCGCGATGACACACGCTCTCCCATCCGCCAAAAGCGCAAAGACCGCTTCCAAGGTTGCTTCGAGCAACTTGCGCGTCGGGGAGGCTAATGACGCATTCGAGCGGGAGGCGGATTCGGCGGCGGACCAAATCATGGCCGGCAGCGCGGGCGCAGCCGATTGGGCGCTGGCGGACGTGAGCATCGGGACGCGGCTGCAGCGCAAATGCGCTTGCGGCGGATCGGGGGAATGCGAGGAGTGCAAAGACAAAGAGACGCTCCACCGCAAGGCGTCGGGAGACGCGCCGGCAAACGGGGTTCCGCCGGTCGTCCACAGCGTTTTGAATTCCCCCGGCAGGCCGCTCGATCATTCGGCGCAAAGTTTTTTTGGAAACCGCTTCGGACGCGACTTCGGCAACGTTCGGATCCACACGGATTCAACGGCGGCGGAGTCCGCATCGTCGGTGAATGCTTTGGCCTACACGGTCGGAAACCACGTCGTGTTCGGTCACGGGCAATTTGCTCCGTCAACTCACGAGGGAGGGCATCTGCTGGCGCACGAATTAAGTCATGTGATTCAACAGGAGAATGGCGCGGTTCCGGCCTTGCGGCGGCAATCGAAACCACAACCGCAACCGAAAGCTCCTCCCAAGCCGGTGCCGCCTGTTGCTCCAACCAAACAACAGAAAGTTTTGATTGACGAAGCTCTCCGCGCGGCTGCGATTCGCGCGCAGTTGGCGTTGTTCCAAGTGCGCGGCGCTGTTGATCCAGGCCCGGAGAACAGGGGCGACCGGACGATCGAGTCTCGTTGGCGAGCCCAGGAACTGGCCAAGGTGATGTTCCAATGGGACAAACCGAACATGGACCAAGTCGAGCAAGTCGTCTCCTCAATGGTTAATATTCTGACCCCGGGGCCGGACGTCAAGGTCGCGGGTGCGAACGACCGGGAATGCGGAGATCGAGCGGCGTATGTCCGCGGATTGCAGCCTCCCGTGGTGTTGTGTCCGGCCTTTTTCAGCGGATGCGCCGAGGAGCGGGTGCGCACGATGATTCATGAATCGGCGCATCTGGCGCGAATCGGCAGCGCAAGTTTGGGGGAGAGTTATTGCGTTGTTTTCGATTGTCATAATTCCTGCGGAGGATTCGATTCGGCTGATTCATGGGCGCAATTTGTCCATTGTCTCAGCGGCCAGATGCCCGATACCCCAACGACCATCACCGCGCCCGCCGGAGGCGGTCAGAAAGGCCAGCCGTCGGGTCAGAAAGGACAAACGCCCGTCCAGAAGGATCTGGGAAAGAATGTCCATGACGCCGCCACCCAGGCTGTCCAGAAAGTCGAAAGTACCACCGCCAAAACCGATCAGACGCCCGCCAAGTCGGATGAAGACCCGCCCGAGGGCAAACGCGACAGGCAATTGGCGGCGGGCTTTGCCGCGCAAACCAACCCCGGACAGGCCGGAGGCATGGTGCAGGGAGCATGGCAAAAGAAAAATTTATTATATTCCAAACCAAGGCGTTTTCTCAAATTCTTCGAGGGGCAGGTCGGCATTCTGCAACCGACGTTTACTTTTCAATTGGCGCATCTGGCGCCGCTTGATCCCGGCTCTCCTTCCGCAACAAGTCCCTTGCCACCGCCGGACACTGCGCAACTGGGCGCCTCTTTCGCTCCTGCCATTTTGAAGATAGGCGATTTCACGATCACGCCACAGATCGGTGTGGCCGACGCGGTGGCGGGCGATGTCTTTGGAACGGCGAAAGGACCGGGCAAAAGCGGCTTGCATGATCAGATACTCGGAGTCGTGAATTTGCAGGTGGACTATGCGCTCTCTAAAAAGTGGTCCCTTACAGGATCGGTGGGCGAGCAGGGGGGATGGGATTTCGGCCCAAAGGGAACGCAGGGGACGGACGCCACCACAGTTTCGGTCGTGGCCACCTATCACCTTTTCTAGCCCGCGAAAAATGTCATTGTTGATATGAGTGGATTTCCTAATTCGCCGCGGCTCGTCAAAGGCGGCATCGTGACGATGGACCCCGACACCTCGGCGGTCCTCGGTGTCATTGCGCTCCAATATAATCCTGATTCGCTGACTCGGACGCTACAAATCCAGGCGGTGCCGGGCGGGCAGGATGGCGTTCGCGTGGATGCCTTGCGATTGCGCGGGCCGGCCGTCGAAACAATCAAGTTGGAGGCGGAACTGGATGCGACTGACCAATTGGAACTGGCCCAGCCAGGCTCTATCGTGGCGCAATTCGGACTCCAACCACAACTGGCGCAATTGGAAATGCTGGTGAACCCCACGGTCGAAACGTTGCAGGCGGATGACTCGCTGGCCAATAACGGGACGCTGGAAATTATTCCGCTGGAACAGCCGCTGACACTATTTGTCTGGAGCAGAAGCCGCGTCGTGCCGGTTCGATTGACAGACTTCTCCATCACGGAGGAGGCGTTTGACCCAAACTTGAACCCGATCCGCGCCAAAGTCAGCCTCGGCCTAAGAGTGCTGAGCGTCGATGACCTCGGCTTCCAGCATCCGGGTGGACGAATGTTTATGACTTACCTCAGCAACAAAGAGCAACTCGCGTTACAGGCGACAAACGTCGCGATTTCCGTGCTCGGACTCAGCAGCCTGCCATGACCTATCCATTACAAGCATTGTTGAAAATGGGGGTGATTCCGCCGGTCACCTTCCCGACGGACAGCCGTTATTACGCCTCCGCCGTTCTTTCCTGCACGACGCCCGATGGGAAAACGATTTCATATCTCGCGCGTCGTTTTGTGCCGCAGCCGGGCGGAACAAATTTTTCCACTCTGGCGCAACATACCGTCAAACAGGGGGACCGGCTTGATTTGATCGCCGCCAAATATCTCGGAGATCCCCTGCTATTCTGGCTACTGTGCGATGCCAACGGGGCGGTTTGTCCCAACGAGTTGGTTTCCACGCCTGGCGCTGTTTTGAATATCACTATGCCGCAAGGAGTTCCCGGAGGCTCGAACGCTTGAACAGCGCGCAATTGAATGCTTGAGAGCATCCAGCTTAGCTTGTTAATGGGGCCGCTCTTTCCCCAGGCGGTTCCACGGGCGGTGCTGGATTCGCTGGCGGAGGTCGAGGTCTCGATCCAGGACGTCGGCACGAGCGGATTTAAACTCACCTTCAGCATCGACAAACAATCGCCGCTGCAAATACTTTTCTTATTGACTGGTGGAATGCCCCTTCTCTTCATGCGCGTGATCCTGGTCGCGACGGTCAACGGCGCCGCCAACGTTCTGATCGACGGCGTGATTACCAAGAATGACATCGCCCCGGGCGACAAAGGATCGAACTCGACGCTGTCGCTTTTCGGGGAGGATTTGACGGCGCTGATGAATCAATCGGATTGGAGCGGGTTTCCTTTTCCAGCGCTTCCCGCTGAGGCGCGCGTGACGCTCTTGCTGGCAAAATATTCGGTGTTTGGCGTGATTCCGCTTGTGATTCCAAGCGTCATGCTCTTTGAGCCTTTGCCTACCGACCAGATTCCGAGCCAGCAGGGGACGGACCTGCAATACATCAGGTCGCTCGCAAGAGATGTCGGATATGTTTTTTATCTCGAGGCCGGGCCTTCCCCAGGGACGAGCAAGGCGTATTGGGGACCACAAATCAAGGTCGGGCCGGTGCAACCGGCGTTGAGCGCGGACATGGATGCTTATACAAATGTCGAAAGCTTGCGGTTCAGCTTCGATCAGCAAAAAAACCGGATCCCCATCGTTTATCTCTATAACCAACAAACGGGCATTACCATTCCCATTCCCATTCCGCCGGTGACTCCCCTCAGCCCGCCCTTGGGCCTCATCCCGCCCCTGCCGACGAATATCATGGGCGACCTCAAACCCCCGCGGGATGACATGGCCAAAAAGCCGATCCCTCAAACGCTCATGCTCGGCCTCGCCGCCGCGGCGGAGTATCAGGAGGCGGTCAGCGCGGAGGGCACTCTGAGCGTGACTCGTTACGGGAACGTTCTCAAAGCGCGGCAATTGGTCGGCGTCCGCGGCGCGGGCCCGGCGTTCGACGGCTTGTATTACGTCAAGAAGGTCACGCACAAAATTAAGCGGGGCGAATATAAGCAAGATTTCACATTGACACGCAACGGACTGGTCTCAACTCTGCCCAACATTCCTGTATGAGCCCGAATGATCCTTCCATCGATGGAAGTCCGCGCCGCTACTACGGCAAATACCGCGGATTGGTCATCGACAATATCGACCCCGAACAAATTGGACGGGTCCTGCTCCAGGTCCCCGATGTCTTCGGAGAAACTCCCGCGAGTTGGGCGCTGCCCTGCGTGCCTGCCGCGGGGATTCAAGCCGGATGTTTCATCGTCCCGCCGATTGGCTCTCAGGTCTGGGTCGAGTTCGAACAAGGAGATCCCGACTACCCGATTTGGACCGGTGGCTTCTGGGGATTGGTGGCGGATGTTCCGGTTTTTGCCACAGGGCCTCCGGCAATTCCGCCGGGGCAAAATATTGTTTTGCAAACGACAGGCCAAAATATGCTTTTGATTAGCGACGCTCCCCCATCGCCCGCCACCGGGGGAATCATCCTCAAAAGCGCCACGGGCGCCATGATCGTCGTCAACGAAACCGGGATTTATATCAGCAATGGACAGGGCGCCACAATTACCATGGTCGGCCCCGCCGTGGATATAAACATCGGTGGACTGACTGTCATTTAAACGTTATGCCAGCCCCGATTCTGCATATGGGAGCGACCGTCCTTTGCGCGCACGGCGGCCAGGCCGTTCCGACAGTCCCAAGCGCGCGCGTCACGGTTTCGGGAATGCCGATTGCGACCATCGCCGCGCCTTACCTGGTGGCGGGGTGCGCTTTTGTCCCGCCGGCGGGCAACGGCCCGTGCGTCACTGCGCAATGGGTCGTGGGGGCGGTTCAAGTCCTCTCAGAAGGACAGCCGGTGGTCATTATGACCGGGACCGCCATTTGCGCGCCGACGGGCACGCCATTGGTCCCGGTGGTGGCGCAGACACGGGCTTTGGCCACCTGATTTTCCAACTCAAATTTGCATGAACGTTAACGTGCCTTACCAATTCGACGGTCGCGGCCGGACGGCAGACCCGTTGAATAATTACGTCCTTCAATTGGTGGAACAGGTTTTGTTCACATCGCCGGGCGAACGGGTGAACATGCCGGATTTTGGCAGCGGCCTGTTGCAACTTCCTTTTGCCCCGAACAGCCAGGAAATGGCGGCGGCAACGCAGTTCGCGGTGCAAGGCGCGTTGCAAAAATGGCTGAGCGGATACGTCCGAATCCAATCTGTCACGGCGTCAGCCCAGGACGCGGTGTTGACGGTCACGGTGGCTTACAACCTCGTCAGCTCCGATGTCATCCAGATCGCTACCTACGTCTATGGAGGTAATTCGTGATCTATCAATGCTGCAATGAGAATCGGAAGAACGCCGTCCTCCTCAATCCGGCGGTCAACGGCATCGACTTCCTGGAGGTCCTCGACAAGGAGGAAATCGCCCTCGGCGGCCCGCGGCAACAAACACTTCTGATTCATTGCCTGAACCCGCTGACCCAGGCGAATTGGTCTCCGTCAAACATAGTGATTTCGGGCGGAGAAAGTATTACGCAGATTGGGATCGATTGGGTTGCCCCGGCTTCCAATGCGCCGGCGGCCCTGCCGGCCGAACAAGCCTATTTCGCGTCGCTTGCGGATAGCGCAAAGGTGATCGTCGTGCGAACGCGCGTCGCGGGAGATTTTTCCACTTATGGCCTGCGGCTCGTCAATGATGCGGGACAGGCGGCAACGGATCCGTTCACCGTAACGGAAGTCTTGGCCGGTTTTGATCCGCAACTGGCGGAAGTGGATTTTTCCTTCAAAGTGGAGTGCGGCCCGGATTTTGATTGCGCGCCGGGCGCTTCAAATTGCCCGCCGGAACTGTCTCCGCCCCCGCCGATCAATTATCTGGCGAAGGACTACGGAAGCTTCCGCTCCGTTATCCTTGACAGGCTAAACCAGCTCCTGCCGTCCTGGGGAGGAACGAGCGAGGCGGACCTCGGTGTGATTTTGGCCGAGCTGATCGCATACGTCGGCGACTATCTCAGTTACCAACAAGACGCGGTCGCCACGGAAGCCTATCTGGAGACCGCGCGGCGAAGGGTTTCTCTAAGACGGCATGCGCTGCTGGTCGATTACCATGTCCACGACGGCTGCAACGCCCGCGCTTGGATTCAATTGAAGCTTGCCGATGATTGCCCGCCCGGCACACCGGTTTTCATGGACGGGACCAAAACCCGGTTTTACACCTCTGCGCCCGGAATGCCTGCCAACTTGAACGTCGGATCGGGAAACGAGGAGGCCGCCCTGAACGTGGGCGTGCAGGTGTTCGAACCGATGCAGGACGCGAACCTCTACCCGGAACACGATACGATTCAGTTCTACACGTGGGGTGACACCAACTGCTGCCTCCCCGCAGGCGCCACGGAGGCGACGCTCTCCGGCAGTTTTCCAAATCTTCAGCCGGGCGACGTCCTTATTTTTGAGGAGGTGCTCGGACCGCAAACAGGCAATGCGGCGGATGCAGACCTGAGGCATCGTTGCGCGGTAAGACTGACGCAGGTCGCCACCGTCGATGCCAGGGGAAACCCGCTGCAAGACCCGCTCTTTGACCCTTCAAATCCGGCTTTGCTCACGGAAATCCAATGGGCGGCGGACGACGCTTTGCCGTTCCCCGCTTGCGTCTCTTCGAAATTTATCGCCTCAAACGGCTCTGAAACCACCGTGGCCAGTGTCTCCGTCGCCCATGGCAATATCGTGCTGGCCGACAACGGATTGTCATTCACGGGAATAAATCTGGGAACGGTCCCGCAGCCAACACTGTTTTTGCCGCCCAATCCGGCGTCAGATCGCTGTGCGCCGGTTCCCGCGGCGCCTTTGCCTGTGCGCTTCCGGCCAGTAGTGCCGGATAGTCCGCTCACTCAGGCGGGCCCGCTTCCGATGGCGGGAATTCCTGTGACGCCGGGAGTGGTTGCGCTCACTGGGATTGGTTACGTCAGCCTAATGGATTCAAGCGGGATCACCAGCCTGCTGGTCCAGGCAAACGACCCTTCAAGTTGGCCGCAATTCATAGGTATAATAGTCAACAAGAATGCTAGCGTTCCGGCCGATATTGACCTTTCGGTCTATTACATTTCGGGTTCGGCGCAAATTTTACTCGAACAATATAAAAATATTTCTCTCCAGTCCTCGGACCCAAATTATGCCGTCTCCCGGGTCAACGCCCTCTCGCAGTTGATCCGCGTCGCCGCTCCCTCGTCTCCCCCGGTTCCGGCGGGCTTTCCAACTGCGCCGACCATGCTTCCGCTCTCGGGCGCCGCGAATCTTAACGACCTCGGCAACCAGACGTTCTTGACGGTGCAAGCGACTCAGTCGTTGGGATGGCCTGCCCTGTTTGGCGTGCTGGCTGAGGCAAGTTTGGAAGGCGCCGGGGTTTTCAACCTTGTTGTTGTTTACAATCCTCCCGCGGGTGGCGTCGGAGTCAATCTCCCGGTTACCGCGGGTCAGTACCCAGGTTTGACAGACGCCACCGCAACCGGAACGCTCGGACTCGTAAAACTCAAAAGTTTTACCGACGCGCCCACCGCGGACTTGTCCGCAACGGACTTGATGAATTTCGCGGCCGATGCGGCCATTCCCGTCATCACACTGCAAGGCCCGCTGGAAGGAGTGTCGAACACCTGGACCCCGTTGCAGGATCTTTTGGAGAGCGGCGCGGCTGATCCCGTATTTGTTGTGGAAGTGGAATCGGATGGAACTGCCACCCTACGATTTGGCGACGGAACCAACGGTTACAGCCCGGACCCGGGCTCCGCGTTTACGGCCAATTATCGCGTCGGCAACGGCACGGCCGGAAATGTCGGAGCCGAAAGCCTCATCAATCTCGCTTCGCCCAGTGCTTTGATCGAAAGCTGCCGCAACCCTCTTCCCGCGACTGGCGGGGTTGATCCGGAAACCAACGATCAAATTCGACGCCGCGCGCCCCAGGCATTTCTCACCCAGGAACGGGCGGTGACAATGTCAGATTATCAAACGATGGCGCAAACCAATCCGCAGGTTGATCGCGCCGTTGCCTCGCTCCGATGGACGGGAAGCTGGTACACGGCGTTCGTGGCTGTGGAACCGGTTGGAGCGGGCGCTCTCACGCAGGGATTGTTAACGAGTCTCAAACAAACATTGAATCAATACAGGCTCGCCGGGCAGGACCTGGAACTGAATTCCCCGCAATACGTCTCACTGGAAATAACCCTCCAAATATGCGTTGCCCCTGATTATTTCCAAAGCGACGTCGAGGAGGCTCTCCTTGAAGTGTTGAGCAACAAAATTCTGTCCAACGGCCAGAAAGCCGTCTTTTACCCGGATAACTTCACGTTCGGCCAGACTGTTTATCTAAGCCCCGTCTATGCCGCGGCGCGTTCCGTGGCCGGTGTGAACACCGTGGTGGCCACGGTTTTCCAACAGCAAGGAGTGGCGAGCAATGAGTTTTTGAAAACGGGCGAAATGAAGCTCGGCCAAACCCAGGTGGCTCGCCTCGAGAATAATCCCAACTACCCAAACCACGGGCAATTGACCCTCGTTCTTGAAGGAGGCAAACAATGAGTTGCTCCGGGACATCAGACTGCCTCTGCGGATGCTGCGCGGGCACAAGCATCCAAACGCCGCAGGCGCCAAACAATGCGCCCGGGCGTTCCGCGGTCGCGCGGCGCGTCGGAACGTGGGCGCAGTTCAAGGAGTCGATGCTGGCGCGCCTCTCCAGCGCGGATTACCCGGCGCTGCAAGCATTGAGAACCCGCCAGGACGACGATTTCACCATCGCGATGTTGGATGCCACTTCGCTCGTGCTCGACATTCTGACTTTTTACCAGGAGCGCCTCGCCAACGAATGCTACCTCCGCACGGCCCAGCAACCCAGGTCCCTCACGGAACTGTCCCGTTTGATCGGTTACCAACTCGCGCCGGGCGTCGCGGCTTCAACGTATCTGGCATTTACGCTGAAGACAACGCCCGGACAACCCGCGAACCCCGCGGCTCCGGCCATCACCATTCCGAAAGGAACGCAAGTTCAGAGCGTCCCGACGCAAGGTCAGGCGCCCCAGACATTCGAAACATTCGCGGACATTCAAGCCAAACCCGACTGGACCAGTCTTCAGGTCCAGACCGGATTGCCGTGGCAGCCGCAGCTTGGCGACACGTTTGTTTACCTCCAGGGCACCGCCACTCAAGTCCAACCGGGCGATTTATTTTTGATCGTCGGCGACGAGCGCGTCGCCGATCCAACCAATCTTAATTGGGACGTGCGAATGGTCGCGGCCGTCCAGGCGGATGGCGCGAACAACCGCACTCTTGTCACATGGACCCAGGGCTTGGGCCATCTTGCTCTTCGGGGACGCCAAAGGGTATTGCTCAACCCGGCCGGCGTGAATCCAAAGTTTTACGCATTTCGACAACGCGCAGCCCTCTTCGGCTATAACGCAATTGATCCGCGGCTTTTGAACGTGACGCATATTCCGAACATTGGCAGCCTCTTGCAGCCGGGCGATCTTCAGTGGGCGAACTTCCAGCTTTCCGACACCATCGACCTCGACTCCGTCTATCCCAAAGTCACCAACGGTGGATGGGTCGCGCTCATGGAATCGATCACCAGCGCCAGCCTTTTCAACATAACATCCGCCTCACCCGTCTCGCGGTCGGATTTCGGTTTGAGCGCCAAAATCACCCGGATTACACCGGATTCGATTGCAATCCTTCCCGCATATCCGCTTCGCGGCGCCATCGCTATGGTGCAAAGCGAGCAACTCGAAGTAACCGAACAGCCATTGCTCGCGCCCCTCTACGGGACGATGATTTCGCTCGAAACGTTGCGCAATGACATGGCCGGGGTTCAGGTCATCGCCATCAGCGGCAATCGTCAGAAGGTCACCGTTTTGACCCAGCCTTCTTCTCCAATTCATTTTATTCCCGACGACGGGTCTTACGAATACCGCCCCATCGGAGTAGGCGAGGTTCTCACACTCGTGAGCGCAGCGAACCTGCCATTAAATTCTGATGGGTCGATTCAAAATTGGGCCGCCGCCACAACTCCGCAGACTCTTTTTGTCGAGGACGTCTATGGACGTTCCGGCGCCATTCTCGCCGCTCCATCGAGCCTCGCCCTGGTGCCCGCGGCCTCTGGCGACCCGGTCGTTTCGGAATATGCAATGGTGCTGCTCGTGGACAGCACCATGGAGGTCAACGGCGTTTTGGATGTGGCCCATACATGGTTCAAACTCAATTCGACCCTGACCTACTGTTACGACCGCTCCACAACAACGGTAAACGCCAATGTGGCCCTTGCGACCGCCGGACAATCGGTCACGGAAATTCTCGGAAACGGCAGCGCATCGACGCCGAACCAGGAGTTTACGCTCAAACAATCGCCGCTGACATTCGTCCAGGCGGCGACGCCCACTGGATACGCGAGCACTCTTCAGGTCGAGGCCAACGGAATGGATTGGACTCTCGTTCCGAGCCTTTATCAGGCGAACCCCTCCGCGCCCGTTTACGCGGCCATGAACCAGCCGGATGGCGCCACGGATGTCCTTTTCGGCGATGGTGTGGAAGGCGCAACCCTTCCAACCGGCCAGAACAATATTCAGGCCAATTACAGGATCGGGTCCGGCTCGGCTGGAAACGTAGCCCCCGGAACGCTGACCACTCTGCTGGATCGGCCCCTGGGAGTCAGCGGTGTGACAAATCCCGAAGCCGCAACCGGCGGACAAGATCCGCAGTCGCTTTCGGACATCCGCCTCAACGCTCCGCAAACCGTTCTCACTCTTGGCAGAGCGGTCTCCATCACTGATTACCAGAATTACGCGGGCACTTTTGCGGGAATTTCAAAGGCTTACGCGGTTTGGATTCCAAGCGGTCCCGGCCATGGCGTTTATTTGACGGTGGCCGGCGTCGGCGGTTCCGCGGTCCCGCCAGGAAACCCAACCAACGGATATCTGATTGCATCGCTTCAGGCCTACGGGAATCCGCTTGTCCCGGTCACAGTTCAGACGTACGTGGAAACTCTCTTTGGCGTCGCCGCCAGCGTCCAATACAATCCCCTGTTCGACCAAACCACCGTCCAGGCCCAAATACTCGAAGCGCTCTCAACCAGCTTCAATTTCTCAGCGCGGTCGTTCGGCAAGGGCGTGTCGATGGATGAAGTGGCAACGGTCATACAGAATGTCCCGGGCGTGGTGGCGGTCAATGTGACGAGCCTGACCCGCGGAGATTCAAGCCAGGGTGGTGACATCAGCCGGATCAAGGCGCCAACTGTCTCGCAATGGAACCAGTGGTACGCCGTCCAGCCTCCCGCGCCTCTCGTTCCTCCATCCCCGGACACTCCGTCCCGTCTTTGCGCCAGCCTCCCGGTGGCCAGCCAGACGTCGTTGCCACAACCCGCGGAAATTCTCGTGCTGGATCCGCGTCCAACCGGAGTCGTTTTAGGAGTGATGTCATGAGCTTCAACGGCAACGAACTTTTTAATCTTCTGCCGGCGTTTTACCGCCTCAAAGATGCGCATGTCGCGCGGTCAAAGAATCTTTTGACTGACGCCGAAACAACGTTGCTCAAAACCCTCCAAACGACCCCGCCGCCGTTGACCGCCGCTCAACAAGCGCAGTTGGACAGTTTGACGGCCAAAGCATCAAGAGGCCCGCTCGAATCTCTTTTGATGGTCATCGCGGAGCAAGTCGCGGCAGTGGAGGAAGACCTCAACCAATTATACGACGACGAATTCATTGAAACCTGTGCGCCATGGGTGATTCCCTACATTGGCGATTTGATCGGTTATCAGTCGGTGCATGGCGTGGCGGCGGCCGTCGCAAGCCCAAGGGCCGAAGTTGCCAATACCATTTCCCTCAGGCGTCGGAAGGGCACGGTCCTGGTGCTGGAACAACTGGCGCGAGACGTCACCGGTTGGGGCGCTCATGCGGTGGAGTTTTTCAAACGCCTCGGCACGACCCAGTACATGCGCCACATCCGGCCCCATAGCTTTTATTCCCCAAATCTCCGCCGCTGGGAACCGCGCGCATATATGGATACGGGGTTTGACGCGACGCCTCATCGGGTGGACGTCCGGCGAATCGCCTCGCAACGGGGGTGTTACAACATTCAAAACATCGGTATCTTTCTCTGGTCACTCACCAGCTACAGGCTTCAGAAATCAACGCTCGCCTCTGCTCCGCCCAGCGCGTCGGAAAACTTTTGTTTCCGCTTCAGCACCGTCGGTCGCGATATTCCCCTTTTCAATTATCCCATCTTTCAGGGTTTGAATATCGCGGCAACGGCCAATCCCAGCAATGTCGCCGACCGGTTAAGACGCCACGTTTTGTGCAAGGACATTCAGGGCGGAGCCGGATCGGTCTATTACGGCGAAGGCAAAAGCCTCGCCATTTACCTCAACGGAGCGCTTCTGAGTCCCTACCAAATCCAGGTCTGCGACCTCTCCGGGCCGGACGGCGCGTGGATAAATGTTCCCGCGTCGGCCGGCAGTCCTTATCTGGCGGCCGTGGACCCCGTTCTCGGACGCCTCGCGCTGCCCTCGGACACCGATGCAACGCAGGTGCAGGCGTCCTATTGCTACGGGTTCAACGGCGACATGGGAGGCGGAAGTTACCCGCGAAATAATTCGACCACAGCCGAGTTCATCGTCCCGCAAGCAAACACCCGGCAGTTCTCGCAAACTTCCTCCGGCAATCTTCTTGACGCCCTTCTTGGCGCCATTGCCGGCATTCCCGAAGGAGGCGGAGAAGCGGCCCTGGAGATCACCGACGATGGAATTTACAATCTGGCTGGCGCCGCTCTTGTGATTCCCCCCGGCGCGACTTTTGAATTTCGGGCCGCCGATGGCTGCCGCCCCACCCTGGTCCTCGCCGGAGAATTGGCCGTCAGCGGCGGTGTCAATTCCAATTTTTATCTCAACGGGTTTATCCTGACGTCCGCCGCGCCTCTTTCCTCTCCTCCTCCGCAGTCGCTCATTTCCATTCCGGCGCAGGCTCCGGATGGTTCGGCAAATAACCTAACCGCTTTCGCCCTGAGCCATTGCGCGCTTGTTCCAGGATGGGGATTTCAGGATGGTGCTCCGGCGAATCCCGGCCAACCCACTCTTGTCGCCAATGCCGCGGCGCTGAATTTGCAAATCGCCAGGTCCATCGTGGGAACCATGTGGGTCGGCGGCCAGGTCACGGCAAACATCTCGGAAAGCATCATCGATGCGACAGATCCGACAGCCGTCGCCTACGTCGCCTCGACGGATTCAACAGGCCAAAACCCAACGCCGGGCGGCCCTTTGACCCTTTCCGGTTGCACCGTTATCGGCAAGGTTTACGCCTCCCTGCTCACGCTCGTTTCCAACAGCATCTTTTGGGCAAAACTGTCCGAAGCCGATCTCTCGATGAGTCCCCCGACGTGGAATTCGCCCCTGTGGGCTTCCCGTCAACAAGAGGGATGCGTGCGGTTCAGCTACCTGCCGGAAGGCGCCATCGTGCCTCGACAATTCCAATGCGTCGAAGAAGGCAACGGCGCGCCTCAACCTCTCTTTGTCTCCGTGTCCTATGGCGACCCGGCCTATTGCAAACTTCTGCCGGGCACCGATAACTTGATTCGGCGCGGCGCGGACGATGGCGGGGAAATGGGCGCATTTCATTTTGTGCTGGCTCCGCTGCGCGAAACGGATCTTCAGGTCAGACTTCAGGAATACATGCCAGTCGGATTGGAATTTGGAATTTTTTACCAAACTTGATGGAAGGAATGAATTATGAGTTTTGATTGCAGCCGCTTCACTTTTAACTCCTGGAACGATTACCTCGGCCTGATGATGCTTCAAGGCCGGGTCCAACTGGACTCGGATTGGAACGAATTTCAGGCCCAGTTCCTTCGGCGCATGCAGGCCGGGACACTCGATACAATTGGACAAACTGTTTACCCGGCGGCCCTGCCGAATTCGTTCCTGATCAAAACGGCCCTCAACAATGGCGCCAACCAAATCCTGATCGGCGCCGGACGGATGTATGTCGATGGGCTTCTCGCTGAGAATCACGGTCCTGGAAATAGCCAACCTTCGACCCTCCAATGGGACCCTGTCCTGGCTGAACTTTCGAATACCTACCCAGGCGCTGGTTACATTCCGCTCGATTACATGAACCAGCCGTATTATCCGAATCCTCCAGCGCCCGGCGCGGGCCCTTATGTCGCGTATCTGGATGTATGGCAGCGAGCGATCACTTATGTCGAAGACCCAAACCTGGTGGAAAAGGCCGTGGGAGTCGATACCACGGGGCGGTTGCAGACGGTGTGGCAGGTGAAATTGCTCGATGTCAGCGCCGCCAACCCCGCTGTCACTTGTTCCACACCGGCGGCATCGATTCCAGGTTGGGCCGCCGCCACGCAAAGCTCCGGCGGCCAACTGACAACCGGCGTGGTGCAAAACTCCGCTTCCGGCCCATGTTGTCTGACGCCCAATACCGGCTACACAGGCGTGGAAAACCAACTTTACCGCGTTGAAATCCACCAAGGCGGACCGCTCGGGCAAGCGACATTTAAATGGTCGCGGGATAACGGCTCTGTGGAAACAGGCGTGACCGGGATCAATAACAACGCCACCACAGCCAACGGCGGCGCCGCAAGCCAACTGAGCGTTCAAAGTCTCGGTCGCGATCAGGTCCTGGGATTTAGTCCTGGTGATTGGATAGAAATTATAGACGACTACATCGAATTGAACGGCCAGCCAGGAGAACTTCATTTGATTGACAGCATTGGCGTTTCCGCAAAAACGATCACTTTGGCGTCCCCCCTCGCAAACCCCGCCAATTTTCCATTGTCAGGCGGTCTCACCGATCCCGCACGGCATACAAGAATTCGCCGGTGGGACCAGCAAGGGACCGTTTATCAATCGGACTTTTCAACCGTCGTGGCCAACCTCGGCCAGGCGGGCGGTTCCGGCGATATCCCGATCACCGCCGCCGGAATCGCCCTCGTGCTCGAAAACGGCGTCACCGTTTCCTTCGCGCTCAACCTAGCCCTCGGCGGCTTTAAAACCGGTGATTACTGGACATTTGCGGCGCGGACATCGGACGGTTCCGTGGAAACCCTCAATGCCGCCCCGCCGCGCGGAATCCATCACCATTATGCGATCCTCTCGGTGATCAGCGCTTTTCCAAGCACTCCGCCGGATTGCCGGACGCCATGGCCTCCCTCAGCCGACGATGTTTGCTGCGGCTGCACCGTGAACATCCAACCAGGCGACGTAACGGCGACTAACACGCTTCAGAACATCCTCGACTCATTCGCCAACATGCCGGGCGCCTCGGTCATTTGTCTCCAACCGGGAACCTACACACTCGCCGCTCCGCTTCAGTTGACAGCGGCCCATTCAAATATCACTCTCTCGGGCTGCCAGCCGGGAACCGCAGTTTTGCAAACCAGCCAGCCGGCCGGGTTTGCAAATGGCATGATCATCATGGACAGCGTAGATTCATTTGCGATACACGGTCTGCGATTCATTATGCCGAAAGCCCCATTCGAAGGGACCAACTTCGCCGGATTGCCACTGGCTTCGCTCAGCCCGGATGTCAACCAGGGCGTGACGTCCCTCGTCGTTTCTGTCGGCGTCCGTCCGGTCAATTGCTCTTCCCTGACCATTACGGAGTGCCTGTTTACGGTCGTCACTCCGAGTGTCCGCCCGTTGATTCGCGAAATTGCCACACGCGGAGAATTCGCCGGCACAGTGACCCTTGATCCACAAGCGGCCCCAGCCGCGACCACAACGCCAACCGCCACGACAACGCTGTTTGGAGCCGCGGTGTTCGCCGCCGGTTCGTGTGATGGCCTGGTCATGAGGAAAAATGAATTTCAAGGCGGTGGATCGCTCGCGGGCTTTTTGATCGCGCCGTCAGTTTCTTTCGTTCCACCGCCCACCACGACCCCTGCTCCGCCGCTGGATGTGAACAAAACAAATATCGGGAACTTGATCCCCCGAGAAACGCTCGCGGCAGTCCCCCAAAAGACCAAGGTGGCCACGAGCAAGGCCTCCAAAAAGAAGACCATGGCAATGTCAGTCGCTCGCGTTGAGCCGAGCACCGCAATATCGCCAATCATTGATCCGGTCATCAAGCCAGTTGTTAATCCAGTTGTTAATCCAGTTGTTAATCCAGTGATCAATCCAGTGATCAATCCAGTGATCAATCCAGTGGTCAATCCAGTGATCAATCCAATTATTTTCCATCCGATCGACGTTAACCCCATCCTCGTCAATCCAATCGTCGTCAATCCGATTTTTAACCCCGTGAACAGTCTGCCCAACTTGGCGGCAAAGGGCGGAACTGTCCTGGCTTCCTCCCTTAGTAATGCCGTGTTCGAGGACAACCTCTTCACAAATCTGGTGGTGGCCGCGTTGATCGTTGGCGCGGAAGACGAAATTAAATTCAACAACAACGAAGTCGTTTCCTGCAACGGCGGCCTCTGGATTCTCTCGCCTTCGATGGCTGCCATGGCGGCTATGGACCCTCAAAACCTCACTGTCATAGGTTTGACAGTCGCCATGGGTTACCCGTTGCCGATGACTGACAGCAATCCCCTCGCGATTTCCGCCGCGCCACAGCCGATTCGCGTTTATACCGGAACCCAGTCGTTTACGGACGATCAGGGGAACACATGGCTGCCGGAGGCCTCCGTGAGCAGCCTCACAGTCACCGGTTCCGCCCTAAATCCCATTCAGCCGGGCCCCGCCGGCGCCGCTATCACAAGTCCCCTCCCGGATGCGTCAGACGCTCCGCTTTACCAGAGCGAGCGATTCGGCGTCTTCACCTACACCTTTGCCGTTCCGGTTCCCGGTTTCTACCAAGTCACTTTGAAATTCGTGGAACTCGCCTTCAACACCGTCGGCGCAAGGGTCTTTGATGTCTCCATCAACGGCAACCAGGTATTGACTGAATTCGATATCTTTGCCGACAAAGGGCAGCTCGTGGCCGACGACAAAGTCTTTAATAATATTGTGCCGGTAAACGGACAGATCGTCATCAATTTTACCCTGGGAGTGAATCAGGCCAATTTCCCCACCATTTCGGCTGTCCAAATTGAAGCTCAGTGGGATGGCGCCATTTTTAACCCCTATTTTTACAACACAAATTCTTCCACGTTTTACAGCGGGGAATTGCAAAACTTCTTTTCCCAACTGACCCAGTTGGGACAACAGGCATTTGCGAGCGCCGCCATTGACCCGCTCAAACTGCGATTGGACAATAACGAAATGGCTGGCTTGACCTCGTCCGGCTTCCTCATCCTTTCGGACGATCAGGTTCAAAACGGCCGAATCAGTTCAATGGTCATGGGCGGGAACCGCCTGGACATGACCACACCGTCCGCCGTGTCCCGCTCCGTCGGCGGCGCTTCCGCGTATTTTCTGAGTTCCGCTGTCGTCGCTCTCGTCTCGCGTTGTGTCGCGTCGGGCAACATGGTGCTCAACGAAAGCCTTACAGTGAACGTCTTCGTCATTGCGCGCCGGGGCCTTGGCCGATTTAGCCTGATCCTCGACTCCACCGGAATTACTTTTGATTTTTCTTCACCCAATATGTCCGCGGTCTCCGTCCCCACTCCTCAATTGTCCGCAGTGGGCAATACTCTCCAGGGCACACCCTTCGTTACTTCCGTCGCGCTTACTCTCGTTGAGCAGAACAATTCTGTCACTTTGTAACGCCCGCTTCCCGCCACGGGACCGGCCAAGATCGCATACCCATTGGTGTTCGCATTGGTTCAAACGATTTATGTGCGCGCTAATTTCTCCGGGCGAACTAATTGTCGCGCTTGAGAAAGAGCCGTGAAGTGCAACATAATAAAGAGCGGCACCAAAAACGCCGGGACGAGCACCTCGGGTAATAGTGACATCGGGCTTGTTGTGACGTTCCCAGTAAGCCCGGGTAAGAAACCCGAACATATTGTGCCTAGTGACACAGCGACAACGAGATCAACGATCCCCATGATATTCCAAATCACATGCCGCCGGCTGATTGCGAACGATGGGTCGCGAATAAGCCCCAGCACGATCAAAGGCGCGCTGACCGCAATCGCCATGTCCCCGAGTCCGGCCGGGAAAGCAAACAGTCCGGGCAGAACACCAAACGCATTAAGCGAGAGGAAGCCAAAACCGGCAAACCGCCACGCCTGAATCGCCGCGATGAGCCGTAGGTCGGCGCCGAGGACGAACGCCCGGAATGCGCTCGATCCAAAGTATGCGGCAAAAAACACCGCCAAGGGAATTGCGAAGCCGAAGAAAATCGGCAGGGGCGGTGAACCCGGACGTCCGAGGAATCCGCCATGAGCGCCAAGGAGAAAGACGAGCCCAAACCACATTGCCAGCGCCACGGTAACGACTGACTTTACGCTCGAATGGTTATCACAACGTCCCAAAGCCACGATTTCTTTGAGGCTTCCGATATTTTCAGTTTCCACGTTCATATTTTTTGTCCTTTATTTCTAGTTTGTTTTTTTATCCATGACTTTTCTCCGGCAAAGTAGTGTGTATATACACTTTGTTTTGCCGAAAAAATTCTTTTCCGTTCTTGTAGTAATCACTCCTTCAATTTCGCCGTTACCTCCTCTAAATCCCCGATAATGGACGACCAGCGTTCCTTGCCGAGGATCGCGACCACTCTGTCTTGGGCGGACCGCCACGCGGGAAGCATTTTGGCCAGGGCCTTGCGCCCCTTTTTTGTGATCTCAAGTTCCACGTGGCCGCCTCGTCCGCCGCCATTTGCCCGCACCAAGCCATCCCGTTGCAAAGGGCGAAGATTTCGCAACAACGTCGTGCGCTCCATCCCGAGCCATTCGCTCAATTCCGCCATGCCCCACCCATCTTTGGCTTGTAACGCCCCGAGGATCGGCGTTTGCGTGGGGCGAATTCCGAGCCGGCGCACCTCCGAGTCAAAGAACTGCGTTATTGCCCGTGATATCCGGCGCACGGTAAAACACGCGCAGTTTTCGACCAAAGTCATATCCAATTGTTTCCTCATGATGTGTATATACACTAGAATGGCAATTTTGTCGATGTTTTTTCGAAATCTTTTTCCGGGCATCCAAAGGCGCGCCCTTGCGCCTCGGGAACAAAAAAAGCATCGACAATCACCGCCGATTTACCCCAGCTATGCGGGCGCGGAGTTTTTCGCGATCAGGCTCTTTATGACTTCCTCGAGCGTCACCTTCCCCTTGAAACGCTCCACGCCGTCGCCTTCAAAATCAATCCATCCAGAATTAAACCCCTCTACCATTTCGATCCGCGCACCGGTGCAATCCGCGGGCGTTCCTTGAGCCACAAACTTCTCCTGCCACTGTGACCGGGGAATGAAATGCACGTTTACTTCTCTTCCGAGAACCTTTGAAAACGCCTTTCCAGCGTCAAGCGGCGAATATCGCTTTGGGCCCTCAAGCTCAAGAATTCGATTCCCTTTCCAACTTTCGAGCAGTGTTTTTGCCGCAAGCTCTCCAATGTCTTTTGTTGCCACCATGGGGAACTCTTTTGTGGCGGGTTCCAAATAAGCGTCTATCTGGCCGGTTTCGCGGGCGCTTTGCGCATCCCATTGATAATTTTCAAGGAACCACGCGGGTCGAATGAACGCATTTGCGCTTGGAAGTCCCCCCATGATTTCTTCAAGCATGTGGGATTGGGTGATAAGCCCAAGCCCGCGATCATGCTGCGCTCCGATGGAGGAAAGGTAAAGGGCCTTTGGCGGAACTGCTTTCGCGAGTGCCGAACGGATGTTTGACAACGAAGCCCTGGCCTCGGGAAATCCCGGCTTCGGCGCGAAGTTGGGAGGGTTCATCACAAAAACTCCCTCACATCCCTGCATCGCTTTCACCAACGACTCCGTGTCCGAAATATCACCCGTCACCAGCTCGACACCTTGTTTTGCGAGGTGCGTGGCTTTTGACTTGTCACGCACGATACCTCTGACTTCCTTCCCCGCCGCGAGCAAAGCTTGCGCGACTCCGCTTCCAACGTTTCCTGTAATTCCTAGTGTAGTGTCTCACAAACGACTGGAGTTATTTTCCCTTTGTTTTTCGCATTCTGAGGCGGGTGCAGCCGGGTTTTATCCGCTCCAGGGTCTGTCTGCACCGGCTCAGTTTCTCGACGATTGATTCTACTGTCGCCGTCCACACGAACGGCTTGGGGTCGTTGTTCCAGGCGGCCAGAAATTCCTCAATGGCGGTTTGCAGATCTTCAACGCTGACAAAGACTCACCGGCGGATGCGTTTGCCGGTCAACTCGCCAAACCATCGCTCCACCAGGTTTAACCAACTCGAACTGGTTGGGACAAAATGCGGAATGAAACGGTCATGCCGTTTGAGCCAGCGCTGCACTCGGGAATGTTTGTGAGTGCCATAATTATCCATCACCACATGTAACTTGGCCTCGCCAGGGAACTCCGCATCTAGGCGCTGGAGAAACTTCAAGAACTCCTGGTGGCGATGGCGAGCGTAACATTGACCGATGACCTGGCCTTGCGCCACTTCCAGCGCCGCAAAGAGCGTCGTCGTCCCGTTGCGCTTATAATCGTGGGTCATCGTTCCGCACCGCCCCTTCTTGAGGGGTAATCCCGATTGTGTGCGATCCAAGGCCTGAATCTGGCTCTTTTCGTCAACGCAGAGCACCAAAGCTTTCTCCGGAGGGTTCAGATAGAGTCCCACCGTCGGTCAACTTCTGCAGGAAGTTCGGATCCCGCGACAGTTTAAATCCCTTGCTCAGGTGCGGTTTGATGTGATGGCTTTGCCAGATCCGGTTCACGGTGGCTTTGCTGACACCCTGGGTTTTGGCCATAGAGCGGCAACTCCAGTGCGTGGCCCCCGCAGGCTTGGTTTGGAGCGTCGCTTCTACAATGCTCTCCACCTCTTCGGGAGTTAAAGTGGGCTTGCGTCCCCGCCCTTCGGCTACTTCCCACAGGCAATCGGGTCCCTCGCTGAGAAATCGCCGCCGCCACAAAGCCACAGTCTTGAAATTGAGGTCCATGTCATCGGCGATGAGCTTGTCCTGCTGGCCCTGAGCGGCAGCCAAAATGATCCGGCAGCGCTGCGAAACCTGCTGCGGCGTGCGGTGCGCTGCCACCCACCGTTCCAGTTCTTGACGGTCCGGCTCAGTCAGATTCACAAGCGGTGCTTGTCGTGGCATCCATGGAAAATATCATACCCCTGACATAACACCAGTTATTTAAGAGACAGTACACTAGAATGGTAAACATAAATACTCCTTTTTTTGTCCTGTTTCAGTGTGTGCTTTGCCTCTCGGAACGATATCCTCGTCGCCCCGGTATTGGAAAAGGCGCCCGAGATCGGGAAGTCACTTTTCCGCCGGATACGTGGGAAAGATTTGACGGCAAACAATACTCCGGCCCAGCCCGCATTTCGGTGTCCGTCCCTTACGATGATCTCGGCTATCTCGAAAAAGTCAATTGATCGTCGGTCGAAAAGATATTTCCGGGCAGGACGTGCAATGGAACAAGTGCAAATAGTGAGAACCGACACCGGCACCCGGCACCGAATCTGTCCAGAAATGTGTTGGTTGAGAAGTGCCAATTATTCCGTCGGAGGATTGGCGAGCGGAACGGTGCGATAAAACTGAACTGGATTAGCTGATGCGTTTGGGTCGATGAAATCAATCGAGCCGTCGATCACCTGATTTGTGCAGATGGCTTTCCAATGAACCAAATCGCTTGAACTCTCGATGTAAAACCATGCGCCGTTCGGCCCAGGCCCGTTGTAGTAGAAACCGGCCCCCGGCAACATGCCGCTGACCATCGTCCGCCAGGGTTGTTTACCCTCAATAATCAGCGCCGACGCTTGCCGGGGCAATCCGAGCAGATAATCGGGCGGAGCGTTCGTCGAAAGCACCAATGTCAAAAGAACGGTTTTATTGGAAGTCGGCGAATTGTTGTCAATAGGAACGATTGGAATAATGGATTGCCGTTGGCCGGCGGGAATCGTTACAACGCCCGGCAGAGCAATGTAATCAACTCCGTTGCTGGCAGTCCCGCCGAGATCGTAGGCCACAACCAAATCGCCGTTGGTGCGGCCGAATCGGCTGATCGTAAAGACGGCGGTTTTGGGGCCGGAATTTGTCTGCCATACGGGATTGCGAATCGGCCATGCGCTCCATGATTGCGGCGTATTCGTTTCCTCCGGCCAAACCCAAGAATTGGTTCCGGCAATCGCAATCGGGTCCGTGGCAATGACACTGACAATCGCCGGACGATTGGTTGGCGGCAGAACCGCCGGCAAAATTGAAATGTGAATAGGAGCAGAAACGGTTGAACTGCCATTGGTATCGCTTGCCACAGCCGTCAATACGTAATCGCCCGGCGGCGCATTGCTCCAGACAAGGCCGAAATCGGGCGGCGGCGGGCAGTTGGGACAACCGCTCGCTGGCAACGGCAGCAAAGAGGCGAAGCCCAAGCTGTTTGAATTGGCAAACAGTTCAACCGCCAACGCCGTTAAGGGGGCATCTTGTTCATAGGCAAAAATCGAAACGGGAATATTGATCGGAGCACGAAAAGACGCGCCGTTGGCGGGCCCGACGATTCGTACCACAGGTGGCAAATTGGTTTGGCGGTTTTGAACGATAATACTGACGGGGGCCGATGTGGCGAATAATCCAGCGTTGCCAGTGACAACTGCCGTTAAAACGTAATCGCCGACAGGCACATTGCTCCATGTCAATGAAAAGGCCAATGCCGATATAGGGAGAGTTGGGGCAAAAGTTCCGCTACCCAAATCATTCGCTCCCGCAAAGAATTCCACATTGGTGGGAACAAACGAATTCGTCGAAAATAGTATTCCGGCGGTAAGCTCAATGTTTGTCGGCGCGATAAACGTCTGTCCATTTGTCGGCGACAGGATGCGAATCAAAGGAGGATTTGTGACCGGCACACTCGATTCAACGGTGATGTCTATCGGAGAAGAGATTATTAACGCGCCAGCCCTGTTCATTCCCGAAGCCGTCAACGTATATGCGCCCGGCACCGGGTTTAACCAGGTAAAATATACCAATCCTCCAAAGCCCGAACTTACGCGAAGTTCTCCAGTCCCCAACAAATTGCTGTTGGCAAAGAATTCCACGTTGGTTGGCCCGCCCAAATAATTGACTCCGGCGACAATTTGAATACTGGTCGGGGCGGCGAAGCTCTCGCCATTAGTCGGCGTGAGAATTGCCAGGGCGTAATTGGTTGGCGGCGGGGCTGGCTCGACTATGATGTTCACTGGCGAGGACGTAACCGACTGACCACCAAGGCCGACAGCCGTCAGCGTATAGATGCCCGCCAAGGGGTTTGTCCAAGTTAAAGAAAACGTTCCGCCGAACCCTGAACTAATTGCCAAAATGCCTTTCCCCAATGCGTTCCCATTGGCAAAAAACTCCACATTTGTAATAGCCGCGCCATAACTGATCGAAGCGGAGACCTTAACATTCGTTGGAGCAACGAATACTTCCCCGTTGGTCGGCTCGCTTATCTCGATGCTTGGCAGCGGAACATTGGTTTGACCAAGGCAAAGACCGGAAAAAAATAAGATGCTTGCACCGAGGCTGAAACTCTCGAACACTCGCAAAAGGCATTCCGTCCTCATAAACGACTCCTTTGAACTTTTTTTAGGGCTTGATCTTGGTTCGATTTTTCGAGTTTTGCAAGACTTTTCTCGGGAGAGTTTTGTCAAATTGTCAAATTCTGCGACGGCTGTTCCTGGCGTGCGCACGCGAGCACCCGACTGGAAGAGCGGTAAAAATGAAGCGAAAAGTCCGTTGGATTCACTTTAAACCGCTCAGCTTCGAACCGTGCGTTCAGTATGTCGTGTATCCTCGTATCCTCGTATCCTCGTGTCACTCGTCACTCGTGTCTTCACTATTTGTACTTTTGGTTGCCTCAGCAGATTGGACACCTGACTATGATAGATCGCCACGCGATAATTCAAAGCGAAATTTCCAAAGACGGGTGTATGTGTAGGCGACACCGTCTCCAGCCCAAGTGTCGATTTGAGGCTAACTGGCCAGTCGGTGCGCAAGGCGCTTACAATGAGAACGTTCATTGATTTTGTTGTCTCTTCCTTCAACAGCCAGGAGAATCCAGGCATTCCTCCACACTTTAGTCAGCTCAATTTGCCGGGGTCGTCATCAGTCGATAAAACCGGGCGGGATCACCCGGCGCGGCAGGCAGCGCCAACGCGTAAGCCGCTCCCTGGCCGGAAATGACAGGACCCAAATTCATCCACGTGCCGCTGGCAAGGGACGTGGAATACTGCACCTGATAATTCTCGTTGGTGGACCCAAACCAACTCAGGCTCAACGCAGTTGAATTCGTAGGCGAAGGCCCGATGGAGATGAAGGGCGACTGTGGCAACCCTTGAAGCGAAATATTCCCCAATTCAAACTGGGCCGGTCCGACGGTGTTCAGTTGGAACGTCAAACTCAATTCATCAGTCACCTCAGCCGGCAATTCAGTGAGGATCAGGGTGCTCTCGGTAAAACCATTTGTCAGGACAGCCGGGGCGTTAAGATGAACCACGAGTTGGCCGCCGAGAAAAACATCCACCGAGCCATTGGTGCTTAACCATTGGTAGGCAAATTGGAATTCCACCGGCTCATTCGTCTCCACAACCGACTCGCCGGCCCCGGAATCATATTGAAGCCGGGGATCGCTGGATTGGCCGACGATTGAGAACGGGCCGTTCGTCGAGGAAAGAATCAGCGTATGAATGTTATTGGTGAGGCCAAAGGTCAGGATTCCATCCCCGAATGTTTGCCAGCCGTTGGGCGACACCGTTCCCCAGCTTGAATTAATCACGCTCATACTGCCATTCGCCCCGGCGAACCCAGGTGGCCCATCCGGAGTATCCGCCGAGGGTTGGCCATCTTGTCCTGACGCCGCGCCTCCAGCGCCGCTCCCGCCGGTGCCACCCATTCCTGTGTCCGCGGGCTGGCCCTCCCCCCCATTTCCGCCGTTTCCACCGGAAAAATCCATCTTGGAAAAATTGGTAAAAGCCACCGACACTTCCACATAAAAATTCCCGCCAAAACCACCATTGCCCCCGGCCCCACCCGGATTAAAATCCAAAAGAGAATTACCAGCATCGCCGCCATTGCCTCCTCTCCCGCCAATGCCACCGGCTGGGTCAGGGCTTCCGTTGCCGCCGTTGCCGCCGTCCATCGGCGTACCCAAGTCGCCGCCGTCGCCGCCATCGCTCCCGCGCAGCGAAATCTGACCTTCCAAGTCAATTCCCAGGCCGCGTATCACCAGCGTTCCGCTCGATCCGCCATCACCTCCAGTGCCGCCAAATCCAGTCGGACCACCTTGTCCGCCCGCGCCGCCGTTTCCGCCGCCGCTGCCATCTCCGCCTTTCCCGCCCGTGCCACTATCGCCGCCATCACCGCCCCCTCCGCCCGTTCCCATGTTATCAAGCGAGATCACCCCGTTTGTTCCCAAAACGAAGCTGCCCGCACTCGGTAAAGAACCGCCTTCGGCCGCAACCTCGATCGACAAGTAGGGTGCGAAAAGAGAATTCCCGCCATTTCCCCCCACGCCGCCTGGACCGCCCCATCCGGCAGCGGCGCCAGTGGGCCCGTCTGCGCCATTTCCCGCGGCGCCGCCGTCACCTCCATCACCGCCGTTTTCCTGTGGATTAAAGAGAATGGAACCGTTGACGACCATGTTCTTCGCAAGGATCGTTAAATTGGGCACGTCACTCGAGCCATTGGTGCCATTTCCGCCGTCTTCGCCGCCATAGCCGTCCTCAGCGACGTTGCCCACCACCACGCCGTCGGCTCCGTTCCCGCCATCCGTTCCAGGCGGCGGCTGGCTTGTCGATCCTCCGGTAATCTCGCCGTTTATGAGCACGTTGGAGGTAACGGTCAAAGTGACATTCCCTGAAATACTCAATGTGCCGCCCGCATCGACGGTTACGGAGCTGTAAGAATAATTTGTGCTGATACCGGACAGACCCAGTTGAATGGTTTGACCGCTGGTGACAATTAACGAATCAGCCTTGGTTGATCGGGCGTTCGACAGCAGGATTCCAACAATCAACAGACTCCACGCGAGTTGGTTCAAGTTCCTCATTTTTTGATAATTCGACGGGTTTTTCTTTCTGAGCCGAAAAAAACTGACACCGCCTAATCATTTGTCAAATTTAATTATTTGAGTCTGTTTTTAGCGCGCTAGCATCTTGAATCGCTGGGCTCCAATCCAATGTACATGGGACTTGGCATCGCTTGCGATTTCCGCCACTATCCGACTATGAAGCACTCTTATCTCAGCGCAGGCATCGCTTTCGTCGTCGGCATTTTGTTTGTCGTTTCATCGGCGCGCGGCGATATTACCACGGGACTTATTGGGCAATGGGAGTTGAATGACGGGTCGGGTTCCTCGAATGCGGTCGATTCATCGGGCAATAATTTTACCGGGATGCTAACCGGTTTTTCCGACACCAATTATACGACCATGTGGACACCGGATGGAAAATTCGGAGAGGGACTGCTCTTCAATGCCAATGGCGACACCAACGATTACGTCTCCATCCCAAATGAGTCCAGTTTCGACTTCAATACGGGCCGGGAGCTGACCATTGCCGCGTGGGTCAATTGCAGCGTGCCCGGCAGCGCGGAATCCAATGGCGCGGCCATCATGTGCAAGGGGGCCAACGGACAAGAACAATATTGCCTTTACATTAGCAATGGGGTGTTCGCATCGATAATCCGCAATTCCGCCGGCACAGGCATGCAGATTATCAACAGCAGCGTAAGCCCTGCGGCAAACACCTGGTACCATGTGGCGATGGTCTGGGGCGATACTCCGCAGATCAACAACATTTACATCGACGGCCAATTCAATAGCACCAAAACCGGCAGCGGCTTTACCACTTCGGAATTGACGACCAGCGATCCGCTGACGATTGGGGCCAAAGAACCTGGAACGGTCAACGCCAGCATTCCCTTCGAAGGAATCATAAACGATGTTCGGCTTTACAGCCGGGTTTTAACCAGCGCGGATATTTTTCAGCTCTACACCAACGGCGCCACGGCCGCCAATGTGCCTTCCATTTCGACCCAGCCCCGCGGCGTTTCAGGTTATCTGGGCGACAGCCCGGTATTTTCAGTGGCTATCAATTCTTCAACCACCCTGTTGCCGGTGGGCTACCAATGGCAACTCGATGGCTCGAACGTCGTCGGCGCGACCGCCTCCTCGCTGACGGTGAGCAACGCGCAAGCCACCAACGCGGGGACCTACACGGTGGTCATCACCAATTCCGAAGGGGCGACCGTCAGTTCCAACGCGGTGCTCGCCTTGCAATCGCTGCCGGCGGCCGACACCAACACCGGTTTGGTCGGTTATTGGAAATTTGACGACGGCAGCGGTTCCCCGACCGCCGCTGATTCCTCTGGCAACGGAAACACCGGCGCGCTCGTGGGATTTAACGATCCGACATTCACTACGATGTGGACCAATGGCCTTTTTGGCGGCGCGTTGGAATTCAATTCCGACGGCCAGGCCACAAACGTCGTAGCGATGCCGAACGTCGGCGAGCCGGCGCCGGCGACGCTGGATTTCTCCACCATTCCGACCTTCAGTCTGTCGGCCTGGGTGATGGGTGGGCCGGCCCAAACCAATGGCGCGGCAATCATCGCCAAAGGCACAGGCGGCGGGGGCGAGCAATATACGCTGGACATCTTCGGCGGCAACTATCGCTTCTATGTGCGGGACACCAACGCGACTGTTTATACCGCGCAAACCGCTGTCGGCCCCGGTGGAAGCTGGCAGCATGTCGCGGCGGTCCTGAATGCTTCGTCCGGCATAATGAATTGCTACGTCAACGGTGAGTTGGCGGCTGTGGCAGTCGCTCCGTTCTCGCTGCTCACCAACAGCCACGAAGTCAGCATCGGCAATCGCCAGCTAAAAGCCGCTGCCTATGGCGAGGCCTTCACCGGAACGCTGGACGATGTGCGGATTTACAATCGCGACTTGACCTCCGCGGACGTTTTCGCGCTGTACTCAAGCAAGCCCGCTCCCCTGACAATCAATTGGCAGGCGACGAATTACGACGTGGTGACGGGGTCTGAGCTTCAATTTGCGCCCGTGGTGACTGGCGGTGTGCCTCCGTTTTCATACCAATGGCAGCAAAACGGCACGAACATTGCCGGCGCCACTACTTATCCGTTCGTCATCAGCAATGTCCCCGCGTCGGCGGCCGGCTCTTACGATTTGGTGGTATCAGATTCCAACATTGTTCCCGCCGTGACCAGCGGCATGGTGACTGTGACAATGGAGCCGTATCTGACGTTCAACAGCAACGGCGTGAGCTGGGCAAACAAGGGATCGGCGCAGCCTTCGGCCATCTGGCTCGGGACCAATCTTGCGCAACTCACGACTGTTGGCAGCGACCAATCGAACAGCATTTTCTATCTCTTCCCGCAGGAAGTCGGCCAGTTCCAAGCCAGTTTCAATTATCAGATGGCCGCCATTCCGGGCGGCTCGACCGGTCCCGGCGACGGCCTGGTATTTTGCATTCAGAATGACCCCCGCGGAATCGCGGCCATCGGTCAAGACGCCACCGGACTGGGGGTCGGCGATGTCACCGGGGGCAACCTGGCCATTTCGCCGAGCGTCGAATTTGAAATCAACGTCAACTCCGGTTCCGCCTCGACCGGCATTTCATGGGATGCCAATGGCGCGCTCGGCCCTTCGCTCAACACGTCTCCGTTGGCTCTGGATGGGGGCAATTCCAGTCCCGGGCATTTGATCAATGTCCAGCTTACCTATTACGACGGAGTGGCAACGGCCATTCTGACCGATACCAACGCCGGCACGGAGTTCTCGTTTTCAACCAACTTGAACATACCCTCGGTTCTCGGGACATCTGTCGGCTATGTCGGATTCACAGCCGCAACCGGCTCGGCCTCTGGCGAACAGCAAGTCAGCGATTTTACATATAAAAATGTCATCAGCCCCGTCTTCACGCGGCAGCCGATTTCCAGCACCAACATTAGTTCCGGGGGCGCTTTGACCGTGTCCGCCGCGGTGATTGGAAGCGCGCCGATTTCATATCAGTGGCTGGACCAAAACAACAATCCCGTGCCAGGGGAGACGAATGCCGCGTTGTCGATTGCCTCCCTTTCGACCAACAACACGTTTACCCTGGAAGCGTACAATCCCTACGGAACAAATTTTTCCGGCGAGGTTTCTGTAACGGTTGTTTCCGGTGCGCCTCAACTCGAGCAGGACATTACGTCCACCACCGCGGTGGTCGGTTCCACCGTTGTCCTTTCAGCATTATTCCAGGGCACTCTGCCCATTACTTATGGATGGCAATCCAACGGCGTTGCAATCGCCGATGGCGGGCGTGTCAGCGGCGCGAACACGAGCGCGCTAACCATCAGCAACGTCCAA
>DATAUD010000029.1:0-120403 GCA_036268455.1 Verrucomicrobiia bacterium
TTACCAAAAGGGGAATTTGATCCAGTGAAGTTTCGGCCAGAATCAACCCGTCATTGAATTCGTCTTCGGGAATTAGCCGTTGTCGGATCAAACTGCGAACGAATTGTTCGCAGACGGCCTCCGATGCTGAATCCAAATCAAAGGGCAGAATTCCCCATTGTTTCAAGCGGGTCAGTGCCGTCCGTGCAAGCTCCCGTTCTGCTTCACTATTGCCGCGGGTGAAAATGAGGTGCAATTCGTGGGAGGCTGTGGGCGGCAGAACCAATCCGAACCCTTTCCTTTGGAAAGTTTCAAGCAAATCGTGTGCGAAATCTTCCTCTCCAGCGAGATCAAAGACGAAGTTAGCGTCGAGCGACAGTTGCTTCTTTTGCGCCGCCATAAATCATTGCCATCGCCCCATTGAAATGCTCCCGCCGCTGTTCAGCGGTGAGCTTGCTGGCCATTTTGCGGGCTTTTGCGGCAAGGCGACTGCCGGCGGTCGTTTCCGGATAGTCGAGTTTTTTGTGCGCGGCGCGTTGCTGCTGTTTCATAACCCTGTAAATGTTCCGTTTCCCGAGGCGGATGTCAAGAGGCGCAAATGCTGGGTCGGGGCAGGCGGGAAGCCGGCCCGAGGCTTGGACAAGCGCGGCGGCAAGAATTGCGCCGGCTCGATGCGGAACGAGCCATCGGCGTGCTGGCCGGCGGACTATCGCACCGCCCCGCGCGCCCCCAAACCAACCTCCCGCCTGATCGGGCAGCAACGCTGGTTTACCCAAGCTAATAAAAGCGATTAAAGTAGTCCGAGTCCCGACGCAATTTGAGCGCATTACGATTTGCACCACCTCGCACCCTCAATTATTTTGTTCCGATGAATATGGTGGAAGAAATCGAACAAGCCGCCGCGCAACTCACTCTGACTTCGACCGGCTGGCCTTGTGAGTCACCAACCGCTACCACGATCTCTGGAAGCGGCAGATGGAGCGCAATGCGACCAATGGCAAGCTGGATTTTCTTTTCGATGAAGCCGTCGCCGAACGTCAGACTTCTTTGCTGCACGACTGGCCGTCTGACAAGGAATGACCTCCAGAGCCACCCGCGGGTTTTGGAAGCACTATAAGGAACTACCGGAACCCGTTCAGCATCTTCGCGCCTTGGCCCACAGAATCACCGGTGGCGTTGAATGGGTTTGGATCGGCACGCATGAAGAGTACAACAAACTTGTGCGTTAATGAGATCGGTCCTGTCCTGCGTTCTCGCATTCCAAAGCGGCAGCAGTTCCGATAAAATCACGATCAGAGCGTGTGTTGAAACCGGTGGAATGTGAAACTTTGAAATGCCAAAGTGGCATATCAAGTGTCTGGCCGGATTCATCCAAGATAATTACGGTATCTAACCAGCAGACCACACGAGCAACACACTCTATCGTAACTTTGCAATGTTATCATCTATCCGGTGATTATGGCTTTCTATATACTCGTTCAGGCCACAACCTGGTCCGGAATAGCTGTCATCAAACACCAGCTTTTTGCCAAACGATTGCAACAGAATCCGTAAAAAATCACGGGCGCGACGTCGAAGGTCGTCGCGCAACCATTTAAATTCAACACCGTCGTTGATTCGTTGGTCAACCCTCTGATAATGGTCGTCTTTCCATGTTGTCAGCGATTGATGATTTTTTTCGACCGTGTAAGAGTCGGTTAGGAGAGGAGTGTCGCTGTGTTTTTTAATCCTTCCCTCGGCGAGTAAACAATTTATTTTACGATGTCCCGATTGAAACTGGGGTTCTAGGCCACTTATTACGAGGGAGTCACCTTGATCGTGAAACCGTAGCTTCGTTAAATCGATCCCTAACCGACCTTTGAACTGCGCTTCGATGACACCAATGTACTCATGGTCTTCATCTGGCGCATACCAGGGGCCGTTCCACATCCAAGTCGAACCGTTCTGAACGGACGACGGTCATCGCGTCGTTTTAGCGCTCGCCTTTGCCAAAATCTTCCGAATATCGCCTTTTTTGTGCCGGACGTGACGGGAGTTAATTCCTTCCCGCAGCAACGCCGCCAGTTCCGGGGTGTCTTGTTCAACGTCGATTTCGGGTGCGGGGCAAAAAGCCCGTCGCAAGGCATCTCTTATCACCTCGCTGGCATTATTATAAAGACCGCTCGTGACCTTCTCATCAACCATTCTTTCAAGCTCTTTTGTCAGCGAAACATTCATTTTTATGATTTATCGCCAGCCTCGAAAATAACAAGCTTTGTTATTAATTCAGCAAATAAAATATCAATCACTCATTCTGGCAGGGGTCGGCCTTTTGTTTCCGGGAGGAACAGCATAATCACGGCCCCCGCCAGAAAAAGTACCGCCAGCAACGAGAGCGACAGCCGCAAATCCATTTGCTTTTTCAGCCACGCGGAGAAAAACACGGTCCATGCCGCCGCGACTCGTCCGACGTTGAAGCAAAATCCCGCTCCGGTCGCTCGCAGCCGCGTGGGAAATAACTCGGGAAAATAAATCGCGTAGCCGGCGTGCATGGACAACGTCAAAAACCCAAAAATCGGCATCAAAAACAAAAGCTGACCGTAAGTGCGCGGGAGAAAACAAACCACTGGCGTGATCAAAAACGCGGCGATTTGCATTCCGATGAAGGCGCGCTTCCGGCCAAATCGCTCGCAGAGCGGCGCAAAACATAGAAGACCAATGATCCCGCCAAAAGTCTCAATGTAACCGTAAGCGATCTGCCCCTTTCTGATGGCAATGTCGTGCGGAACGCCTTGCTTGACCAACATCGATTCCGCCAGACCCTGGCCTGCCACATGCACCGCCCAATAAGTTCCCAAACCCACCGCCGCCAGAAGCATACCCAGAATCGCCCGCTTCGACCAGCGGCGATCAAACAGTAATTCCTTAAGACTGCCGGATTTTTCGGCGTCCTGCTTTTTCTGTCGCGGCGATTCCTTCACTGACCTCATCACCCACGCCACGAGCAGCGCGGGGATGATGCCTGTCAAATAAGCATATCGCCACTGCGCTCCGACTAGAATGCCGGCCGACGTTGCGATCCACGTTCCCGTCACGCTCGTCGCGTGAAAAATCCCGGAGGCGTGCGTGCGCGCGTGGGAAGGAAAAACCTCCGCCACAAGGCTCGCCGCCACCGCCCATTCTCCCCCGGTGCCCATCGCGACCATAAATCGCAGGAGGCCAACTTGCCACAGCGACTTCGCAAAAAACATCAATCCCGAAAAAACCGAGTACATCAGGATTGTGGCGATAAGCGTTGGTTTCCGTCCAAGTCTGTCGGCCAGTAATCCGAACAACAATCCTCCCGTCGCCCCTCCCAGCAAAAAAACGCCAAAGAAAACATCCGTCCAAAACTTTTGCCCGTGCGAATCATGCGTGCCCGCGAGAATCGAAGGCAGCAGATGCGGAGCGGTGATATTGAAAATCTGGCCCTCATAGACGTCGAAGATCCATCCGGCGGAAGCGATGATCAGGATCAGCCATTGGTAAGAGGTGACACCCGAATACCACGGAGCGGAGGGTGCGTTTTCATTGGAATTCACAGCGACATAATTGCGCGAATTTAATTTCGATTCCAAATTAAATCGTTCAGGAATAGCCTCGTCAACCGCTCCTCGCTCATTTTAATCTCATTCGTGCGATTATTGGACCGCTATTTATTGCGCGAGTTGCTCGTGCCGTTGGGTTACTGTCTGTGCGGATTTTTGATATTCTATGTCGCCTTCGATCTCATGTTTCAGATCACGCGCTTCCTGGAAAACAACATGCGTTTCCTGGACATTGTTGAATACTACGTGGTCCTTCTCCCGGAATTGCTGGTGGAACAAGTGCTGCCCGTTTCCCTTCTTTTGGCGTTGCTCTACACGCTGACAAATCTGAGCCGCTACAATGAGTTGACAGCGATCCGCGCCGCCGGCATCGGCTTGTGGCGATTGTCGATGCCTTACATAATTGTGGGGGCGGTTTTTGGGTTGGTGGCGCTGATCATTAGCGAGTTCTGGCTGCCGGGGGCTTCGGATCAGGAGAAATACATTTTGGGACGGCGCTTGCCGAATGCCACGCAGCGCAACTGGGTTTACAAATTGGAATTCTACAACGAGACCGACCACCGCGATTGGAACATTGGCGGTTTCAACAAAAACACCTCCGAGATGATTCACCCGAAGGTTCAATGGCCTCCAGGCCCCGGTTCCAATGAAACCATTGTGGCTTCGAAAGCTGTTTATGGAGACGGCCAATGGTCTTTCTACAATGCGGAGGTCTGGCTCCAGTACGGCAGGGGCATCCCATTTGTCCAGTCAAGCAATGCCGTTCTGCGCGAGTCCTTCCAGGAGACTCCCTCGTGGATCAACAGCGAAATCAAAGTCAACATGCTCAACCCCGCGGATGCCGCCAAAGGCCAGGGAACGCAGCTTTCGATCCGGCAAATTATCGATTATCTCCGGCTTCACCCGATCACGGAAAAAAAAGCGATGTTGTTGACGCAATTGAACGGCCGTCTCGCGGCGCCGTTTACGTGCCTGGCGGTGGTGTTGATTGCGCTGCCATTTGGCGCGCGAGCGGGGCGGCAAAATGTTTTTGTCGGCGTCGCCAGCAGTATTTTTATTTGTTTTGGCTATTTTATATTGCAGCGCATTTCCTTCGGCCTGGGCGTCGGCGGATATTTGCCGCCCTTCCTCGCCGCGTGGCTTCCGAATATGATTTGCGGCGCGGTTGGCCTTTCGTTGCTGGCGCAAATGCGTTGAACGTATGAACGATGAGACGGCCAAGTTGAAGGCGGGTTACGACCGGCTGAAATTACTCTACCAGGTCAGCAACGTCATCCACTCAACGCTCGATCCGCAACAGGCCTTGCAATTGATTTTACAGGAAGCCACGCGTTTGATGCGGGCTTCCAGCGGTTCGGTCGCGCTCATCAATCCGAACAACGGACTGCTTGAGATTCAGGCATCCGCAGGGCTTCCGGCAAACGCGGCCGATGTCAAACTGCGCGTCGGGCAGGGCATCACCGGATGGGTCGCCCGCTCAGGAAAGCCGGCGCGCGTTGGGGATGTCCGCAAGGATTCGCGTTACGTCATGATCCGGCGCGATGTTCGCTCCGAACTTGCCGTCCCGCTGGAGGTTTTGGGACAGGTGCGCGGCGTCCTCAACGTTGATTCGCACAACGAAGACGCTTTCAGCGAAAGCGATCAGGAATTGCTGGAGGAACTGACCGGTCAGGCGGCGAAGGTGATTCAAAACACCTGGCTCTTTGAGCAATCCCGCCTCAAGGCGCGGCTTCTCGAGACGCTGGTCAGCGTCAGCCGCACCATCAATTCAGCGCTCGAGGTGAACGAAGCCCTTCAACTCATCACCCGCGAAGCGTGCGCGCTGATGGAAGCGCGGACTTGCTCGTTGCTCATGCAGGATGAATCGGGGCAATGGTTGGATTTGCGCGCAAGTTTTGGCGCCGGCTCCGCCTATCTCGGCAAGCCCCGGCTTAGCATGGACGAAAGTTTCATGGGGATTGTCGTGCGGAGAAAAAAACCGATGCAACTGGAGAACGTCCAGACTTCATCGCTTTACCAAAACACCGATATGGCGCGGCGCGAAGGGCTGGTTTCTTTGTTGAGCGCGCCGCTGGTTTTTGGAGGCCAGACAATCGGCACGCTCAATGTTTACACCGGCCAGCCGCGCAGTTTTTCCAATGAGGAAATCAATACGTTGACGGCGCTGGCTGAACTTTCGGCCATCGCGCTGGAGAAGGCGCGGCTTTACGAGCGCATTGTCGATGTCGAGGAGCAATTGCGCCAAAACGAAAAGCTTTCCGCGTTGGGCCTGCTGGCGGCGGAGGTCGCCCACGAAATCCGCAATCCGCTGACGGTGATGAAGATGCTTTACCATTCGCTCGGGCTGGAATTTTCGCCGGGCGATCCGCGCGTCAAGGACGACGCGATCCTGCGGGAAAAAATGGATCACTTGAATAAAATCGTGGAGCAGATTCTGGATTTTGCGCGGAGCACCGAGCCGAAGCTCAGTTCTGTCAATATCAATCAATTGCTCGACGACATGGCGCTGCTGATCCGTCACAAATTGCGCAACCAGCAAATTCATTTTCTCCGCCATCTCGACCCTGGACTTCCGGAAATCATGGCGGACCCGACGCAGTTGGCGCAGGCGTTTTTGAATCTGACTTTGAATGCGGTGGAGGCGATGCCGAAGGGGGGCATCCTCACCATTTCGAGCCGGGCGGTTCGATTGGGGCGAAAGAGGCAGAAGCCGTCGCAGGTGTTGATTGAATTTCGCGATACCGGGGAGGGGATGCCAGAGGAGCAGAGGCGGCGTTCTTTTTCATCTTTGTTGAGCACTACCAAGCAGAGGGGAACGGGGCTTGGGCTGGCGATCGTGGGGAGGGTTGTCGAAACGCATCGGGGAAAGGTGAGAATTCGGTCGAAAGAGGGAAAAGGGACGGCAATACTTATCAGTTTGCCGGTATAAAGCTGGAAATTATTAAAAAAAGGCTTGACGTAATCTATATTAAACAAGTAGAGTTACTAAAGTTGTTGCGGGAAATTGTTTTGAAATGAAAAAAAGTAGTTGTAATCGAGCCACGTTTGCGTCAATATCCGCGACAAGCCCAGAAAAGCATGAAATCTGAATCGCGCAGCCAAGCGGACGGCCAAGCCGCAATAAGGACGGGATTTACCCTCATTGAATTGTTGGTGGTCATTGCCATCATTGCGATATTGGCGGCGTTGCTTTTGCCGGCGTTGAGCAAGGCAAAAGTTCAGGCGCAGGGGACATACTGCCTGAACAACGAAAAGCAAATGACGCTTGCGTGGCTCATGTATGCCGACGATTTCCGAGGTTTGCTGGTTCCCAATGTAGGCGATGGACAGGGTCTTGCTTATTACGAGGCAACCAATACGTGGTGCTACGGGAATGTGAGCGGTTTGCCGGACGAAACCAACGTACTCTATCTCAAGGAGTCGTTGCTGGGGAATTACACCAAGAATCCCGGGATTTACAAATGTCCCGGCGACCCCGGCAACCCGGTGGGGACGGCGCGCGTGAGGAGCATTTCGATGAACGGTTTTATGAATGGGAAAGGCGGGGACACAGTGACCGGTTTCGAGAATTTCATGAAAACGTCTGATCTTCAAAAATCCGCGCAATGGTTCGTATTTCTGGATGAGAAACCCGCGACCATCAATGACGAATATTTTGAAGTGAACATGGGTGGCGTGACATCGACATCAATCGCAGTTCAGGACAATCCGTCGCAAGTCCATAACGGCGCTTGTGGATTTGGATTTGCGGACGGGCACGCGGAAATACATAAGTGGCTTGGGGCGGCATTCGAATCGCCCGTTTCCTGTTCCGGCCAATCTTTCACTTCGCCATCGGCCAATTTCCATGACGCCCTTTGGCTAGTACAGCATACAACTTACTCACTGACGCCCTCAACCGTTGTCCCACCGTGACAGACTGAGGCCGGACTCACCCATCAACGCCGAATAAACCGCCGCCCAACAATAATCGTTTATGAGAAGAATAATCGTAATTGCCACCTGCATTGCCGCCGTCGCGGCCAACGCCTTGCCGACTTACGAGCCGTTTACCGAGTATAACGCGCTTGTCGCCGCGAACCCCACCAATAGCATTGACCTTTGCACTTCCGGCCTGATCGCCCCCAGCGGCGAACCGTGGCTCAACCAGAGTTTCAGCGGGACGGCGGGCACCAACATCCACGGGTTGGACATTCAAGTGACCAATTGGTCCACCAGTGTATTTACCTACAATAATCTTCAATCCCTGCTGCCGTCCGCTTTTCCCGGTTTGCCGTCATCGGGCAATTCCATCACGACGCTAGTGGTCAACCCTGCGCAACCTTTCGTAGGAGGAGTGGTCAGCCCGAATATTGTGGGTAACAGCGCGGTCCTGCAGTTTGCGCAAGACATCACCCGGCCCGCCACCGGCACGAAAACGCTCTTCATTTCCTATCTCTTTGCGGTCTCCCAGCAAGGACAGACCGGCGGTGGAAATATTGGGCGATATTTGAATTTCGTGGCATCGACCAACATTGTGGAAGGGAAAGGATCGACCGGCTTTTATCAAACTTGGCAGGCGATGAACAACACGTTCGCGATCAATAGCGGGCCAAGATATTTTGGGCACGGCGTCTTCCTTCCCAGCTCATTTGACCTTGAGCCGCAGGATTCCTCGGCCGGAAAGACCGCGCTGGCGAACTACACGGCTTTTCCTGTTTCGTACAACACGCCGTACTTTGTTGTGGGAGAATATGTGTTTGTCTCGGCAGCGGCCTCGGCGGCGGGGACAAAGGACACGAATATCATTTGGGTCAATCCTTCCACAACCGCCTTCGGCGGGCAAACGCCGGCAAGCTTGCCAATGAATGTGGACCCGATGCTGATCACGATGAGTGACGTGGGGGGAATGGTGCTTTTGGACCGGCCCGGTTCCGGGCAGCTCGGCGGTGTGGGCACCAACTACATGGCCAACCTGATGCTCGGGAGCACCTGGAGTTTCGTAACGGGCGGTCCCGAGTTTACGAACAATCCGGCCAATGTGGTGACCAACCTGGGCGGGACCGCGAGCTTCACCGCCAGCGCGACCGCCGCGGGCCAGACGGTGACCTATCAGTGGCAAAAGGTGACCGCCACCTCGACCAATAATATCAGCAACGGAAGCGGCGGGACGGGCGGCGGCGCAACCGTCAGCGGCGCGACGAGTGGCGCACTGACTCTCACGGGAATTACTTCCGGCGATCTTGGCTCTTATCAGGTGGTCGCGACGGCCGCCGGGACGAGTCTTTCCTTGGCCAGTTCTTCCGCTGCGCTTACCGAGGACCCGCTTATCACCGCCCAACCTCAACCCGTCTCGGTATTTCCCGGCAACACGGCGACTTTCAGCGTTGCGGCATCGACGCAATTTGGAAGTTTGACCTATCAATGGCTGTTGAACGGCGCGCCGCTTTCCAACGGAACACAGGGGGACGGCAGCATCGTCAGCGGCGCGACGACCTCCACACTCAGCATCGCGAATTTTCAATCGGATGAAAGCGGAGACATCGTCAGCGTCGCGCTCACCAACAGCGACTTGTCGGGAGAAGTCAGCGCCGGAGCCGCCGTGACGACATTGTCCGATCCTGGAATTACCTCGCAGCCGGCGCCGGAAACGGTGAATTACGGGGGAACAGCGACCTTCACGGCCATGGCGCAAACCGGTGATCCGCGCGCCCCGCTCACTTATGCGTGGTACAAAGGCGGGACTTTGCTGGCGAACGGCCTGCAAGCGGACGGCAGCACGGTAAGCGGCGCGCAGGGAACCAGCAGCGGCTCAGTTTTGACCAGCACGCTGACACTGGCCAATGTGTCATACTTGGACGATGGGCAATACAGCCTGTCCGTGACCAACAACGCCAACGGAACCGCGACGAGCAGCGCCGCCACGCTAACAGTCAACGATCCTTTTATTAGCGCGCAGCCGCCGGCGACCGTCGAGGCGGCGCTGGGAGGCAACGGGAGCATCTCGGTCGGCGCGGCCGGGTCCGGGGCGACTTATCAATGGTACAGCGTCGCGGGTGGCCCGGTGGCAAACTCCGGGGACTTTTCAGGCGCCGGGACATCGACGTTGACAGTCACCGATGCGCAGGCATCGGACGCGGGAACATATTATGTCATCGTGACCGGAAACAACGGTTCGTTGCAAAGTTCTAATGCGATACTGTATGTGGATACGGCGTTGACAAACGTAGCGGTCAACCCGCCAGAGCTGACACAGCAAACGGGAACTCACCTGGCCTTTGCGGGAACAATTACCGGCGGCGCGGGAGGATTGACGCATTCGGTCTGGGAGTTCAACGGCGCTCCTCTGGCGGATGGCGCGCAGGCGGATGGAACGCGCATTTCAGGAGCGGGGACCAGCACGCTGGTTGTGAGCAACCTGCACGCTGCCGATGCCGGAAGTTATGCGCTGGTGGTGTCCAACGCGACGGGATCATTGAGCAACACGAGTGTGCTGACGGTATCCGCCGGTTTATTGGGACTCTCGACGAGCAACCTGGAAGTGGTGCGTGTGGGTGACGGCTCGGAGGTGTTGAGCGGAGCGACGGGCAATACGTTGTACCTCGATCAATTCCAAACCAACGGTGGTTATGTTAGCACGATCATGGTGCCCGACTTCGGAAATTCCGCCCTGATCGTTCCCGGGCCGGTGCCCGGCGGCGACGGTCAAAACGAAGCCTATTTGACGCTCTCATCCAATCAGGCCTACCTCAATTTCGCCGGGTATGGCTGGAGTTACCCCTATCTGGGGACAGACGTTACGACGCCAGGATCGCCGGACGTGCGAGGCATAGCGGCAGTGGATGCGCTGGGGTATTTCACGCTTGCTTACACGAATTGGGGCCTGCTCTCGACCGGGAACCACCATATCCGCTCCGCGTTTTCAACCGACGGATTGACAAATTTCTGGGTCGCCGGCGCCGCGGGCAATGCAATAGATTACGCCCAGGCGGGGCCCGGTGGAAGCGCGTATGCGCAAGGCAGCGGAATCATTGGAATTTCGAGCCTGACAAACGGCCCGCGCAATCTTGGCCTGCTGGGCCGGAATCTCGCGTTTACCGACAACGGAGAGGGAGGCGGTCAGGGCCTTTCGGAATTTGTCGGCGCGCCGGAACTTTTTTCGACGAGTGCGAACGTGATTTCGTTTGGAAGTCCCGCGGACTTCGCGCCCAGCCCGGACACGAACACCATTTACATCACGGACGACGGTGTTGCGATCCCCGGAGGGGCAACGACGCCGTATCAAACGAGTTTTGGCGGCGGCATTCAGCGATGGGACTGGACCGGAAGTTCCTATACTTATAGCTACAACCTGGATGATGTGACGAACCTGGGGACCAACGGCCTTCGCGGCTTGACGGTGTACTTCCCGACGAACATCACAACGTGGGGGCCGGGTGTGAACGGAGCCGTTCTTTACGCGACAACGACGGAAACGGAAGGAAACCGGCTAATCGAATTTATTGACAACGGCCCAAGCACGGTGGCGCCGACGCTGCTGGATACCGCCGGCCCCAACGAGTTTCTGCAAGGCGTTCGGTTTGGACCGCAGCCATTGCCCGTGTCAATCAACGGGTCGGTGGCAAGCGTGAACGCCGATGTTGGAGCGTCAAACGCTTTAACGGTCAATGTGTCCGGTGACGGCCCTCTGTTCTATCAATGGCAGTTTGACGGCACGAATATCACGGGCGCGACAACCGCCAATTTGGTGTTTAACAATTTGCAGGTGTCCAACTCGGGGACTTACACGCTCATTGTCACCAACGCCATTTCGTCCAACGGCGTCTCGACGGTGCTGTCGGTGGTCCCGGCGCCCCCTGTGTTTGTGCTCTCGCCGCAATCGCGAGTGGAAACCGCCGGAGACCATTTGTCTTTTGTGGCCAGCGCGACAGGAACGATGCCGATCCATTATCAGTGGGAATCCAACGGAGTGGTCCTGGCGGGAGCGACGAATACTTTCTACAGCTTGAGCAATATCGTCGTGGCCAACAGCGCAACATATTCCGTCCTGCTGACAAACATCTTCGGGACAAACACGAACAGCGCGACCCTGGTGGTGACGACAAACCTGCAGTCCTTGCAAACAACCAACCTCGTCGTGGCGCGAGTCGGGGATGGTGTGGAGCCGTTGAGCAGCGTAACGGCCAATACATTGTACCTCGATCAGATCACCCCGGCGGGAGTGTATTCCAACACAATCATGCTCCCGGACTACATACCGACCAACCAGCCCAACGTGCACCCGTTTATCGTTGCCGGCGGAACGACCGAAGGGCCGTATGGAAGTGTGGTGACGATGTCGGCGGACGGCACTTATCTGAATTTTGTCGGATTCAACTCGGTGCGCCCGCCTGACGCATCGCTGTCCGGGACCGCTGTTTTCCGTGCCGTGGGCGGTGTGGATGCCTGGGGAGATTACAACATCACGGACGCCGATACCATTTACACTGCCTTGGACGTTTTCGATTCCGCGGTGTCGCTCGATGGATTTACCGAATTTTGGACGACCGGATCGGCGAGCGCGCCTCCGGGAATCAAATACGCGGATGCCGCGACAGAAGGGCCCGCCGGAGGCATCGCAGCCCTTGGCGGGAGCGCTTCTGGAACGCGTGTCATCAACATCATCGCCGGGAACGTTGTTTATAGCGACGCTGGAAGCTCGCCTCCGGGAATATGGGCTTTTTCAGGAGAACCGACGTCGGGATCGACACCCGGAGTGTTAATCAGCGAGCCGGCCGGAGCGAGTCCGAACGACTTTGCGGCCAGCCCGGACACGACCAGTTTTCCGCCAAACTCGAGCACCGTGTATGTCGGGGACAATAACAGCATCGCCGCGGGCGGCGGGATTCAGCGGTATGACTGGAACGGGAGTGGCTATACGATGAGTTACACGCTTGGAACGGGGACAAATTCGACAGTTGGAGCGAGCGACCTCGTTGTTGACTTCAGCGCGAATGCGACGTGGGGCGCGGGCGTCACTGGCGCGATCATTTACGCGACGACGTCGGGAACTTCGAGCAACAGCCTGATCAAGATTGTTGATAACGGCCCGAGTTCGACCGCGACGGTGCTGGAAACGGCCAATGCAAACGAAATACTGCGCGGGGTCCGGTTTGGGCCTGCCCCGGGTGTTGTGACGATTACGGGCCAGCCTGGATCAACTACCGCGTTTGTTGGAGGAACGGCGACCTTTACGATCGGCGTCATGGACGGGCCGTTTACTTATCAATGGCAATTCAACGGGGTCAACTTGACGAACGGCCCGAGCCCGACCGCATCGGGAGCCATCATTTCCGGAGCGCAATCGGCCACGCTGACTGTATCCAACGTGGGAGCGCTTGATGACAACAGCTTTTACGATGTTATTGTCAATAATCCTAATCCGAACGGGACAGCTTACAGCAGCCAGGTCGTTTTGAATGTGCCGGTCAAGATTACCGGCTACCCGGCGACGTCCGAATATGTGCTCAATGGAAGCAACGCCGTGTTCAGTGTCGCGGCAACGGGCGGGGCGCCGCTCATCTATCAATGGACTGGTCCGTGCGGCATCCTTTCGGACGGCGCTGACCCGTGCGGAGGCACCGGGATCATCGCGGGTTCGAGCACGGCGACACTGACGATCACGAATGCGAGCACGGCGGACGACGGTTCATACGTCGTGACAATAAGCAACTATGACCCGAGTTCGGCGGACAATACCGCGACTCCGTCGGTTTTGACTGTGCTGGCGAGTTTGCCGCAATTCGCTTCTCTTACGGTGAATGGCTCGTCGTCGCAATTGACCTTCAGCGGCGCGGCGGGGACGGCATATCGGGTGTGGGGGACGACCAACCTGAGCTTGAGGCCGATTACGAGCAAGTGGACGTTGCTGGGGTCCGGGACTTTTAGCGGAGGAGTCGATACGTTTGCGATCACTCCGGCGAATCAGGATGAGTTTTACGTTATCACGCAGCCGTAAAAATCTTAATTCCTGATCTTGTCGTAAAGGTGGTAGCCGACTGAGCGCGCGGCTGCCACCAGTTCGCGATATGGGGTGTCCGCCACATCCACAAAACCGATTTGGTAATTCTCCCCGTCAAGGGCGCGGCCTGTAACGGGTTCGTCGTGATACTCAAACCAGTGGCAGCCGACGAATTGCGGATGACGCAGGGCGCCAAGGACGTATTCCTTGTAGTCTTCCGCGCGGGCCTGCTGGTTTTCGGTCGGGACCAACCCAGTGTGAAACATGCCGCGGTCGAGCGCGCCAAAATGAAATTCGCCGATCATGAGCGGCACGTCCGCGCCTCCGTTGAATTGAAAATCAGCCACGCCGTGTTTGTAAATGTTATAGCTGACAACGTCGCAATATTTTGCGGCGGCGGTCGCGGCCCGCGCGTTGACCCACGCGAAGCGGCAGCCGAGATATAGCTGGTTCGGCGCGACGGATTTGACGGCTTCCCTCGCGCTTTGGAAGTATCGCTCGGCGGCCTTGGTATAAAAACCCTGGAGATCGGCGCGAGCCTTGGTTTTGTCGGGATCGGCCTGACTGGCGAGGAGGGCGTCCCATGAATTGTAATTGGCGCCCCATTCTTTGTTCAATTTGCCGATGTCACCGTATTTGAGTTTCAGGTCCGCGACGAACCCTTTTTTCGCGGGCTGGTCCGGGCCGGATTTCAAGGTGGCGAGCGCAATGGATAATTCGTCGCCCCAGGACATTTCATTGTCGGAAAAATAGCCGAGGCACCAGGGATCGTTCGCGGAGTGTCCCTGTTTGGATTGGGCGGCGCGTCGAAGGGAATTCGTGAAGGAGGGATCGAACACGTCGGGGAATTTTCCCCAGTAACCGTCGCTGCCCTCGATCATTTTCGAGCCGCCGGAGCCGAGGCTGTCGGTGTAAGGAGTCAAACGCATCGCGGCGACGCGATGATCGGACCAGTTTCCAATCGTGTTGATGCCCCAGCTTCGCAATCTTCGCTGGATGATCTCCCGATTCGTCGCGGACCATTCGGGGCCATATTTTCTGAGGAGATTGGCCGAATCGAACGAAAAGCACTCCGGCCATTTGCCCGCGTAATGACCGAGCAATCCGCGGAAGTTCGAGTAAAACGGCTCGAACTCGGCGGCGGCGGGCAAATCCTTAAACCAATTGGCGCGCTCGCTGATCGGGGTCGATTCAGTCGCGCCGACACAGTCGATCCCCTGGGAGAAAAAAAGCCGGCCATCGGGATCGACCAGCCACCATTTGCCGCGGTACTTTTCGGTGCGGAAAAAACCCGTGGCATTGAGTTGTGGGCCAGAGGACGCCCCGCCGTATTTGTCCCAATCCTTGGGGCCGGGCTGGCGCTGGAGTTCGGCGGCTTCCGCTTCGCGTTTGGCGGCAAGGTCGGCCAGCGACGTGGTTTTGCCGGGCCAATTTTTGTGGAGATACTGGCCGAACGTGTCAATAAAAGGAAAGAAAGGGCTGGCGTCTGTCGTCCACGCCGTCGGCGGCGTATAAGTTCCGGCCGCGCGGAAATCACTGACTTCAAACGTGTGGGGTTGCGAAGGTTTGGTGACGAAAACCAACAACTGCGTGACGTTCGAGGGATCGATTGTGCCGGGGCCGCCAAGTCTGACGGGATAACCCTTCATGCCGAAGAGTTTTCCGTCCAGGGTATCGTCGCCGGCGCGTTTGAGCAGGACGTGAAGAATGCGGGATTTCCCGGGCGGCACGGCGATTTCTCCATTCGCGCAGTGGTCCTTGCCATCCGCGCCCGGATTATCGACGCGGCAAGAAACCGTGACGGGATTGCCGTCGAGATTTCTGACGCTCAGGTCAACGGATGCGTGATTCGCAAGGTTCCAATGTCCCTTTGGCGCGGACAAGGTGATGCCGGGCCATTCGTGGTTCGTGCCAGTCGAGACGCTCCAGACTGGATTGCCGTCCACTGTTAGGAGAATGCACTGAGCATCGGTCGTCGTGAACTTGCCCGGGAGAAGCGGGACGTCTCCGGCATGAATATTGAGAATCAACGACGAATTAAGAATCAGCAGAGCCAGGGGACATTTGATTGGGCGTTCCATGACTTACTTTGATGGGTTTGCGCCTTTGAAGTTCAGGCGAATGGAATAGAGGCATTTGCTGGCGGTGATGAAAAGGGTTTTGTGGTCTTTGCCTCCAAAACTGAGGTTCGCGGTCCACGGTTCCTTGATGTCGATGTGCTGTATCTTCGCGCCCGTTTTGTCAAAGACCGTGATGCCGTGGCCGGTGATGTAGATGTTTCCCTGGTCGTCGATTGTCATTCCGTCCGAGCCTTTGGCGCAAAAGAGAGTTTTGTTCGCCAGCGAACCGTCGGGCTGGATGTCATACTTGTAGGTGCGATCGGCGCCGATGTCCGCCACAAAGAGAGTTTTGCCATCGGGTGTGCCGGTGATGCCATTGGGTTTGGTTAAATCGGTAGTGACGCGCGTGAGGGTTTTTCCGTCGGCGGAGAGATGATAAACTTGCTCGGTGTCCAGAGCCATCGTTTGATGGTCCCACCAGGTGCGTTTGTAAAAGGGATCGGTGATGAACATCTCGCCGTTGGGCGCGACCCAAACGTCGTTGGGACCGTTGAGGTATTTGCCTTCGTAATTCTTGATGAGCACTGTGACCTTTTTGTCGGGCGCGATGGACCAGAGTTCATTTTTTTCGTCGGCGCAGGCGATCAAATTGCCTTTGGCGTCCATGTACATCCCATTGGCGCGGCCTGACGGTTGCATGAAAGTCGAGAGAACGCCTTCCACGCTCCATTCCATGATTCGGTTGTTATTCTGGTCGGTGAAGAAGACGTTGCCGAGGGCGTCGCAGGTTGGTCCCTCGGTGAAAGAGAAATCGCTGGAAAGCTTTTGGAGCGTGGCGCCCGGAGCGATGACGCCCTGCGCTGAGGCGCATAGCATCGACGCCGCGAAAAAGCCGATCACGATTGCCACCTGCGCCGGGAATGGATTCATGGAATAGGGATAAAGGGTTTTTGAGGCCGGGTCAATGCCGCGAAGGCAGGCTTGACATTAAGACCGGTTGCGGCTTCTTTGGAAGACGATAAATAGAGCAAAACTATATGAAATTTCGCGTTTACACCGCCCTGATTAGCGCGGTTTTGATTAGCACGATCGAGCGGCTGCCGGCACAAATTCCCGCGCCGCCCAGTCCCCAAACGCCGCAAGCTCCGGCAACAACCTTGATTACCCCCGCGCCCGGCGGCCCGATGATCGTGTTTGATAACAAGGAGTATAACTTCGGCAGGGCTGCGTCGGGTGACCCTGTTAAACATACGTACATCGTCACGAACACCGGAACGGCCACGCTGGAGATTTCGGATGTTCACCCTTCCTGCGGATGCACGACGGCGGGGGGTTGGACGCGGAAAATTGAGCCGGGGCAGAGCGGGCTGATTCCGATCCAGTTCAACAGTTCGCGCTATTCGGGCTCCGTGACCAAGACGATCACGGTCAGTTCGAACGCGAAAAATGAGCCACGAGCGACGTTGATGCTGCACGGAACTGTGTGGAAGCCGCTGGAGGTGCAGCCGCAGACGGCGGTCATTAATGTGCAGGCCGATTCGACAAACATCGCTTCGACGACGGTGCGAATTCTCGCAAATACGGATTCCCCGGTTACCATGTCGGACCCAACGAGCAGCAGCAAGGCGTTTAGCGCGGAATTGAAAACGGTCAGGCCGGGGAAGGAATATCAGTTGGTGATCAGCGCCCTCCCTCCCTTTTCGACGGGGAACACACCAGGCTCGATTTCTGTGAAGACGTCGCTGGCAAGCACTCCGGTCCTGTCGGTGACCGCGATAGCCTCGGTGCAACAGCCAATACAGGTTTCGCCGTCGCAAATCACATTGAATCCCTCGATGAATCGCTGGACGACCAATCGGGTTTTCATTCGCGGAAATGGCAATGCGTCGCTCTCCCTTGAGCAGCCGCAATCCAGTGATAGCCGGCTCCAGTTGCAGATCGTGCCGCTGGGAATGCGCAGCATGTTCAATCTGCTCGTGGCGGTGCCGCCCGGATTCGAGATTGCGCCTGGCGAGCGCGTGGAGTTAAGCATCAAGTCGAATCAGCCGCGTTACCCGCTGATCAGAATTCCGGTCGGACAATTGCCGCGTCCCCGCATGGTCACCGGCCCGACAGGAATGAGGCCGAACGGTGTGCCGCCACCGCCGCAGACATCAGGGCATCCTTGATGGTGTGGCTCCGCGATTTTCCAGGGCGGTCAAAATTTTGCTGGAAGCTGTGGCGGTTGTATTGGCGGCCGCGGCGTTCGCTTTTGCGGCGAATGAAGTTTCCCCTCGCGGGCTGAAATTAGCGCGGAATTATTTTCCCGGCGGGGCGAATCAATCGGTTGCGCCATTGAAAATTCCCCAGCCTTCGACGGCGGTTGCAGCGACGAATGAAGATCTGGCATTGCCGGATACCGACCAGCGTTTGAAGGACAAAGGGCTGCAACCAATCAGCCGCGCGAAAACGGAGGAATTCTTTCACGACCCGCGGTTTCAGGAAGGATTGATCGTTTTTGTGGACGCGCGCAATAAGGATGAGTTCAACGACGGACATATTCCAGGCGCGTATCAGTTGGACCCCTACCATCCTGAGCGGCAACTTGGGGGGGTGCTGACGGCTTGCCAGGCCGCGGAATTGGTGGTGGTTTATTGCACTGGGGGAGATTGCGAGGACGCCGATTCGACGGCGATTCTTCTGCGCGATGCCGGCGTGCCCAATGGAAAATTGTTCGTGTATGGCGGTGGTTACACGGATTGGACGGAGAACCATTTGACGGTCGAGGAAGGCGCTCGCAACAGCGGCAAGATCGCCGGCCCCGCAAAATAAATGAACGGCACCGACGCCACGCGAGGAAGCAGGCTGCTTGATCTCTCCGCGATTTGCGCGCGGTGGTTGCTGGGAGTTTTATTCATCTATACGGGGTGGCAAAAAATTTGGGACCCGGTGACGTTTCTGAAATTGGTGCGCCAGTATGATCTGGTTCAAACGCCGTTTTTATTGAATTCAATCGCGGCGACGCTGCCGTGGTTCGAGGTGTTTTGCGGGGCGCTGCTTATTTTGGGAGTGGCCGTGCGCGGAACGGCGCTGACGCTGGTTTGTGTGCTGGTTCCGTTTACGGCGGTGGTGTGGCATCGCGCCCTGGTTTTGGAAGCGGCAAAACTGATTCCATTTTGCATGGTGAAATTCGATTGCGGCTGCGGGACCGGGGAAGTTTTCATCTGCACGAAATTGGTGGAAAACTTTTTGTTGATTTTGCTTTCGTGCTGGGTGATTGCGGGACGGGGACGGGGCTGCGCTTTGCGATACTCGCTGGCCTCGGGCTAAACTGAAGCGCGCCCTGTTTTATGCTATTCCAACTTGATCTCAATTCGGCCACGGCCGCCTATCAGCAATTGGTGGATCAGGTTCAGCGCGGCGCGGCTTCGGACGCTCTTAAACCGCGCGACTCGCTGCCGGGCATCCGTCCGCTGGCGCGGGAGTTGCGCTTGAATCGCAATACCGTCGCGAAGGCTTACAGCGAATTGGAACATCTCGGCGTCATCAAAACGATTCCGGGGAAGGGCTGCTTTGTGGAACCGGTGCAGGCCGGGCGCGAAATGGTCGCCGACAAAATTGACGAGGCTTTGGCCGCGGCTCGCGAATCGCAAATGGAGGGGGAGGAATTTTTGGAGTTGGTCAAGGAGCGAATGACGGTGGCAAGCCGAGAGAACCCAGTTAAAACGGTGGAGCCGATCCTGGATTCGGAGAGTTGGGCGCCGGGCTTTGATTGATACATTTTCATGAAAACCAAGCATGTTGTTGTCATCGGGATTTTGGCGGCGATCGCTTTTTTGTTCTCAAAGCAAAACCAAAGGGAACGAAGCAGGGAACGGCGGTGCGCGTGGAGCTTTTTTTAACGTAAGCTCACCGACGAATGCGCCTGTTTATTTCAAGTAACCAAGTTAAAGAGTTGCCTCTTTGTGGGTGACGCCGGAAGCGCCGCTGCAATCGCTGTGACCGACGCGGGCATCGCCGGAGTAGTCGAGATGCGACGCGCCTGAAAGATCGTAATCCAATTGCTCCGAGGCGTTTACATCGGCGTGGGAAGCTCCGCTGAGATCGACCATGCCTTTGTCTGCCTTCAACGCGGCGCAATTGACGTGGCTGGCGCCGCTTACCTTGAGGTTCATGGATGAAATCTGGCCCAGGAACTTAACTTCACTCGCGCCGGAGCATTCGATGTATCCGCGTTTGGCGTGAATTTCCCCATTGATGTGGCTCGCGCCGGAGGCTTCAGCTTTGAATTCGTCCGTGGTGAAGGAGTCGAAGTCAAGATGGGTCGCGCCGCTGGCGGAAACGCCTGTCAACGAGGGCATGGTGACGTCCGCCACGAGTTTGGTCGGCGCGATACCGGCGCCGGACTTGACGCCGAGACGCAACCACGAACCGTCGCGCGTCACGGACAAGTCGTCGAGCAAATTGCTATCGGTGGTGATGGAGACGGCGAAGCGTTCGCCGGGGTGGATATTGACCTCGAACGTGCCTCCCGCATCGACGCATTGAAATCCGGTCAGATCGTAGTTGGTGGTGAGGATCTGGCCGTTGCCGGCGATATGATTGAAATTGAAGGCGTTGCATCCGACCAGTGCCAGCGCCGAAATCATTCCCGCCGAAAAAATAGCGAACTTCATATAGTTTATAGACACGCCAGGCTTCACAAATGTTTCACTATATCTCGTTGACGCTTTTTTAATGTGACTAGCCCAAGTTTTAATTATCCACGAGGGCGAATGGCGGGCATTGTGGCATTTCTGTGGATGGTTTGACTATTTTCGGCCTGGTTGCTGTGACCGCGATGCTGGTTTGTTATCACTTCGAAGAGCGCAGCCGGTGGTTTGTCCTCGGTTTCGCCGGCGCGTGCGCGCTTGGGTCGATTTATGGGTTTTTGCAGGGGGCATGGCCATTCGGTATCGTGGAGGGAATTTGGTCGCTTGTGGCGATCCGGCGGTGGTGGACAAAAATGGCTGCGAATGAGGCAGCACAGAAAGTTGGAGGGGATGACGCTTTACGGAAGGATGCACTGGGCAATTGAAGAGCACGCGGAGGGACCGGGTAAATTAATCTGGAACTTGTATGTTCGTTTGTGCCTGATTGTGGTTGGCTGACGGGCCAATTAGAAGAAGGGCGGGAGCGGAGAGGCTTGATCCACCAATTCCACTTCAGCGTCCGACCGTAGGCCGTGCTTGCGGCGCATCGCCGCAAGTATTGTGATTCGCCCGGTCCGTGTGATTTTCACGGACATAATGTCTTACGCGAAAGCGCAGGTTGTCAATGGCTTTTGCCGTTTTGCCATCCAAGGGCTTTCTGATTTTTGGAACCGGGGGCGGTCAGACATACAATCACTCTCGTTTATTGTTTTTGGGGCGGGGCGGTGATATAGGTAGAGGACAATGACATCGCACCGGATTATTCTTTCTGGTGGTGTTCAAGGAGGAGATCGCAGGAAATTCGCTCTGCTGGGTCTGTTTCTTGCCCCTTGGTTCGTGTTCTCTTGCTCGTTTCAGGCGCGCGGCGCGGATGTGGTGGTCAATTCTTATCAAACTTTTCAGACAATCCGAGGTTGGGGGCACGGGGGCGGAATTCTCGGCGGGACGGAGGGAGCGGATGGCATGCTGGACCCCAGCGTCTCCGGGCCTGTCAATTATGAATATCTCGATTTTTTGGCGGATGACCTCGGGTTGACCGGGACCAGGACGACGGAGGTGGGGCCGCGCATCGACGGGACGGGCACCGATGACGGGGATTGCGATGTGGTGGACTGGAATTTGTTCGAGAGCGATACGTTCTCGGCCGCGGATGCGACTAATCTGATCCACTATCAAAATCATGTGCTGGCGGAGGGGTTTCAATCGTCGTTTTATTCAAGCACCGGGTATCCGAGCGATGCTTCGGCGTTAAAACCGTGGGTGATGAATGATCCGGGGGAACGGGCCCAGCAGATTTGGGCCAGCGCGCTGTATTTGAAGACTACTTTTGGAATAAATATCAGTTCCTCCGTGATTTTTAATGAACCGAGCATGTCTTACACGATTCTTGAGGATGACATCAAGGCTCTGGGCCCTCGATTTGTCGTCAATGGGCTGACGACACTGGTTCAGTATGCGGAGGCAGTAGCTCCCCAGACGGATTGGAGTTATATAACACCGGTTGAAAACGATCCGGATATGTGGCCCTTTGTCGGACGAATCTCGTATCATAACTATGGCACGGCCGATCCCTACAGGTCGTTCCTGCGCGATTATGCGGCGGCGAAGGGGCTGACTACCGCGCAGACTGAAATGGGAAATCCGACGTTTGACGACTTATTCAACGATTTGACTCTGGCGGGGGTGTCGTATTGGGAAGTGGCTTATAGCGCAAATCTTACGCTTGCCTCGAACCCAGGGCTTACTACGTTCACTCCGTCCAGCACGTATTTTCGACTCCGGCAAGTGATGCATTATGTCCGTCCGGGGGCGGTGCGGATTGGGGCGCTTGCGAGTGATCCATCTCTCCGTGTTCTGGCGTTTTCATCGAATGGAGCGATTACGACGGTTATTGAAAACACGTCGTCCAAACAAACGGTGAACCTGAGTGGCTTGCCGGCGGGAACGTATGCCTTGTCGCAGGCGCAATCCAGCGCAACGGCATTTCAGGAATTGGGCCTTCGCAGCGTCGGGGCGGGCGGCACGATCACTCTAACGAATGTGGAGGGCGGTTCGGCGGTGACGACGTTATATCCGTACGCTGGGGCCAATCATCCGCCGACGATTATGACGTGGGAATCGAATCCGGGATATTTGGCGGCACCCACGAACGCAGCGACACTTTCAGTCACAGCCAATGATACGGAACTTGACCCGTTGAGGTATTACTGGTCAATCGTCAATGAACCGGCGGGAGCCAATGCCGTGCTGGCAACGCCAAGCAATGCGACAACCAGGGTCACGGGACTGACAACGGCTGGAATGTACGAGTTCAATATCAACGTAATGGACCCGTTCAATACCTCTTCCCAACAGGTGTATTTGGTTGTTTATACGAGCAATCCGCCGCCTGTTCTGGGTCAGACTGGGTTCAGATTTGCCGCGCCGTATGGACTTGTATTTGGCAACCCGAGCGGCACGACGCACGGCAACGTGGAATTGCCCACCTCGTCGGCGACGTTGCAGGTGGGGATTTCCGACCTTGCGAACAGCGATTTTACGGGGCGCGGCTTATGGACCCTGGTCAGCCAGCCCGCCGGAGCCAATGTGACGGTGGGAAGCACGACGTATATTTACGTGAGCATCCGCGCCAATGCCAGCGGGATGACGTTACCAGGGGACTATGTATATCAAGTCAACGTGACGAATCCCGGCCAACCGGATTTGACCGCCCAGATTATTTGCACGGTGAACAATGCGACGTCGGCTCCGGTCATCAGTTCCATCACGGCGTCACCGGCTGGCATCACGTCGCCGACGAGCGCCCTCCAGCTTTCGGCTGTGACCAGTGGCTCGACCAATCAGCCGCTGAGGCGCTGGTGGGCAGTGAAAAGAACGCCGGTGGGCGCGCACCCATTGTTCGATCATCAGGGGTTGAGCAGCACGTCCGTAAGCAATCTGGTGCTGCCGGGCACTTACACTTTTACGCTGCGCGTTTTCGATGATCTGCACATGACGACGCAAGACATGACATTCACCGTAACAGCCCAAGCCGGCGCACCGATAATTACAAGCGCGGCAACCGATTCCGTGATTCTCGGCACGCCTTACAATTACGCTGTCACCGCCAGTACTAATCCGACCGGTTTGAGCGCCAGCGGTTTGCCGGCAGGATTGAGTTTCAGCAAAGGCATTATCTCCGGTAGTCCGACAACAGCCGGGTCCTATAACATTCAACTCAGCGCCACGAATGCAATCGGCGCCGGATATGGCAACCTTGCCCTGACTGTAAAGCTGCCGTTGCCGTCGATTACGAGTCCCGCGACCGCAGACGGAGTGACGAACGCGGCGTTCAACTACACGATCCAGTCGGCCAATGTGGCGACGGTTTTCGCCGCAACCGGTCTGCCCGGCGGGTTGACAGTGAGCGCCGCGACGGGCGCGATCACCGGGACGCCCACGAATGCCGGAGTTTACTCTGTCATTGTCACCGCTTCGAACACGACCGGCCAGACAACGAATAACCTGACTATTGTCATATATAATATGCTCCCACCAGCGCCTGTCATCAACAGCGTGTCGAATGTCTCGGCTGAGGTGGGTGCGGATTTTAGTTATACAATTACCGCGACGAGCTATCCGACCGGCTTCTTTGCGATTGGCCTGCCTGCGGGTCTTTCTTTTAATCCGGCGAACGGTGGAATTACGGGCGCGCCGCTTGTTGCGGGGGTTTTTAACGTGACAATCAGGGCATTCAACGCTGGAGGGACTGGCAGCACAAATTTGGCGCTGAGTATTGGCCCCGAACCCTCGGCGCGGCTTGCGGCGCTATGGACTTCAGGTGGGTTACAGCTTTCCTTTCTGGCGCTGACGGACCATCACTACGCAGTGGAATGGACCGACCACCTGTCAAACACCACGAATTGGACGACGTTGACTGGCGGTATTGCAGGCAACGGAACGACCCAAATAGTAACGGACTCGGTTACGAACGCTCCGGGGCGTTTTTACCGGCTCAGTGTGTTAACACCGTGAGGGTTATTGCGAGATTGTTCGGTAGAAGAGGGCGCTGCCGGTGGTGTAGTTGTTGGTGATGAAGATTGAGCCGCTGGCGGGGAGGGTGTTGGTCGATATCGTAAGCCATGTCACAAGGTTGCTGGAGGACTGGATTAGGTATTTGCCTCCGACGCTGCCAGTTAGGTTGAAGATGAATTTTCCAGTGGCGACGGCAGGGGCGCTCAACTGCGCGGCGGCGGGAGTTGCGCTCGGAATTACTCGGGTGAAACCTATGGCGTCCAAGCCGCGGAGTTCAACGCCCAGCACTGGGTTTACGCCGGGGCCCAGGAAAGCGTCTTGAACTTGTGGAACTACTGTGACGTCGTGGCTGTACCAATCGCCGAAATCGCCGCCGTCGTATTGGTTGAATTGAGCGATGTCCGTGGTGCCATCGAAGGAAAAATAACAGACGGTGTCCAACGCGGTGTTCAAGCTGCGGTTGCCGCTGGCGTCGTAACGAAAAAGATCCTGGGGCTGCGCCGGGCCGGTCGGTTCGGGGGCGCCGTTGGCCAGGCCGTTGAGAATGGAGCCGAATGCAAGGGCTTCGTCCATTTCATGCGACACGGTGGAAAAGAGAGAATATTTGTTGGGATCGGTGGTGAAGGAGGAGAGATTCATGATGGAGGTGTGCAAATAAACTGTAGCGTCGGAACTGGACGAGGAACCCTGCAAGCCCAAGGCGCGCGCCACCGGCAGTTTGAGCGTTACCTGGGAGTTGCCGTTGACCGGGTTGTCCGTGCCGGAGGGAAGGTGAGCAAGAACTGTCGCGTCATCGGCGGTCGTTGCGTGACTGACCAGGGCGGCGCGATAGGCAGAATAGTTGACGATGGTTTCGTAAGCTTCGTTATCGCCTAGGCCCTGGCTCATTTCGGCGTAGGTAAAGCGGGCGGTGACTTGATCGGAAAAATCGCTCTGATAGACGGAAATCGCGGCTTTGATGGTGGCTTCAATCGTGGCGGCGTTGGGATCGTCGGTGATGGAGCTGTCAAAGGTCGGAACGATGGTCAGGCCGGTGGGAGTCGGTTGCGTGGTGAATTGTTGGATGGCACTCCAGACGCCGTCGTCGATGTCGCCGGGATTGGCGTGGACTTCCCAGTAGTAGGTGGCGCTGGGGTTGAGTGTGATTGTGGGAGAAAAATTGGTGGTGGGCGACACGGCGTCGATCACGACACTGGAGCCGCCGTTGGTGGCGGTGGGGCTTGTCGGGAGGTCGCTTGAGCTTGTCGCAATCAGGATGCGGTAGGCGGTGGCATCAGTCACCGGAGACCACGTGAAGTAGGGAACGGCGGGTTGCCCGGTGGCGGCGTTTGCAGGGGTTTCGGGAGTCGGAGCGAGAAGTGTGACGGCGTTGACGGTGATTGTTTTGGTGTAGGAATTGTCGGACTCGTTGTCGTTGGGAACCACATCGGTTGCGTCGGCGACGACTTCGACGGTGTGGGTTCCGGCAGTGAGGTTGCCGATGGAATAGCCAGTTACATATTCGTAGGTATTCACGTCCAGACCGTTAAGGGACCAATAGTTGGCGAGTGTGCCATCGACGTAGAGATTGACCTGGAAGGTGACGGTGGCGTTTTGGGTGCCGGAGTTGATGATCGACCAATCCACATAAAGGCTTTCCGTGGTCAAGAGATTGGCGGTGTCAGTGATGCTGGTGGAATTGGTTGTGACAACAATTTTATCCGACCAGCCGCTCGGCTTGTATGGAGTCAGATTTGGCTGGGCCATCGAGGTTGTGGCGGGAAGAATCATGGCGCCGAGGGCGGCCATGAAGCAGCTTACGTGGGTGAGTCGCATGACCGGGCGATTATGCGGAAACGCCCAATTTTGGCGAGTCTTTCCTTAATTCGAGGGGAGGCGCAGGGTAAGTTCCAACGGGGGGATTTCAGCGAGTTCCTTTGAGGCGGTTCCGCCGCCGAGCTTTGCCAGTTTTTCGCCGCTGGGACGCACCATTCGCTCGTAGCTGCCCAAGGCGTCGTTGTACGCGCCGGTGGCTTTTTCCAGGCCGGCGCGGATTTTCTCGAAGTGTTCGGTGAATTTTGCGACGCGGTTGTAAAGGTCTTGCGCGGTCGCGGCGATTTCCCGGGCGTTTTCGGTCTGGGCGTGCTGCTGCCAGCTCACGCTGACGGCGCGCAATAGCGCGATCAAGGACGCCGGAGTCGCGAGCATGATTTGACGTTGCGCGGCCCAGAGAATCAATTCGCGGTCGGCTTCCAGCGCGGCGCTGAAGAGGGATTCAGCGGGAAGAAAAAGAACAACGTAGTCGAGCGCGGCGGGAAATTGCGCGGGGTAATCTTTTTTTGCGAGGTCGCGAATGGTTTCCTTTAGCTTGGCGGCGTGAATTGTCAGGGCCTCGGCGCGAGCGGCGGGGTCGGCGGAATCGATGGCGTGAAGGAAATCGAGGTCGGGGACTTTGGCGTCAATAATAATCATCCGGTTGCCGGGGAGGCGGACGATGAGGTCGGGTTTTTTATCGTCGGCCTGGGTTTGCTCGGTGAAATCGCAATGGGGGCTCATGCCGGCGGCTTCGATGACGCGGCGCAAGGTTTCTTCGCCCCATCGGCCGCGGGCCTGGTTGGAACTGAGGACCTTGCGCAACTGGAAAGTTTCGGTGGAGAGGGCCAGGCTGTGTTGGGCCAGGCCTTCGAGTTGTTTTTTGACTTCGCCGAGGACGGATGCCTGGGAGGTTTCGCTTTGCTGGAGGCGGCGTTGGTAACTTTCCAGTTGATCCTTCAACGGCTGGACGAGGGTGGCGATGGCTTCCTGGCGTTTGGCGAGGTCGCCCTTGGCGGTTTCCTGAAATTTGGCGAGGGTTTCGTTGGCCAATTGTAGAAACTGCGGCGCGGTTTGGCGCAGGGCATCGACGCTGAGGGCCTTGAAAGCTTCGCGGAGATCGACGAGAGCTTTTTGCTGGGATTCCTTGGTGGCGCGAAGGTCTTCGGTGTGGGTGGCGCGGGTTTCGCCGAGCATGCGAATGGCAGAGTCGCGGTTGGCCTCGGCGGCGGCGAGGGAGGCGGCGGTTTCGGTGACTTTGGCGCGGCTGGCCTCCAAATCGAGTTCGCGCTGGCGGAGTTGCTGGCGGAGTTCGTTTTCGAGGCGGGCGTCGGGTTGCGCCGGGTGATTTCGTTTTGACAGCCAGCCCGCGAGCCAGCCGAGAAGACCGCCGATGACGAATGCGATAGCGATGGGAACGATTTCAGGCACAATCAATAATGGGCGATGGCTTCGATTTCCACCTGCGCGCCCCGGGGTAAGGCGGCGACTTGCACGGTAGTGCGGGCCGGGAAATCTTTGGTGAAGAATTTGCCGTAGATTTCGTTCATTGCGGAGAAGTCGGCGAGGTTGGTCATGAAAACGGTGGCCTTGACAACATTGTCGAAGGAAAGGCCCTGGTCTTCGAGGATGATTTTCAGGTTCAGCAAAGTACGCTCGGTTTGAGCGCGAATGTCGCCGGCGAGCAATTGGCCGGTTTCAGGCACAATCGGGACCTGGCCGGCGCAAAATAAAAGATCGCCGATGCGAACGCCGGGACTGTAGGGAGCGTTTGTGGGAGCGGATCGAGAGGGTTTGAAGGCAGTTTTTGTCATAGGTTCGGAGTTAATTGAAAGAATCTGTCATTTGTCATTCGAGTTTAAGGTTTGAGGAGTGAGGTTCAAAGTTTTAATTTGATGGCATGAGCAGAGCGATTGTGGAATTGCGAACGAAGGCCGGGACGATGACGGTCGGGGAGGTTCCGCGGGTTGTGGGGACGCTCTCGAACCTGGATTTTCGCGGGGCGATTCCGAGCGACATTGTGGAGGTGCGGCTGGACCGGATTTCGCGGCCCGGGGATTGGCTGGCCCGATGCAGGGCGATTCAATTCTCCTCCGGCAAGCCGGTTCTTTTGACGGCGAGGCTCCGGGCGGAAGGCGGGTTGTGGCGGGATGATGATGATCGTCGTCGGATGGTTTACGAGGCAGCCTTGCGGGAATTGGCGGCTGTCGATGTGGAATTGGGAAGCGCGATTTGCGGACGAGTCGCGGCGGAGGCGGAGCGATTGCGCAAGGCGTGCGTCGTTTCTTATCACAATTTTCGCGCGACGCCGCCGTTGAGGGAGCTTTGCGCGATTGTTGAAAGGGCGCAAGGCATCGGGTCCATCGCGAAGATTTCAACGATGGTGAACGCACAGGAGGACGTGGCGGTTCTGCGGGCGTTGCTCGGGCGGGCATGGCCGAAGCCATTGTGCGTGATCGGGATGGGCGAAGCGTGGGCAAAAACGAGGGTGGAATTCGCCAAACTGGGTTCGTGCCTGACTTACGGTTATTTGGACGGCTCGGCGGCGCCGGGTCAATGGCCGGCGTCGGAATTGGCGCGGCAATTACGGAGAGATTAGCACGCACAGAGTTTTCGTGCTATTTTTGCAATATGGGTGACTTGGCGCAAAAGGAATGTGTCCCTTGCAAAGGCGGGGTGCCGCCGTTGAAGGGCGAGGATTTGAACCGGCTCGCGCGAGAAGTGGGCGAAGCGTGGAAGGTGATCGGCGAACATCACCTCGAACGGGAATTCAAATTTCCCGATTTCCGCACGGCGCTCGATTTTACGAATCGCGTCGGCGTGCTGGCCGAGCAACAAAACCATCATCCGGACATCTATCTTGCCTGGGGAAAAGTGAAGCTGACGCTGTGGACGCACAAAATCGACGGGTTGACGGAGAGCGATTTTGTGTTCGCGGCGAAGGTCAATCAACTGGCGTGAAACCTTGTTGAGGCGATGGTGTTCAAGTAGGTTCATAGCAGAATGGCCACGCCAACGGATCCGGATGCTGCGCTCATGCTTCGCGTTAAAGGCGGGGACATGCAGGCTTTCGAGGCGTTGGTGGAAAAATACAAGCGGCCTCTCATCAACGTCCTTTACCGAATGATCCGCGACCTCGATGAGGCGGAAGACCTGGCCCAAAATGTGTTCATTCGGGTTTATCAATCGGCGGACAGGTATCAGGCTTCGGCCAAGTTCACGACCTGGCTTTTCACAATCGCGCGGCATTTGTGCCTCAATGAAATCCGGCGGCGTGGGCGGCATCCGGCGGAATCGCTGGAATCAAGCCAGCAGGAGAACGAGGAGCAGCCGGCAAAGCAATTCGAGGACACCCGGACGTTTTCGCCTCCGCAGTCGTTTTTGCACGAGGAATTGGAACGGAAGATCCAGGAGGCGGTTGGGGAATTGCCAGAGAAACAACGGCTTGCCATTGTGCTTTGCCAGCAGGATGAACTTTCATACGAGGAAATCGCGGAAGTGCTTGATTGCTCGCTGTCGGCGACCAAATCGTTGATTCATCGCGGAAGGGAAACGCTCAAGCAGAAGCTGAAGCCTTACTTGGAATCGGGCGCATGGAACGAAGACAGCGCAACTCTGGAAAGGAAGCGGTGTTTATGAAACAAGCGAATATGCAGGATGCTGATTACCAGAATCTAAGAGAAACAGGATGGCGGCGGGCATTGACGCCATCCGAAGAGCAGCGGCTCCGGGAGATAGCCGCCGCAAAGCCCACCCTTCAAAAGGAATTGGATGGGGACATGGCGTTGAACCGGCTGTTAGGGCGGATACCCTCGGCGCAGGTGTCGTCGAATTTTACGGCCAGGGTGACGGACGCCGCCCGGCGGACGGAACGCAAGCCGGCGTGGAACGAGCGGTTTGCGCCGTTTGGATGGCTTTCGAGCAATTGGATGCCGCGGTTTGCGCTGGGTTTGGCGATGGTTTGTTGCGGGGTTATTTCGTTTCGGGAGGGGCAAGTGGCTCATCGGGCACAGATGGCGCGGGAATTGGCGAGCGTCACCCGCCTGGCCGCGTTGCCACCGATGGAATGGATGAAAGATTTCGATACGATCAACAAGCTCAATAAGGTAGCGGTGGCGGACGATGAGTTGCTGACGGCGTTGCAGTAAGAGATCATGCGCCGGCTTTTTCTAAAATCTTTGACAGGCACAGCCGTTCTTGGGGCGCTGTGTTCCTGTTCCTCAAGCGCGGAAGGGCAGCCGACCAATATCGTGCTCGCCACTTACCAGAGCGTTTCGTCCGCGATCACTCTTCGGCACATTTCGCCGGTGGAATATTTTCGAGGCATTCTGGGGATGACGCCGGAGCAACGGGAGTGCGCGCTGGCCGGAAAACCGCCGACGGAGAGAAAGGTGATTCTTGAAAAAGTGCGGGAATATGAGGCGCTGCCGCCGGACGTGCGCGAGGCGCGGCTTCGCCAGACGGATTTGCACTGGCACCTGATCATGCTGATGCGGATGGGGCCAAAGGAACGGGCGGAACATTTAAAGCAAATCTCCCCGCTGGATATGCCAATGGTCATGAGCCAGTTGCACCAGTGGGATGAATTGCCGGACGGGACGCGCCGGGCGCTTTTGGCCAACGCGCAATTCATTGAAACTTATGTGGAATGGCAGGTCAGTTCACCTTCGGACCAGGCGCAGATTTTGAACAAGCTGTCGGCAAATCGCCGGGCGTATTTTGTGAATGAATTGAGCCGGTGGCAGTCCTTGCCCGGGGATCAGCGCACGGAATTGTGCGCGCAGTTCCAGCGGTTCTTCGTGATGACCGGGCCGGAACAAAAGCAAACCATCAGCACGCTGTCGGATGTTGAACGGCAGCAAATGGAGCAGGCGTTGCGGGCTTACGTGGATTTGCCCCCGGCGCAACGGCAGCGGTGCATCGATTCGTTTGGGAAGTTTGCGACGATGTCGCCCGAGGAGCGCGCGCAATTCTTGCAGAACGCGGCGAAATGGGACGCGATGACCGTTCACGACCGGCAATTGTGGCGGACGCTGGTTGGACAGCTCCCGCCAATGCCGCCGCCGCCGCCGGGGATGCCGCCAATGCCGCCGGGATTTCCGGTTCCGGGATACTCACCGACCGCGATGGCAAGGTAGGGCTTGGCAGCGGCGGGATGGTTGCCGTAATTTGGCGGCGTGATTGCATTTCTGAGATTCGTGGGGATTCTCAACGCGGCTGTCTGGTGCGGTTCGGCAATTTTCATGGTGGCCGGGTTGCCGGCGATTTTTTCGGCGAAGCTAAAGGAATTGTTGACTGTTCCCGGGGTTGGTTTTGCGGCGGAGGCGCTGGTGGCGCGTTTTTTTGCGGTGCAAATTGTTTGTGGCGTGATCGCGCTGGCGCACTTGACGGCCGAATGGCTCTACGCCGGGCGTCCGGCCGGGCGGTTGAATCTGGGGCTGGCCATGGCGCTGTTTTGGGCGGCGTTGATTGGGGGCTTTTGGGTCCAGCCGAAAATGCAGGAGTTGCACCGGCTCAAATACTTCGGACGAACCCTAATTGAACGAACCCAGGCGGGAAAAACCTTCGCGGATTGGCACGGGATTTCTGAGTGTGTGAACTTGGTTGTGATCGCAGGATTGGTGGTTTATTTGTGGCGAGTCAGCAACCCCGACGACACGCCGCGATTTGGCAATTTCAACAAAATCCGGGGTTGACAAAGGGGTATTTGTGGGGAATCAGTGAGGGGTGAGACATGAGAGCGTTACAACCGAGCGCTGTAGTAAGGAATGGGATAAATTATGATTTCAAATGAACGTCCATCACCGCACGGGTATAGGTCCTATAGTGCAGGTCCGCCGAAGCCCCCGGTCAATGAAGATACGTTAAAAACTGAGAAAATTCAGATCGAACGCAAGACTTTTATTTTCACGTTGAAAGAGAATCCGCGGGGCCGTTTTCTGCGGATTACGGAGGATGTCAATGGCCGCCGTGACAATGTGATCATTCCCTCCACTGGGTTGGAAGATTTCCGCAGGGTCCTCGAAGATATGGTCAAGGCGGCGATCGATACGCCGGTCAAGGAGCAGTAACGCGCGGCGCGCGTTTGGCTTTGGTTCCGACGCGAGTGGCGTCTCCCCACAGGCTCTCCAAGTCGTACTTCTCCCGAACGTCCTTTCGCATGGCGTGCACGATAACGTCAAAGAAATCGAGCACTTGCCAGGGGTCGCGTACGTCGCCATCGACAGCGCGAGGACGCAAATGATGTTCACTACGCAGCTTGTCGGAGATTTCATTGACGATGGCGCGAAGGTGCGGCTCGCTGGTGCCTGAGACGATGACGAAATAATCGGTGACCGAAGAGACTTTGCGGACATCGAGAATGACTATGTCTTCGGCTTTTTTGTTTTCGGCCAGTTTGCGGCAAAGAAGCGCCAATTTCTTGGAATCCATTTTGTTGCATTAATTATGCGGCAGGTTCGCTCAAAGATAAAGCCGATAGTTTCGCACCGCCTCCGCGACGGCGGGGGGGACCAAATGATCGATGGACATTCCGGCTTTGGTCCGGCGGCGGATTTCCGAGGACGAGACGCCAAGCGGGAAGCCGCGCAATGCCCGGCCACGAAACGGCGGGGCCAAGTCGGCAATGACTTCGCCCGGGCGGGGAATGATTAAAAACTGCACCCGGCGGGCCAGTTCCGTGGCTTCGCGCCAGAGGTGGAGTTGCGAGGTTTGGTCGGCGCCGATGAGATAAAACAGTTCCGCGCCGGGAAATTCACCGGCATAGGCGCGGACGGTGTCGATGCTGAAAGAAATTCCGCCACGCTGCACTTCGCGATCATCGACTTGAGCCGTGGTGTCGCCCGCCAGCGCCAGGCGCAGCAAGCGAAGCCGTTCCTGGGCGGAGGCGGAAGTCGCCGCGGATTTGAACGGGGATTGCGCGGCGGGAATGAAAAAAATCCTGTCGAGAGCGGCTTCTTCGCGCGCGGCGCGAGCCACGAGCAAATGCCCCAGATGAACGGGATCAAAGGAACCGCCAAAAAGACCGAGCTTCATTTAATCAAATCAACAGCATCGGTGTATCCCGTCGAAACGCTTTTGCGCAACAGTTTAATATTGAGAGAGGCAAAAAGTGAGGGCTGAAATCTTGGACGAGTTGATTTGAAGGGATAAATCTGGAAATCAAAAACTCAGGAAACCGAAGGCATCAAGATCAAACGCAAAGGCGCGAAAGACGCCAAGACGGGGCGCGATTTCAATATCCGTCAACTGGCGGCAAGCCTGGATATTGGTTCGCGGCGATGGTGCGATCAGCAGCACCGGTTGATTCCGTCGAAACGCTTTTGCGCGACTTGTAGATAGGCTTTGTCGGGGGGCGCTCCGGTGCGCTGGATGGCTTTTTCGCCGGATAGCTCCTTGATGAGCATCAGGCCCAGCACCAATAGGCTCAAGAGCCCGCGTGGATTGGATTCGGCGATTGCGTAGTCGGGGAGCCAGACGGGCGGGGTTTCGGTCAAATGCGAAAGTTTTCGCCGGGCCAAAAGCAGGAGCCATTCGCGGATGCTTAATAGGACGATTGCGGAAATCATCAGCAGAAAGAAGGCGGTGACGGCGGCGTCGAGCAATGCGTTGAAATGAAGGGCGGGATTGGCGGCGATTTTTGCGGCGGACAGAAAACCGATTTTGGGGTTGAGACTGAAAATTTTTTCGATGCTGGCGGTTGTCGTCACCGCTAATAACCATAGCAGCGGGGCCAAGGTGATCCAGGCGAAGAACGGTTTGCCTTTGTCGCGCAATTGCATTTTCAAAATGACGGTTGTGCCAAGACAGAGGGCGATGGCGGCGAGGAGTTGATTGGCGATGCCGAAAAGCGGCCAGAGGGAGTTGATGCCGCCCAGGGGATCGCGCACGCCTTGAATCAAAAACCAGCCCCACGCGCCGACGATCAGAAAGCTGGCGAGCCAGGCTGGGCCGGTCTTTTTGGTTTCGCCGAGGGGTTTCCAAATGTAGCCGAGAAAATCCTGCAATAAATATCTCCCCACTCGCGTACCGGCATCGAGTGTCGTCAAAATAAATAGCGCCTCGAACATGATGGCGAAGTGGTACCAGAGATCCAATCCAGCGCCGCGAAAGACTTTGGAAAAAACCGTCGCCATGCCGACGGCGAGAGTTGGAGCGCCGCCGACACGGCCGAAGAGAGTTTTTTCGCCGATTGATTTGGCGATGTTGTCCATTTGCTCGGCCGTGACGGGGTAGTGAAGGGCGGTGACTTTTGCGATTGTGGCGGCGTGATCGCCTTTCATGTTGATGCTGAAATAAACTCCCGGGTCGAGGGTGCAGGCGGCAATCAAGGCCATAATCGCGACGAGTGATTCGAGGCACATTGCGCCGTAGCCGATCGTGCGGGCGTAGCTTTCGCGGCTGAGAATTTTTGGCGTTGTGCCGCTGGCGATCAGGGAATGAAAACCGGAGATTGCGCCACAGGCGATTGTGATGAAACAGAAGGGAAATAATTTTCCGGCGAAGACGGGGCCGTCGCCGGTCGCGCCGAAGGGGGTCAACGCGGGCATGTGGAGTGAGGGCAGGACGAGAAAAACTCCGAGGGCGAGGAGGGCGATGGTTCCCAATTTTACGAAGGTGCTCAGGTAATCGCGCGGGGCGAGGAGGAGCCAGATGGGAAGAACACTGGCGGCGAAGCCGTAGGCGATGATGGACCACGCGAGAGGCTCGGCTTTGAAAGTGAATTTTTGGGCAAGACCGGCGTGCCTGTAAACGAATTGGCCACCCCAGACGGCGAGGAGCAAAAGAACGATGCCGATGACTGTGGCCTCGAAAACTTTTCCGGGTCGCCACGAGCGCAAATAGCCGCCCATGAAAAGCGCGATGGGAATTGTGGCGGAAACGGTGAAGACGCCCCATGAGCTATCGGCCAGGGCGTTCACAACGACGAGGGCGAGGACGGCGAGCAGGATGACGAGTATTGACAGGATGGCCACCAAGGCGATGAAGCCGGCGACGGAATTCAGTTCGTCCTTCACCATTTGGCCGAGGGATTTTCCATCGCGGCGGAGGGAGCAAAATAAAATAACGAAGTCCTGGACGGCGCCGCCGAGGACGACGCCGATGAGAATCCACAAGGCGCTGGGGAGATAGCCGAATTGGGCGGCGAGGACGGGGCCGACAAGAGGGCCGGGGCCGGAGATGGCGGCGAAGTGATGGCCGAAGACGATCCACTTGTTCGTTTTGACAAAGTCGCGGCCGTCGTCGTGGATTTCGCAAGGGGTGGCGCGGCGGTCGTTGAGCATGAGGACGCGGGCGGCGATCCATTTGGAATAGAAACGGCAGCCGATTGCGTAGGCGCACAGGGCGGCGATAAGGATCCAGGCGGAATTCATTTCTTTTCTGACGGTATCGCGGGGAAAACGAATTGTAAGCCGAAAATTTCCGAAATTTCGCCAAAAAAGGAAGGTTTTGCTGTCAAGACGATAAAATTTTGGAAGGGCGCAAAAGTAAATTTCCATCTATTGGAGTTTTATCACAAAAAAGTGGGAAAAATCGTCCAAAACTCCAACGGTTGGATTTTTTATTTTTGGGGCGTGTGCTGAAATCATTAACGGAATGAGCGCATTAACGCGAACCGGGAAGCAAAGGAAGAAAGACGTATGAATCCTACAGGAATCTCGCAATTTAACCAGGCGCGAATCGAATGGGCGATCCGGCTGCGGTATTCGCCGCTGCCGAACCTGGAGATGAAATGGGTGGCGGCGAACCTGAACGCGTTTCGCATCGGGGAGTTGCGCACGGTGGGAAAAATCTGGGAGGTGATGATGGAGCGGGACGGGGAACTGGCGTTGAACGCGGACAAGCGGGCCTCGGACCTGGCTGGGCTTGAGTGGGAGGTGGTTTCGGACGGATCGCCGGACGGCGACCGGCACGCGGCGGCGCTGAATTATTTTTACAAGCACCTGCGGGCGACGCGGGCGCTGGACCAGGATTCGGTGGGCGGGATGAGCGAGCTGCTTTACCAGATGGCGACGGCTCACAGCTATTATTACAGCGCGCACGAAATCCTTCTGCGGATCGACAATCCGGCGGCGAACGAAGTGACCGCGGAATTTCGCCATACGCCGATCTGGTTCTTTGAATCGCGGCGGGGCTACCTGGCGTATCTGCAACATATATTTGACGCATACGGACAGCCGTGTTTGCAGGGGGAATGGCTGACGTGCGTGGGGCTGGGTTGGATGCGGTCGCTCTCGCTGGCTTACACGATGAAGCAATTTCAATTGCGGGACTGGCTGACGTTTTGCCAGCGGTACGGGAGCGGATTTATCGAGGCGATCACAGACGCGCAAAAGGGAGACGCGGCGTGGGAGGAGGCGCGTGAAGTTTTGCTGCGGATGTCGAATGACGGGACGGTCATTCACAGCGAGGGAGTCAAGTTGAACTTCCTGAATACCGGGGCAAAAACCTCGCTTCCGTTCGAGGGGCTGGTGGAGCGGGTGGATCGCCTTTATGCGAAGTGTTACCGGGGGATCGACCTGGCGACGAGTTCGCGCTCGGGGCACGGCGACGGCGGACACGCGGTCGGGGCGAGCGTTCAGAAGGAGGAGTCGGGAATTTTTCTGGCGCGAGACGCGGCGTGGGCGACGGGTTGCCTGAACGAAAGGGTGGACCGGCCGATCATCCGGTATTTGTTCAATCAGGAACCGCGGGCGTGGCTGGCGATTGTGCCGCCGCTGGATGACACGGCGGAGGAGGATTTGAAGAGCGTTCAAACGCTGGCGCCGATGGGGCTGCGCATCAGCCTTGCGGAAGCTTACCGGAGATTTCGCTGGAAAGCGCCGGCGGAGGGTGAAGCGTGTTTGACAGTGACTGGGGATGATCCCGGAACGGCCGCGCGGAAGACTTCTCCCACCGTGGAGAGTGCGCCGGCGGATTTGCCGATCGGAGCCGGGGCGCGGATTGCGCCGGTACAGACCGAAGACCCAAACATGCCAGACCCGCAAGTGGACGCGGCGAGTTTCTACTGCAACCAACCATGAACACCATTGACCAACTCTCACTGCTGCTCGCCAATGACGCGGCGATGCTGGACGACGACGGCTGGGCTTTGATCGCCCCCTTTGGGGAACATCCCAAGTCGCGGATTGTCAAGAAGAATGGAAAACTTGTCGAAGAGAAGTTTATCCAGGTGCTGGATGAACAATCGGCGGACCAGCTTCTTTCGCACGAGAATTCGCTTTTCCGTCGCATCCGGAGAGCGGTGGTGGGCATCCCGGTTTACAAGGGGCATCCCGATTTGCGCGAGCATTCGCCCGAGACGGTCGGGGTGGCTGGCAAGAGCAACATCATTGGGGCAATCGACAAGGTGAGGAAAACCGAGCGCGGGATTGAGGCGCACTTTGTCCTCACGCCGGCTGGCGCGGAGGCGGTCGAGCGTGAGGGGCACAAATACCCGAGCGCCTTGTGGTTGGTCCAGCCGATCTCGCAGCGCGGCGACGCGATGCTGGCGCGGCCTTTCAAACTTTTATCCGCAGGACTGACGTCCCACCCGAATATTTCCGGCGTTGAATCCCTGGCGAATGCCCGGGGCGCCGAAACACAACAAACAGAACATGACATGAAATTGATCGCAGGATGGTTGATTGCACGCGGCGCGGCCCTGGCCAACGCTGAAAGCCCAACCGAATCACAGGTTCTCGAAGCCCTCCAGAAGCTCGATGCCGCCAAAGCCGGCGAGGTCACGAGCCTGGGCAACGAGAAATCACAAGCCGCCGGCAAAATCATCGCGCTGGAAAACCAGATCGCGGAAATGGAATCGTGGATGACCGCGCTGAAATCGGAAAGGACGGGCCACGCCTCGGCGGTGGTCGATCTGGCGATTGCGCGGGGGAAATTGAGCATCGCGGAGCGCGCGAACCGCGTTCAGGCGTTGAGCAACGCGGAGGACTTCGAGGCTTCGGCGACGGCGCTGCTGGGATCGGCGACGATTTACCGGACGCCGGCGAATTCTGAAAGCCGGAAGATTCTCTCCAACCAGGGAGCGGACGGCGACCCGCGGGAGGAGTATTGCGCGAGCGTTGAAAAATACATGAAGGAGACCGGGGAGAATGACCCGATCAAGGCGCACCACGCCGTGATGCATCGGAACCCGGGGCTTGCGGAAAAATTGCAGGTTCGCAGTCAAGTCTAACTCAAACCTTTAACCCAGAACAACAAGTCATGCCAAAAGAAAGCAGCACACAAACCTCCGCGCCGGATTTGGCGGCGGAAAACGCGGCGCTCAAGGCGCGCATCGCGCAGTTCGAGTCGGCGAAGACACAAACCGACGCCGATGAACAGTTGATCCTTGAAAAAATGACCAAGGGGCTTCGGCGCGAACAGGCGATCGCGGTGATTCAACGCCAGCGCGAATTCGACAAGAACAACCCAACAAAAGTCAGGAAATAAAGAACATGAAAATACCGTTACTCATCAACCTTCTCAGCGCGCCGCGAGGAGTCAAAAAGAAAATCGCCGGGGCCGGGCGTCCGGTCGCGCTGGCGAACGAACTTGGCGGGCTGTTCGATCACGGGCGCGAGACGCTTCAGATCGATCCCGCTGTGACATTCCCCATCGCCAGCAAATATCTGATCTACGAGCGCGGGTCGAGTCAATACTACGCGAAACCAACGGGCGGCGTGAACCTGCCTTTGGGGATTTCGCCGGACGCGCCTTACATGGTCGGCGATTTCCTGGACGTGGAGCGATTTGGAGCGACGCGCGGGACGCAGCTCGGTTATAGCGCCGGAGCGGTGACCATCGACCACCTGGTCGGTTCGGCGGCGGGCGGATATGTGCAGGATGTGACGAGCGCGGCGAACGGGACGTATTGGGTCATTGGACGCGCGACGAAGACGGCGCCTGGGGCGAATTTGGAAATCACGTTCGTGCCGTGCGCGCCGAAGCAAGTGACAGTGACCGGAGGAGTTCTCGCGTACGCGGCGCCGGCCTAAACAACAACCTCGAACCTCATAACAAATTGAAAACAATGAAAGATCCTATCGTACTCTCCAACGCGGCGCGAAACGCCGCCCTGGAATCCTTGGGCGTCGCGCTGGGCAATAATTTTGCGCCGAACGCAGTCGCCTCGAACAACGTTGGCGCGCATCACGGGCAGGTTTGCCTGGCGAACGATTCGTTGCTGCGCCAATCCGAATACATCGAGGAATTGACCACGTTTGCCATCAGTTACGACGGCATGGTGGGAAATCGCCTTCGACAATTGAGAGACCTGCTTGCGCCGCCGCGGCCGAGCAACAGCCGCATCGTGCGGTTGACAGTCTATGACGAGAATGAGCCGTGGCAGACGGTGGATTACACGAAAGTCAAGCGGAGCGTCATGGGCGATTTCATGCGGGTGCGGCAGCGCGTGGCGACGAAGGTTGATTTACAAGTGCCGAACCGCGGCCTGACCGTTCTTCTTGACCGCGACCAGCTCAAGGACAAGCCGGAATGGCAGCAGGTCCACACGAAGTGGCTGATCGACCTGATGATGCGGGCGACGGTGCTGGAGACGGTTTCGCTGTTGCAAACGGCGGCGATTAATTCGAGCACGACGTGGGACGCGGGCAGCAATCCGGACATGGAACTCAAACAGGACATCATCAACCTGGCGAACACGACGGGCTTCTATCCGGTGGTGGCGGTCTATGGCGACCAGGCGGCGTTGAAGCGGCAGAACGCTTATGAAACGCAGCTTACGGCGGGCGCGCTGGCACGGGCGGGACAATTCACGGAGGAGCAGGTGGCGACTGCCATCGGCGTGGACCGTTGCATCATCAACGCGGAGCGTTACCAGCAAACGAGCGGGACGACGAAGCAGGAGATCATCGGCAGCAACGTGCTTTTGTTCACGAGCATCGACAGCGACAGCCCGATGGACGCGAGCAATATCGTACGGCACGTCTCGAACGCAGCTTACGGCGGCGGAGAGTATGCGGTGTATGTGACGGACATCGGCGTCAAGCTCATCGCGCTGACGGTGGAGAATTACGAATACCTGCACGTGCAACACACCACAGGGATCCAACAGATACAGGTGAACTGATTCATCAATGGAAAAGGAATTGAAACTATGATTAGCAAGAACCTATACAAGGCCGTCAACAAGAACGGCGGCGGGACGGCGGGGAAGCCGACGGAAAATGAAGCGCTGTTGAGCTTCCTCCGATATATAGTGACACTCACGCTTATATCGGTATCGGCGAAACCGGAAATCAAGAAGGGGCCGAACAACCTGATCGCGAAGGGGCTGCTGGCGCTGATAACGCTCATGGCGTTGCTTGCGCTGACGCCCTGCGCCGATGCGCAAGCCACCAGCATGGCGCGGACGCGGCAATATACGCTGCTCTCGAGCGTTACGTTGAGCAATACCCAGGCGCTGCTGACTAATGCGGCGCTTCCCAGCCCGTCGCCTGGATCACAAGCGGTGGGTGTGTTTACCAATACGCTGATTCCGTTCAGCGGATCGCACTCCATCGGCATTACGTGCCAGATCGTTAACCCGAATAACTTCGTCGCGAATAGCAACCTGGTCGTGACGATTTACCCGGCTTACGACACCGGCGGAGGAAATGCGAACGGGATAGGACAGGCCTACGGGACCAACTTTTCGGCCACGCCACTCTTGACGTGGACGATCAGTTACAAAACGAACACGTTCGTGAGCACGAACCTGGCGGCGAGCCAGTGGGAACCAGCTACTTCGCTTGGCTACACTGTATCCAACGCAGCGACGGGGACAATCGGCGGAAGTCCGTCGAACATCACCGTCACGCTTACCCAAAGCACAGTGCCATAGCCAACTGATGAGTGCGCCGGCGCGGGTTTGCCGCGCCGGCGCCAAATACAACCAACACAATTTTTTATGAGCTGGAACCCAATTGCCATTACTGATGTGACCGCGGAAATACTCCCGGATGAAGTCACGGCCCTTAATACGGTTCAAGGATCCAGTGCGATCCTGGCTGGAATACTGACGAATGTCGTGGCCGAGGCGCAGTCCAGCATCCTGGTAGGAGGAAACCAGATTGGACAGAGCGGGACTGTGCCGGACCAAATCCGGGAGGATGTTATCGCGCTGGTTCGATGGAAATGGTTTGCGTCGCTACCGAAGACCGATCTGCAAAGCGATTTTCGCCGGGACCAATATAACGAGGCGGTTAAACGGCTTGAAAGCATTCGCACTGGCCGGGAGAAGGTCGAAATTCCGCTGAATCCACAGAATGTCGCCGGTCCCAGCTTTCGCGTGGAGTTGGTGAGGCGCGGACACAGGCTCGAAACACACTCATTTGACACACTAGGAGAAACATGAATCTTGCGGCACAAATAGAATCGGTCCAGCCGGATGTTTATAACAAGCTGCTGAGCGAGCCGTATTTCGCGAATATCGCGATCTTCATGATCCGAGCGAAGCGGTTGGATACGGAGGTGAACCGGGCGCTCGCGGGACTGGGAGGACGCAACGGAAAGGGCGGCGCGACCATTGAGGTGCTGATGCCTGCATTGATGACGGCGATGCCCGACAGCTCAGGGCCGGTGTGCGTTTTGGAACAGAGGTTCATCGTCAAGGAACAGCCCACCGTGAACCTGGGCGCGAACGGGACGGGGCTTACGTGCGAGCAAATTGCGGTGAACCTGGCGCAGACTTTCCAGTTGTTTTTCCTTGGCGGGCCAATGCAGGGATTTTATGCGGCGCCGTCTTTCTACAAGTATGTGGAAAGGAATTCGGACAAGCCGTTCGTGGCGATCCAGGTGACGCTGAACGCGACGTTCGTATTGACATCTTTGCGGCGGACAAGCGGGCCCGCCGCCGCCGCCGCAGAACAGACGGTCACCCTCACCGATCAGCAACCGGGCGGCGGCAGCGTAACCTACTACACCACGGACGGAAGCTTTCCCGGAAGCGGGAATCCGACGGCGATTCGATACTCCACGCCATTTACGGTGGCGAGCGGCACGGTGGTCCGCACGGCGAGCTACAACGGGACAATGCAGGGAAGCATGGTTGACACATTTACGGTGATCTAAAAACTTATTATGAGCGTTACACGATCTACACTTACAGGCGGGCCGGCTTACGCGGTCTTTAACTCGAAAAACATCCAGTTTACCGGCGATAGCAGAGTCGATGCGCCGATGGTCTGGGAGGACATCGATACGGCGCTTTACGGGAAGATAGACAAAATAGCGCGAGACCTTGTGGTCAAGGCGAAGGGGCGGCCGAGGTTCTACGATACGGCGGCGCTATCGACGATGTTTCCCTACCTTGCGGGAGTCAGCGGGACTCTATACCCGGGGAGTTCGGATGTTTCCTGCGCGTGGAATTCCAACAACGGCGATACGATCACGATTACCAGCGCGATTGTAGGGAAGATGCCGGAGCTGGAATTGAGTGTGAACGGGCCGGTGCTAGGCGAGATGGAAATCTGGGGGGTGATCGGGAACGGGATGGATCCCTCGAATAGCACGGCTTACTTCAGCAAATCCACGGGGAATAGCTTTTCGAACCCGGCTGTGCCGGGGACGGCGGTGATCGGGAACCAGGAGTTTACGGCGTCGTGGGGTAGCATCGGGGGGTTCACGAGCTTTCAAGCGCAGGAGAAGTGGACTATCAGCCATGAACTGGAGTTGCAGCCAGTGGAAATACAGGGAAGGACGCGGGCACTTCGGTTTGTGAGCTACCGGGCGATGGCGAAGTGCAAACCACTGGGACCTACGATGGCGCAAATCGACGCGGCGCTCTATGCGCAGGGGAGCGGGGCGGCGGGAGGCTATCGACTGTCAACAAATGCGGCGAACCTTGTTATAAGCGGGAGCAATAGCATGACTATTACCGTGGGGAACGCGGGGATGGTGACGGAGGGGTTTGTCTTTGGAGGGAAGGCGCTGCGACAGGGGGAATTGGGATGGGTTAGCAGCCTCAATGTGGCCGGAGGGGGAATACCGGGGCAGGCGGCGCTTACACTGGCTTAACAACGAAGAACGAATTTGGAACTCAGGAACTCAGGGAAAAGACCTTAACCAAAAAACATTATAGAGAAGGAGAAGGCATGATTATTCAATTATTTGCGAAACTTAAGGAGGCGGAGGAGATAGGGGCGGCAGCGTTGAAGGCGGCTCAGGCTGTCCATGACGCGGCTAGCAAGGCCGGCGGGGACCCGAGCGCGCTTGATTCGGGGCGGCATCAGATTGCGCTGGGGAGTGTTCGGACGGCGATTGCTTATGTCGAAAGCATTCTGGGGCCGGAGGCCACAACGGCGGCGAGGAACGCGATTGCGGCGGAGCAATCCGCAAGGACGGCGGAACAGGCGGCGGCACAACATATCACTGAGGTGTCGGGCCAGTGAAAATCACGATCACACCAACCGGCGGCACGGCTTTTACGCTTGCGGATGATTCCGTCAGCGTGGTCGCGGCCAGCCCGCAACTTAGCATGGGGAGCGGCGGACAGGTGAAGGAGGGCTTTGTCAACAAACAGAAACGGCGAGTGCAGGCAAGCCCGCTTTTTCGCGCGCCGTATCTGTTGAAGATACCGCGATTCAATTTTCAGAACCGGCTTTCGTTTACCGTGCAACGCTCGTTCAGCAGCGTTGAGGATTGCCTGGCGTTTATCGCGGGGCATCCGGATAACGTTCCTGCACAGGGCGAAATCCATATCCAGAATAATACGAGTAATGGAGAGACGCAGCGTTATTTGCCCAGCGCTGTGGTGGAGTCGGTGGAGTGCACACAGCATTCCGGGCTAAGTTGCAATTTTACTTATACCATTTCCGGCAACGGAGCGTGGCAGACGGCGCCGTGACATTTGACATATGAGCACTTCACTTACACCACTTCCCATCCGGCTATTTTGCGATCTTGCGACGCCGACAACACGAATCGACGTGAATCGCAACGCGGCGCCGGCGTTCTACCGCGGGGACGATATACAGATTGATATTGGAATAGGACAGAACGGGTCGCTTCTGGCGCCGACGATTGCCAGCTCGGGGGCCGGCGGAATAGCATCGGTGACTTGCCAGATTTTCGCGGCGGAGAATGACGCGAACGCTCCGATGATGTCGTGCACAGTAGCGGCGGGGGCGATGAACCTGGCGCTGACCCAGGCGAATTGGAACGCGGGAGGGAGCGCGAACAGCCATGCTCAATTTGTTTTTCCGAACAGCCAGACGGCAATCAGCCTGAATGGGGCGGCGAGCGTCAACTATTGGCTGCGAATTACCGCGCAGACCACGGATACAACCGCGCGGACCATTACGCTGCTAGACGGTCCCATAACGGTGAAGGACGGGCCGATCAGCACGGCGAGCGCGCCGCCCCTGGCGCAATTTCGATTTTATATGGTGGCGGGACAAACGGTTCCGCAATTGCTAGACACAACGACGGGACTCTATCACACGCTTGGGATTATGAATGATGAGGGCGTGCTGACACTTCAACTTTCTGACGCAGGATATTAACCTATGAAAAGACAAGGTGGAATTGGAAGATTATCATTGAGAATTTGTTGCCTTTTATTGCCGCTCTGCGTTTCGGCGCAGGGCGCCATCAGCACGAACAAAGAGTTTGTGCTTAATAGCGGGTCAAGCGGAACCACCGTGAACGCGCTGCCCCCCGACGAGACTAATTTTTTCGCGGTCAATAGCAATCTTTTGAACCAGTCCGTCGCGGCAAGCAGCGGAGCGGGTGGAGGCGGCGCGTTGAATTTTGCCACGAATAACCTTAATGCCGTCATTACCAACAACGAAGCAGGAAATGTAACCCTGAATGGAGCCATCCTGTCAGTAGGAGGAGCGACGCGATTGGATAGCTCGGCGATTTTTACCGATGGCACGGGGGACATGCAAATCAACGGAAGTTTGAACGTCAGCCAGGCCGATGGCAGCCCGAACCACATAGACGGCAATGCGGGAGGGGTGAACATAATTGCCAGACAGGAGGCGTTTGACGTGTGGGGTTATGGGGCGCCCGGCGCGGATTATGATCTGGACCTTGGCGTTTTTGCGGTGAGCAATTATGAAGGCTACTCAGTGATCATTGGGTCTCACGGAAGCATTCAATATTCATCGGTGTGGCAGCCGTGGACGAATGTCACCGGGGTGGCCAGCCCGTATAGCGCCGATCGGGGTGACCTTCAGATAGTCGATAACATGAGCGCGGAGAGCGGAAACAAGGAGATCATGCTCCCGCAAGCCACTGTCATGTTTGCCGACACCGAACAAAATGACATTAACTGGACTTTCGTGCGCGATGGAGCGGCGCTAGGACCCGCTTACTATGACCGCTGGTACTCCATTTATAACTTAGGCAGCAATACGGCGCACACACTGTCGGTTTGCACGGCGGACCATATCGCCTTCACAAACTACGGGGGGCAGGTTAATGGGACAAACATTCAAATCCCAAACATGACAAAGGCCGTGTTTACCACTTTCGGAACCAATGGAGTTGTAGAACTTAGTCCGCTAGGGCCATACAATGCCTATGGGTCCGGATTGTCCAACGCCATCTATTCCATTGGTCAGGCGAATGGCTGGGGAAGCGGCGGAGGAAGCGGGACTGTCATCAGCGTCGCGGCGGCGGCCGACTCGGCAAATGTGGTGTCGTGGTCCGGCAGTCCGATCACGAGCGGCGGAACTTTGACGCCTACGTTCGCGAAGATGTCGTCGTCACAATTTGGAGTCGGGAAGGCGGATGGCTCCAGTATTACGGCGAGTTCGGGAGTTCTTAGTGTGGGAAGCGTAGCCGGTTTGGATATTACCGGGACGATCCCAGCGTCGGCGTTGCAATTTGCGACGAACAACGCGAACACGATGGTGACGAACAATAACGCGGGCGCAGTGCAACTTAACGGCGGCCTGAATATTATCGGAAACCTCAAGACGAGCGGCACATTCACTTCCGACAACACGGATATCTCCTCAAGCGGCACCGGAAACCTTACGGCGTTTTCCTTTCTCGCTGTCAATACGCCGGGCTACGCCGGCGACGGTTCCGGACTGACCGGACTGCGTTACCCTGCTCTTGTTGTCACCGATTATTTTGGCAATCTCACCACCGTCCAATGTCTCAACGGATCAGGGAGCACAGGCACGGGCGCCGGGATTTCCAATTGGGCGCCCAACCTTTACACCAACACCTATTGGTTCGTTATCTCGAATAACATCTGTCTGACCAATGACGGCAGTCCCGGCCAATACCTCAACATGCCCGCGCAACACGGCGATCTGGACCTCATGTTGCGCAACACCAACGCCGCCGCGACGTATTACATTTCGTGGTTTGGCCTAGGAGCCAGCAACTTCAACGGGGGACTCACCAACGACTGGCCGCTCACCAACTCCCAAGGATGGTTTCATTTTCACATGACCGTCCACGCCCGCAATTTTTCCAACTCGGTCTGGGAAGGAACCAATCCGCAACTATGAAATACCTTTTGCTTTCTATGCTGCTCCTTGCTGAAACAGCCTTGGCCGTCCCGTGGGCTGGGCTTCCTCTTAACCAGCCGGCGGCGCCTTCCCGGGGAGGAAGCGGTTGCGGCGCTCCGGTGGAATCTTCACATATCCTATTTTACTATCCGCTTGATGCTGTCAGCGGCGCCACAAGTCCCGATGTTTCCGGCAACGGAAATACGCTAAATTTGACCGGGTCACCCGCTGTCGTTGCGGGGAAAGTAACAAATGCAATGTCATTCAACGGCGGCGGCCAGTATGCGGAATCGGCCAACCCGGTGACGACCGGCAATAGCTTCAGCATCGCGTGCTGGGTTTATCCCACTGAGGCAACCGAGACCGCGTACGCGAGGATAGCGGAGACCACCTACGTCAACGGACTTTTTCTTGGTTTTGAAGGCACTGGAACCAAATTTTGTTTTTCCTGGAATGATGGAGGTTTGACACTTGTCTCCGGCGCAATTACCGCAAACACTTGGTATCACATTGTCGCCACCGTCAATTCATCCGGCGTCGGCACCCTCTACGTCAATGGTTCAAGCCAGGGCACACTTGGGTTCACGGCTGGATCGACCACCGGCCCGCTGTATATCGCGACCTATTCAATGTCGCCAAATAGCTACAGCTTCCAAGGCTACATTGACAACGTCATAGGATGGAGTGCGGTTCTAAGCGGAACCGAGGTCACCGCGGAATACAATGCCGGACTTGCCGGATGCCCATGAAAACATTTGCCATACTCTTTGCGACTCTGATGCTCCGCACCTCTGCGCCGCAAGCCCGGAGCAACCGCCAAACTCAGCCAAAATAAACTCGCCATGCCTCTCTCTCGCGCGGATTTTCAAATCAAAATACTTGACGGCATTAAAGCCGAGGCCGGACAGGCCGTTGAGACGGTCAAAGAATTGGCGAGCGGCTCGCCACAACCCGGGGAAACGGCCGATTTGCGGCGGGAAGCGGAGGGGAATTCCGATTCCATTTCCACCGGCGGCGGCGGTCGTAATTTGAAGGGGGAGGCGGATGGGGGGCCAGATGAATTGGGAGCGCAGCCATTGAGGAATTTACCCCCCGCCGTTGAGCCGCCCGCCGGAACACCGGACGCCATCGAGCAAGCCCAACCCGAAACGAAAACCCACCGGGACGTCGCGACCGGCCGCGACGTCCCCCGATTTGAAGGGAGTGCCGATAATCGCGAAAACAGCGAGGAGCTCGGCGGTGTTCATGAGCAAACGCGGGCCGTGGAGCATCGGCTTACGCGGCAAAAGAACGCGACAGCGGGGCATTTGAGCCAAATTCACGAGGTCCTTGGGCGAATTTTAGATTTAACGGAGACGCAGTTGCTCGAAGCCGACGAAAAATTGGAGGCTGTGGAACAACGGGTGGCGCAGCTTGAAATGCGATACGGAAACAACCGAAACAGCCCATGACCTTTACGACGCTTAGTTACAACGGAGTGGAAAAGACGCTGGCCGATTGGTCCATCTCGTCGGCGCGGCGCGAGGTCAGTAATCAGGCCGGCGACCACATCGCCTTTGACATGATGCTCGCCGCGGACGACGCCGATCCATTCCCTTACGGCGCGCAAATCACCGTCCAGATCGGACGCACCACAACCAATGTCAACCCCATCAACCCCACACTGCCGCCCATCGGCGCAACCTACAGCGGCGGCGCAGTCTGGTTCGTGGGATATAGAGTTGACACCTTCCGCGCCGCCAGCCCCACACTCGAAAAACTCGCCTACAAATTCGCCGGGCCGTGGGAATTTTTCTTCGAGCGCCTGGTCTTCCAGAAACTCTGGGCCACATGGAACGGAGTCGCCCAAGTCGCCGATTGGCGAAGCCAGGTAGTATTAGGCCAGAGCGTCAACGCGTTAATCGGCCCCGCCGACACCGTCTCCGGTTCATCGGCGACAAATCTGATGTCCATCGCCCAGCAAATAAAGGAGATCGGCCAATATGTCATCAACGAAACAATCGCCAGCTACGGGTCCGCGCAAATCCAGGCGGACGTCAACACCGCGACGATTGACGGCACGAACTGGGACCTCTACGAAACACCAACCGATCACTGCCTTATCCCGGACTTCATTGCGGGATTTGGCGTTTCCGGCCAAACATCCGCGAGCGCAAACATTAATACTGTCCTTCGAGCGCCGCTTGACGCGGTCAACGATATTACTTGCGCAGAGGCAATGCGCCGAATGCTACGATGGATTGGCGCAATTGGCAGCCCTGTTGTCTGGTTCGACTACACGCAGTCTCCGCCGATGCTCAACATCAGCACCCGCGACCAACTCCCCGCCGTCACACTCCCCTTCATCGGACAAACCGCCGACTTCAAAATAAAACGCCGCGACGATCTGGTCCCGGCCGCCATCGCCCTCAAATTCCGCATCAGCGGCAGCAGCGGCGTCCAAGTCGTCAACGACATCGCCACTACCATCAGCGGCAGCGTCGTGGAAGGAATCGGCTTGACAGGTTTGCTGCAAAGCCCCGCCCAGTTAGTAGCGGGCGACCCGTCCACCACCAACCTCGGCGGCGCCATCAACACCACGCTTTCCAACGCCGCCCGCACCTTCGCCGCCGCCTGCTCAACGATTGATTTTGAAGGCGGCCAAAGCCTCAGCGCCACCATCGCCAGCGTCGCCGTTGATATCGGCGATCCGGGCAGCGACGGCAGCGCCGCAACATTCTGGCAAAACGTCTTTCCCGAACTCGCCGACGTCACCAGCCTCGCCCTTTACGACGCCACCGGCGCCCCCGTCACAGTCGTGGACGACAGCGGTGACGCCATCGACCTTGGCGTCTATCAATACCGTCTGACAGACGGCCAGGTCGCCCCCTGGATGAGCACAGGCGGTGGCGCGGGCGCGACCTTGCAAGCCACCGTCAAAGCCAAATTCACCTACACCGAGAAAGCCGCCGATGGCAGCGCCAGCGTCAACAGCAAAACCGTCCCCTACCACGAAAAAACCGCCAAAATCACACTCACCAATTTGCCCGGCGGCACCTACGGAATCACCAGCGCCGGCGAAGTCATTCCCTACGGCCTCGCCGGTTACATCTACAACATCGAAAAAGACCTCCAATACGAAGGCACATTCACAATCCAGGAAATTGAAGTCACCGATCAATGCCCGATCGGCAACAACCTAAATTTGAGTCAAGTCGAAGGACAAGGACTCGCCGAATGGGCCACCATGAACGCCTGCGTCCAAAGCATCAGCTACGACCTTGCGGCCGGAAAAACCGTATTGACATTCGGACCCGCCGGACACCTGGGCGCAAAAGACTTTGTCGAGCGCTTGCGCGTCAATCGCGGGCCGCGGTGGTTCTACGAAATCGGCGGCAACCTCATCAACAGCGCCGGCGGCAACGGCGCGCTGGGCAGCAACATCCCCAAACACGGCCCCAGCCCCGCGAACGCGATCACCAGCGTCCAGAGCCATCCCACCTCGATGAGCGATTGGCTCGCCAACCCCGGCACCGCCGGCCCCGCGGGAGTCACCATCGACGGCACCAACAGCGGCACAGCCTACGGAGGGACCGCGCCAGAAGCGCCGGTGGTTTATTGCGCCTACGGATCAGGCGGCGCCGTCACAAGTTGGGCATGGCTCGCCGGGAGCGCCTCACTCATACTAAAAAAAGGCAGCCTCGCCGCGCAAATTCAGTTAAGCGATCTCCCCACCGGATTCGCCACCAACAGCAGCGGGAACTACGTTCTTCAACTCCGCGAAGTCGCCGTCTGCAATAGCGACGGCAGCACCAGCTACGTCCAGGGATTGTTCAGCAAAAAATACACCTCGTCTTTGGGAAATTCCATATGAGCAAAAAAACTCGCGCAGAGATGCAGAGAGCACAGAGAAGGCAACACTCCGCGAACTGGGCGCCTCCGCGCGATAAATTCTTATGAGTTCCTTCCTCGGCAACTGCCTCAGCGGCCTCCCCAAACAAACTGACTGGACCTTCAGCCTGGACGGAAGTTCCGGCACGTGCGCCGACTGCGCCAACGCCTTGATTTATCTCAACGCGCAAACCCCCGACTGGGGCAACGAATACAACGGCACATTTAACACCCCCGCCTCCACCGTTCCCGACAGCGAAAGCAGCTACACCATAGGCAGCCCCGGCAGCGTCGATATTTACTCCTCCTGGAACTGCCAATATCCCACCTTCATAAAAAACGCCATTCTCTGCAAAGACCCGACACTCTACTGCGTAGCAGCGTGGACCGTCGGCGGCACCTTTGGCGTTCAAAACACCTGCATCCTCAGCGGAGTGCCCGCCGTCTGCGGAGTCAGCGGCCCCGCCTTTGAATACAACCTTCCCCTCCCCAGCATCGACGGCTGCGACGCCGTAAACAACCCCTCCATTTATTACGGCCTCTATGACGATGCCGGATGGGCCGCCGCGTGCAGCGAAGGCGAAATCCCCGGCGATCTCCAAGACCCCAGCGCCTGCAACGACCTCCCCAACGATCCTTTCGATGACGAAGACCCATGAAAGAACTCAGACCACTCTGGCGCTTAAAACAACGAGCGAGACAGCGCAAATCCGGCTATCTCCAAACCTGCCTCGCACTTGGGCAACTCGATGAAAAAACCGGCATCGTAAAATTCAGCCCCGAAGCCTGGATGAAAATCAGGCAGGAATACGCATTGCCCAAAAAACCGTGCAACCTCGCGACCATCCCCGAAAAACTCAAACGGAGAACACCCCTCCGCCTTGGCGACGCCATTGCAAAAATCGCAACCCCCATCGCCCGCGCCGCCAAAATGGACTGCGTTGACGCTGCCACAGGGCAGCTAAAGCCGGACAGCGGCTGCTTCCAGCGCAAAACCGCGCTCAACAAAATAAAACTTCCGTTCCAGGCTTAACGCGGAGTACACGATCTGCCCCAACAATACACTCCTCGCCCAAAACAACCTGGGACCTTATACCAATCTGGCGGAAGGTCCTCGTTCGCCGTAGGCTTCATCGTCGCCAACTGTGAAAAGCATTCCGTCAGTCTGCGAATTGACACCAGGCACCGCGCCAGCGGTCTCCACAAAGCCTGGACGATCAAAATTCACCAAATGGTTCCGGTTGGTATGTCGCGGTCAGACTGCAAAATCCTCACACCATTGCCATTACTGCCCAGAATCAGTTCTTCCGCCTCGCCCCATAGCCGCGGATATTGTTGTCGGCGCAAGTAATTGGGATTGATCTATTGGGTGAGTGTTCCAATACTTGGAACTTCATATGCGCGAGTTTTATGCCTTCCCGACATCCATCGTTATGGCGGCTCTTTTTGTTTCCTCGCGATGAAAAAATTTGCGCCCAAAGTTTATCGTCCGCGCGTCGCCCTTCTCATAGAGTCGTCGCGGGCCTACGGGCGGGGCATCATGTCGGGCGTGGCCAAATTCATGCGCGAACATGGCGCGTGGTCCATTTTTCTCCAGGAACACAGCTTGTGCGACGATATTTCGACCTGGCTCAAAGATTGGGAAGGCGACGGAATCTTGACGCGCGTGGAAAATCCTGCTGTCACCACTATTATCAAACGTCTGGGCCTGCCGGCGGTTTCATTGCGCACCGAGCAGGAATTGAAAATTCCGTGCGTCCTGACGGATAACAGCGCGGTCAGCCGTGTCGCCTTTGAGCATCTCCGCGAACGGGGATTCCGGCATTATGCCTTTTGTGGCTTTAACGGCGCCGATTATTCCGACGAACGCCGCGACAGCTTTGTCGCCGAGGTCACGGAGTCCGGCTTGCGTTGCCACGTCTTCGGCGACGGCCCGGAATCGGACACGCTCAACACGGTCGCTTACGAAGAAGTCGGGCTGCAAGATGGCGAACGGGTGGCGCGGTGGATCAAGCAATTGCCCAAGCCCATTGGGCTGATGGCCTGCAACGACATGCGGGGCCAGCAAGTCCTGAGCGGCTGCCGCGCCAGTGGTGTCGCGGTACCGGATGAAGTCGCCGTGGTGGGAGTCGATAACGAGGAGGTGCTGTGCGATTTATCCGATCCGCCGTTGTCCAGCGTCGTGCCGAACACCGAACGCGTTGGTTACGAGGCATCCGCCCTGTTGCAACGCGCGATGAGGGGCCGGCGCAGTTCCGCGCGGCACATTTTGATCGAACCGATGGGCGTGGCAACGCGGCGTTCCACCGAGGTGCTGGCCATTGAGGACAGGGAGATCGCCGCCGCCGCGCGTTTCATTCGCGAACATGCCTGCCAGGGGATCGACGTGGCCGACGTGGTGCGAGCCATTCCGCTTTCCCGCAGTTCGCTGGAGCGGCGCTATATCAAGATCATGGGCCATTCGCCGAAGCATGAAATCCTCCGCTTCCGGTTGAATCGGGCCAAGCAATTGCTGGCGGAAACGGATTTCCCGCTTTCATTGATTGCGGAGAAGATCGGGCTTGAGCACACGGAATATCTCAGCCGCATTTTCAAAAAGAAGACCGGCCAAACGCCGGTGGAGTACCGCATCCTCTCTCGCGCCGCAGATTCCGACGACGCGTTGCCCGCCTCGAAACAGTGACGAAAAAAGTCTGTTTCCACCTTTTATCGTCGAAGCGGCATTCCGTTTTCTCTCTCGCGAAACGGTCTGTTTATAGGAAAAACCCCGGATTGCCGCCGTAAAGAGTCAAACCGGAGGGCTGACTAAAAAGTTCATATTATTTCCGCAAAAGTCCATTGTCAGTTTTCGCGGATGGCGTAGGTTTACGATGAAGCGATGGCCACATTTAACAATCGGAGAATCTCTCGGCGGCTGCGGAGCGCGTTTACTTTGATCGAATTGCTGGTGGTCATAGCCATCATCGCCATTCTAGCCGCGATGCTGCTGCCGGCCCTCGCGATGGCAAAACTCCACGCCCAGCAGATTCAATGTCTGAGCAATCTCAAGCAAATGGTCACCGCCGGCATTATGTATATGAACGACACGGGCGCCGTTTTCGCCTATGTTGATCCCGATGACCCTGGACTGGGAAACGACCTTTGGATGGGCACATTGAGCAATTACGTGGCCGTGGCGAAAATCGAAGTCTGCCCCTCCACCCGTTTGCTGGCGCCCGTGCCTGGCCAGGACATTCCCGGCACCGCGGATAAAACGTGGAACTGGGGGTCGCTGCCTGTCACTCCATGGCAAGGCAGCGTAGGTCTCAATGGCTGGCTTTATCAATTCTCCTCCTCCCCGGAATTTGGCGCTCTCAACGACCCGGCTGGCTTGTTCTTGAAACCCGGCGCAATAAAAATTCCGACTTTGACGCCTGTTTTTTTCGATGAAGTTTGGGTGGATACCTGGCCGCGTCCCTCGGACCAAGCGGCGGGTGATCTTTACACGGGCGACTACAACAACAACGCCAACAGCTCCGGGATGAGCCGGGAAACCATTCCCCGCCACGGGTGGAAGTCCCCGAGCGCCGCTCCAACCACATCGCTCGCCGGCGCGACCCTGCCGGGTGGCATTAATATCGCGTTTGCCGATGGCCATGGCCAATTGGTTAACCTTCAGCAATTGTGGACTCTTTATTGGAGCCTTGATTGGAAGCCCGGCAACCGTCCTCCTTGACGTTCTTCGTTTGACGAAAAAGTTCCTTTTGCCAACCTCAGTTTCGAGGCGATTGGCATCCGTATCCGGTGACGCTCTATATATTAGTTGGGGGAAAAGCCTAGTTGCGGTGTTCATGCCCGCCGAAGTGATTGAGTAAAAAAGTCAGTTTATTTCCGTAAAAGTCCATTGCCGCGCTTGGCGGCGCGTGATATGAAAGGACACTGAAATACTTTCTAATCCTATGAAAAACACAATTTGCCGAGTTCCTGTCTCTAATTTTCTGGCGGGTTTGCCCATTATCGCCGCCTGTTTGCTCGTCCCGCGAGACGTTCGCGCGGCCAACGACTACTGGTCCGGCGCCGACAGCGCAAACTCCATTAATTGGTCCGACGCCGCCAACTGGACGTTTTCGGGTCAATCTTCCGCGCAAACTTATTATAACGAAGTGGAATTTCTTGGGCCCGGCGGCAATCCCAACAACGTTTTCACAGTAAACAGTATTCTCGACAGCACCGGCGGCGTTTCCCAGATGCCCGTCTGGCAGTTGGATTTCAACCCCACCAATGTGAATTACACATTGCTGATTAATCCAGGCATCACTCTCAACGTCAACGCGGGTAATGGAACTGTGGACGTTGGCGCGGATTACAACCATCAAGGCAGCCCGGCTACGCCAAATGCCGTTGAAACCATCACCATTCAAGGCCCGGGCGCGGAACTCAGCATGATCAACACGTTGACGGTCTGCCAGGGTTCCTCGCAGGGAGGCGATACCCACATGGTGACGCTCGATATGTCCGGGTTGGATAATTTTGTCAACAACGGTCCGTCGGGCGGCCAAAACAGCAGCATCAACGTCGCCCCAGCCGGCAACTTTAAGAATTCCCACGGGATACTCTATCTGGCCAAGACAAATAGCATTACGCTTGGCAACCAATTCTACGTTTGCAACCAAAACACCGGCAGCAGCAATTCGGTGGCGTGCGCCGCCTATCTCGGCATTGCCAATAACATTCTGGTTGGCAGCGGCAATCTCCTTATTGGCGGGCCTGGCACTTCGGCCGCCGGCGCATTTATGAAATTTAACCCCGCCTTTGTGGGCGGCACTCCGACTCCCGCGGCTTATTTTGGCAGCACGAACACTTCGGGCCGCATCGCCAATTTTTTAATTTGCAACGAAAATGGCGGCTCTGAAATCTCCGGGAACGCCTACGCTGATTTTACCGGCGGCAATATTCAGTTGTACGCCTCGACAATGCAGATCGGCCAGGGCGGAAGCACGGGAGCCAACGGCCAGGGAACCCTGACTTTCGATAACGGCGCCATCGACGTCAATACTGCGATTGTCGGCAATCAAAACGCGTCCGCCGGCGGAACCGGTTGGGGCGAAATCAACATCAACACCAATACATCTCTCGGCGCCAGCGGATCGCTCAAGGTCAATACTCTTTTGACGTTGGGCGCAGTCTCCGGGACGCTGACATCCGGCACGGCGGGCATAATCAACATCAATGGCGGGGCGCTCTCCGCCGGCAGCATTTCCAATGGCCTGGGCGCGGGCGCCATCAATGTCTCCAACGGTTCGGTCACCATCACAGGCAACGCCGGGTCCCTTGCCGCGCCGATCAATTACGTCGGTTTAACAAACTCAACGCTTGCATTCAGCATTACCCTCGGTTCAACCAACGCCTATATTGCCAGCCTCGCCACCAGCGGCTCCAACAAAATCAATATCGTATCCGTCCCGCCTTTAAGTTCCCTGCCGGCGGTAGTTGAATTGGTGAAATACACCACGCTTACGGGCGCGGGATTTAATTTCGGCCTCGGCACACTTCCGCCGCTCTCCGGAGGTTATATTTCCAATGACACCGCCAATAGCGCCATCGACCTGGTCCTGACCAACGGCCCTCTCTCCCTGACATGGACCGGTGACGCCAGCGATCTTTGGGATTACACTTCGATCAATTGGTCGTCGGGCGCTCCGGAAACTTACGCAGACGGCGACACCGTTGTTTTTCCTGACGGCGCCCACACCGGCACGGTTTCTCTCCAGGATGCGTTTAGCCCGGGCGACACCACAGTCAACAACAGCTCGCTTCCTTACACCTTTGACGGAAGCGGCAGCATCGGCGGCTCCGGCAGCCTCACAAAGGAAGGCTCGGCCACATTGTTGGTCGATAACAGCGGGGTGAACACTTACACCGGCGGCACCACAATCAGCGGCGGAACGGTCCAAATCGGGACTAATGACGCCAACGGCAACCTCGCCGGAGCGATCGACAATAACGGCGCGCTCGTTTATGACCGCAACGACGGCCAATTGACAGTGGCAAACGCGATCTCCGGCTCCGGCTCGCTGACCTATGAGGGCGGCGGCATCTTGCAATTGTCCGGAAATAATTCGTTCACCGGGCCGATCTCTGTAATTGACGATAGCACTCTACAGGCGGGCAGTTCGCTCGCATTGGGCGGCGGCTCCAGCCCGGCGACCATTGCCAACGGATCCACTGTGGATGCCGACGGAAACTCGCTCACAAAACCGATTGTCATTTCCGGCACGGGCGTCAATGGCGAAGGCGCGTTGATCGACAGCGGCGGCGCGGTTTATGATTCCGGCGGCGGACTTGCCCCGAGCATCACTCTTGCGGGCAACACCACCATTTCCATCGGGCCTCAGCGGGCTGACTTGGGAGTTTCCACGGGGACGATCCCGTTGAGCACAAGCGGCCAGCCCTACGATCTCGTGCTGAACAGCACCACCGGCTACTTTGAGTGGAGGGGTGTGGTTGCCGATGCCGCCCTGGCGAATATCGACCTCACCGGTTCGGGGACGTGGGGGCTTGTCGGAGCGACCACACTCGGCAATCCCACCAATACTCTGACACTCGAACCCGGCACGGCTCTGACGTTTTACAACGCCAACGGCGTGAACGTGACCCTCAACAAAGCCATTATCTTCAACGGCGGCGCGACCATCGGAAACGGCGGCGGCGCAACGGTCCTTGAAGGTTCGATGACGCTGGTTCCGTCGAGCAGTCCCTATTGCACGGTGGGCGCCGGGGGAACTTCCCTGACTTTGAGCAACACCTTGAGCGGCTCCGGCATTCTTTACGTGCAGAATGACTCCAGCCCTCTCTATCTTGCGGGCGATAGTCCGGCCTTTACCGGCGGCGTGCTCCAATACACGGGCCTGGTCGATTTGTCCGGCGACATTGGCAGCGGCGTTACGAACCTCCAGGGCACTCTTTTCGACGGCACTGGAACCTCCGCGGGCCTCGCGGATATTTCCGGCGGAATCGTCGGTGGCGGGCCGGGAGTCGCGGGCACACTGACTGTTGGCGGGCTGATCCTGGAACCGGGCGCTCTGATCACGAACAATCTCAATTCCGCGGTAACGGTTGGAGGCGGCGTCAATTCTCTGATCGTGGTAAATGGCGACATCACCCCCAATGGCAGCCCGATTTATATCAATCCGCTTGCCCCGTTGGCCAGTGGCAGCACTTATACGCTCCTGACCTACACAGGCAACCTCAACGGCTCATTCGGCGCGCCAACGATTGTTGGCGGCGGCAGCACTTACACTCTTGTTCTTACCAATGTCACCACTACGTCGCCCAAGAAGATTGAGCTTATTGTGACGGGCGGCGCGGCGTCCGCTTTGCTCTGGGATAACGCTGGCGGCAACGGCGAATGGGACGTGGAACTTTCCCCCAATTGGTCCAACCTCACCACGCATGTCGCATCCGATTACTTCTCCACATTCGATAGCGTGACCTTTGATGACTCGATCATCACCGCCGCCAACCCGCAAACCGCGATCGACATCGCGGGTGGCCAGGTGGTGATTCCGAGCGTGATGACCAATAATTCCACCACCAACTACACCATCAGCGGCTCCGGCAAAATCAGCGGTTCGGCGAACATCGTGAAACTCGGAACAAGCACGCTGACAATGAGCACCGTCAACGACTTTAGCGGAACCACCACCATTGCCGGCGGCACTCTCAAGGCTAACAATGGTTCGCTCGGCGGACCTACGGCCAACATCGTCGTCACCAACGGAGCGACGCTGGATTTGAACTATGAGTTTGGCTCGCAACCGCTGTTTCTCTCCGGCGCGGGCGTCGGCGGAATCGGCGCGCTGGTGGATAACGACCCGAGCGGCAATTCTCAGTACGACAGCGACAACACTGGCTTGGCCAACATTACGCTGACCGGCAACACCACCATCGGCGGCAGCAACCGGCTCGATTTCGGCCAAAACAGCCCGGGCAGCGGCACCTTGAGCACCCGCGGCAGTAATTACAACATTACGATCGTCGGTTACTCCGGTTATCGCGAATGGGACAATCTGGCCCTGGACTCGAACTTCGGGAACATCTATGTGATGCCTGTCAACGGCACCCTTGGCATCAAAGGCGCCACCACACTCGGAAATCCGACCAACATCGTGAGCGTCTCCTCCAATGCCACGCTGATTCTTTACACCGACGCCACCGCTCCCATTCTGAATAAGACAATGCTCATTTATGGAGGTGGCCAGTTTACGTCGGAATCGACCACATACGATCTCGCTCCAATTATCCTGGGCATTTCCGCGGGTGATAATTGCACCTTTAACATCGGTGGCTCCATCGCCATCAGCAACGTGATCAGTGGCCCTGGCAACCTTGTCGAATCCGGTGGTGGCAGCGCCCTGATTCTCACGGCGGCCAATACCTATACCGGTTCCACGGTGATCGATAGCGGCCCATTGCGTCTCGTCGGCGGTGGCTCCATTTCCGCCAGCGCGACCATTAACATCGCCTCAGGCCAAGTCCTCGATGTCTCTGGACGTTCCGACCAGACGCTGACTCTCGTTTCCGGTCAAACGCTGGAAGGCTCCGGCACCGTCGATGGCAGCTTGGTAGTCGGCGGTAGCGCAACTGTTTCGCCCGCGGGCGCGGGGACGATTGGCACCTTGACGGCCACAAATGAGGTGACGCTGGAAGGCAACGCCGCAATGGAAGTCAACAAGACCGCGAAAACATCGGATCAACTCACTGGCGCCACCATTGTATATGGAGGAACATTAAGCGTCACCAATCTGGCGGGCACTTTGGCCGCAGGCGACAGCTTCACATTGTTTAACGCCGGCACTTACTCCGGCGCCTTTAGCGGAATCGCTCCAAATATTCCCGGTCCCGGCCTCGTTTGGAACACGTCTCAACTCAATGTCTCCGGAACCCTCAGCGTGACGACTGGCAGCGCTCCGCCGCCGTCGTTCATCGCGCCGACGTATTCCTCCGGCAACGTCGTCTTGTCCGGGACCGGCGGAACTCCGGGCCAGACTTACTACATTCTGAGCACGACCAATCTTGCCTCGACGAATTGGGTTGTCATAGACACAAATACCTTCACTTCCGGCGGGGATTTCGGTTTCACCAATGCCGTCAGCCCTTCCACTCCAGGAGAGTTTTATAAGCTGGAGACTCAGTAAGGAATGGCGATGGCAGGGGGTGGCTCCAGCCGGGCCACCCTCTCGAAAAACGCGCAAGGATAAAACGCGCCGAAAGCGCAACGCGAGGCTTGACGGAGATTGCCCCCATCAGGCGATCTCTATAAGGTAACGGGGTTGTGCAAAAAGAAATTATCTGATTCAGTCAAGTCAGCCCCGGTGATGAACCACGTTAGACTCCACATCTTCATTCTGCTGTGCGCGACCCTGTTTGCGCCCGTCATCGCGTCAAACGCCCAGCAAATTACCGTTTCCACAGCCCACTCATCTTTGGTCCTCACGGTCGGCTATGACGGCCGCCTGTACCAATCGCATTACGGAAAAACGGACGATCACCCCGCCAAATTCGGAAAAACCCCGCCACGTGAAACCGAATTCCAACCTCAATACGGCGACGGCTTCATCCTTGAACCCGCCGTGCAAGCAACTCACGCCGACGGCAACACCTCTACCGCTCTCGTTTACGTCACCAACGAAACCCAACTAATCGACACGAACGTCGCGCTTACAACCATTCAGTTAAAGGACAGCTACTACCATTTTTTCGTGACTCTTTTCCTCAAAAGTTACGCCAATGAGGACATTATCGAACAATGGACTGCCTTCCGTCACGACGAGTCCGCCCCGGTCACTCTCAGCCGCTTCGCCTCGTCCGCCCCGGTCTTCCCTCCGCGCGATTACTGGTTGACCCAATTCCACGGCGATTACGAAACCGAGGCAACGATGGACGAATCCAAACTCCCGCCTGGCATGACGGTGCTGGATTCCAAGATCGGCGTCCGCGCCAGCCGTTTTCGCATCCCGAGTTTCCTTCTTTCCGTCGGCGGTCCCGCCCACGAGACCAATGGCGAAGTTTACGGCGGTTCGCTCGAATGGTCCGGCAGTTACCAGCTTGCCTTTGAAGTGGACTTTAGTAATCGCCTGCGCGCCTTGTGCGGAATCAATCCCTTTGCCGAAGAATACCACCTCAAGCCCGGCGAGACTTTCACCACGCCCGCCATGCTCTGGACGTGGAGCGATAAGGGCGAAGGCCAGGTCAGCCGCAATTTTCATGATTGGGCAAGGCATTACGGCATTCGCGACGCCGCGATGGACCGCCCCGTCCTCCTCAACAATTGGGAGGCCACCGAATTTAAATTCAACGAAAAGAAAATCGTTTCCCTTTTTGACGGCGCTCGCGAAATCGGCGCCGAGCTTTTCCTGCTCGACGACGGCTGGTTTGGAAACAACCACCCGCGCAACGACGATCATGCCGGCCTCGGCGATTGGCAGGTCAATACGAATAAACTGCCCCACGGCCTGAGTTTCCTTGCCGATGCCGCCCGCTCCCGGGGTCTGCGCTTTGGCATCTGGATGGAGCCTGAAATGGTCGATCCGAGAAGTGATCTTTTCGAGCAACATCCCGACTGGGCCATTCAGGAACCGCACCGGCCATTGGAATTGAGCCGCCACCAACTCGATCTCGATTTAAGCCGTCCTGCCGTGCAGGACTTTGTCTGGCAAGTCATCGATAACACGTTGAGCACCCCCGGCGTCAGCTTTACAAAATGGGACGCCAACCGGTACGTCACCCAGCCCGGCTCCCCTTATCTCCCGCCTTCCGAGCAATCGGAACTCCTCATCGATTACGGTTTCGCCCTCTACAAAATCATGGCCCACATGGCCGAAAAATTCCCCAACGTCATGGCGATGGCTTGTTCCGGCGGCGGTGGGCGTGTCGATTACGGCGCCCTGAAATATTTCCATTCCTTCTGGCCCAGTGACAATACCGACCCATTGAGCCGCGTCTTCATCCAATGGGGCTTCAGCCACTTTTTCCCCGCCGAAGCCACCTGTTGCCACGTTACGCGCACGGGCCATCGCCCGCTGAAATTCGCCCTGGATGTCGCCATGAGCGGCGCTCTCGGCGTGGATATGGATTTGAGCCGCAACAAGCCCGAAGACAACGCATTCCTGGCCTCCGCAATCAAACTTTACAAAAACAACCTGCGCGCCATCGTCCAGCACGGCGACCTCTACCGACTTGAGTCTCCTTATAATAATCCGCGTTCCGCGCTCGATTTCATCTCCACGGACAAATCGCGCGCCGTTCTCTTCATCTACCAGGTAAAATCCGGCCCTCAAAGCGCCGTGGTCCTCCAGGGTCTCGACCCGCAACGTTCCTACCGCGTCCACGAAGTCAACCTGCGCGAAGGTGTGGTTTCGACCCTGGACAAAAACGACACCGTAATCCCCGGTTCAAGCCTGATGCAGGACGGTCTCATTTCCCCCTGTCAAAAACAGTGCGACAGCGCCGTAATCGAATTGACCGAAGAGCGGCAATAAAAGGCGCCTTTCCTGTTTCCACTGAAAGCGTTGACACCGCCGGGCCGCCGAATACGATACCCTGCGATGAGCCCCCAAAATATGGCCAGATTGATCGGTGGCGCTTTGATCATTTTTGCCATCGTTGTCATGGCCGCCGCGGGCACCTACGTTGTGCAGCCGGGTTATCGGGGTGTCGAGGTGACGATGGGCAAAGTCTCAAGCGCCTTCAAGCCCGAAGGCTTCGGTTTCAAATCGCCCTTTGTCACTACCATCTATCCCGTTTCCATCCGGCAACAGACCCAGGATGACAAGGCGGAATGCTTTTCCTCAGACCTCCAGCAGGTTGAAGTGGAACTCCGCGTCCTCTATCGCATTCCGGAAGGCTCGGTCGTCAAACTCTTCCAGCAATATTACGGCGACCCTTTCGATAGCTTGATCGAGCCCCGCGTCCAGGAGGCGATCAAGGAAGTCACCGCATTGCAAAGCGCCGAACAGATCGTCAAGAATCGTGAACAAATCAAAGCCAGCACGCTCGATATTGCCCGGAAAAAAGTCGGCGCTTTTCTCGTCGTTGAGGACATCGTGATTCAGAACATTTCCCTGACCAAACAATTGGAAAGCGCCATCGAAGCCAAAATGGTCCAGGAACAGAATGCCCAGAAAGCGCAATACGTCCAGCAGCGCGCTCAAATTGACGCCGATACCGCTGTCATCCAGGCCAAAGGCGAGGCGGAATCGATTCGCATTCGCGGCGAGGCTTTGAAAGACGACCCTTCTTTTGTTGACCTTAAGATAGTGGACAAATGGGACGGCGTCACGCCATTGGTCATCGGAGGCGGTGACAATTTGGTTTATCAACTCCAGGACCTTGAACAATTGGGCCAGCTAAAGCGCGATGCCAATTCCACCCAAACCTCAACGAGCCATGCCCGGCAATAATATGCAACGAACCTCTGTCGCAGTTCTCATTGGAGGAGCCGTCGTCCTGTTCGTGCTGCTCATTTTCGCCTCTTCCAGCACCTATGTTGTCGAACCCGGCACCCGCGGCATCAAAGTAACCCTGGGCAAAGTCACCGAGGAATTTCTGCCGGAAGGCTTTGGCTACAAGACGCCTTTCGTCACCACCATTGTTCCGGTCAACATCCGCCAGAAAACAGCGACAGTTAGCGCTGATTGCTTCTCGTCGGACTTGCAGCAAGTCATCGTCGATCTGCGCGTTCTTTACAGCGTGCCGGAAATGTCCGTTGTTGAAATTTACAAGCAATACGCCGGCGATCCGTTCGATAGCCTGATTGCTCCGCGCGTCCAGGAAGCGATCAAGGAAGTGACGGCCACACAGACCGCCGAGGGCATTGTCAAAAACCGCGAGGAGATCAAACAAAAGACGCTCGCGGCCGCGCGCCTGAAAATTGGCGATATTCTCCACGTTGAGGACATCGTCATTCGCAACCTCGACTTGTCCACCGACCTGGAGCGGGCGATCGAAGCCAAAATGGTCGCCGAGCAAGAGGCCGCCCAGGCGCGGTTTTCGCAGCAGCAGGCCCAGGTCGAAGCTAACACTGCCATCATTAAAGCCAAGGGCGATGCCGAAGCCATTAAAGTGCGGGGCGAGGCGCTCAAGCTAAACCCCGCGTACCTGCGCCTGCAAATTGTGGAGCGCTGGAGCGGCAGGTCGCCGCTGGTTGTTCCGGCCAGCGTCAACAATAATGGGGCGTCGCTTTTGCTCCCGCTTGGCGCGTCCGCTCAGGCGCCCGTTCCATGAACCCGCGCCTTCGAGCCATCCTGCAAATCACGGTGTTGCTGGTGGTCATTGGTTCGCTCATCCTGATTTTTCCCGCCGCCGCGGAGTTTGCCGAACTGGCCGCGCGGGAATTGCGCGCCTTCTGGTGGCTCGCGTTAATCGTTGCGCTCGCGCTCTGGCTTATTTTCGGCGTCGGCCGAAAACGCCGCCCTTGAATCGGCAAAGGGAATTTGTCGCTTGCGATTAACGAACCATGGAGATGCGTTTATCCTTATTTTTCCCGCTACGCCGGAATTTGCAAAATTGCGGCGCGGCAAATGCGCGCCTTCTGGTGGGCTCGGATTGATCGGTGCGCTCGCGCCTCGTCGAACCATCAGAAGGCGGCTTCTACGGAAATATAAGCCTGAACGAAGGGGATTTTGGAACAGGTCCAGAAGGCCAATTTGTTGTGTGGCCTGCGTAAGGCTGATAGTTATGGCGAAAACCGTAGCTAGTCACTTGTTGTGCGCTGCCATCAGCCAGTAGAATATTGCCAATGCCGGCGACATTTCAAGCTGAGTGCATTTTCATTGACCATGCTAAACCGCCCGTCTGCGTGTTTGTCTGCACAGCCACATCGTTTCCATTTCCATCTGCGGCTGAAAACCCGTAATCGTTCTCAGGCTCGCTGGCAGCCGCCCCCAAATTGCGATCACCACTGAGCAAAGTGTTCGGATGGGAGGGGGTCGCGCTTACGCCGACAAAATAGGATATGGTTGAATTGTCACATAAAAATGGCTTCGCACCTGGGCTGCTTTCATCCTGCGAGGATTTTGTGGAAGTCCATGCACGCGCCCATCGCGGATCAGATGGGCACGCTAATACTCGCGAATTGCGACCGAGATCATTTGCCATGATTGCATAATTCGTCCAACAGTTTGGGCCTTGGTCGCCATTGGCAAGAAGATCACTCCATCCTCCGTTTGCAATTGATTGGGACGCGGGAAATTTACCTCTGTTATCATTTGCCCAAATCTGAGATGCAATACCGACTTGTTTGAGGTTGTTCATACACGAGCTGTTTAGGCGGTCGATTCTGAGCCGCAAATGACTTCTTCCAATTGGAACTAAAACCGTACCGAAAAACAGAATCGCGGAAACAACAACAATAACCACCATCAGGTCGGTTCTCGTAAATGCCGCGGAACCCTGATTTATTTGATAGTCCACCGTTGAGTATTATTATGGTCGGGAGGCTTGCGCAACCGCTTTGGAATTCCTGGCCGTTTCGTTGACGCATAACAATTGCGATGGATAACCGAATATATACTGACGGCTGTTTTCAGCATGAGCCGAAAACCCCGCCCGTGAATCTCTCCGCAAAAAGAATTTGCCATTTACACAATATCGTGGTATTGCGTGTTTGTATGAAAGACTATGTGTCTTCCAGTCGAAGGCAGTCCCGCCGCGGCGCAATTTTGGAAATGCCCGCGGAATTTCGTGATTCCATTCCCTATTCCCCGGTCAAGCCTGGTCAAAGCCAGTCAAACCACTTTCAAAATCCTGCTAAGTCCATCCAAATATTGCAAAATATTGAAGTTGTGCAACTTATGAAAACTCCAAGCCCGCTCCACTCGGTTTTCGGGTCAAGCCAGTCAAAGTGACATAAACCATATGTTTTTGTCTCTTTGCAGCCTGCAAAATTGCAATAGACTAGATCTTCAGTATGCCATTTTTGGTTAGTTCGAAAACGAAGCCGCAGTACGACGTCATCATCGTCGGTTCTGGCGCGGGAGGCGGGACCAGCGCCTATGTCCTGGCCCTTGCCGGCGTAAAAGTCCTCATGCTCGAAGCTGGGCGGAAATACGATCCCGTCGAGGAAACTCCCATGTTCCAAACCAATGCCCAGGCCCCATTGCGTGGCGTGGCCACGTCTGACAAGCCGTTCGGCTTCCATGACGCCACCGTCGGCGGCGGTTGGACGGTCCCCGGTGAGCCTTACATGACGCGTTTCCAAGGCCAGCCCAAAGACAAATTTTTCGAGGCGTCGGAATGGCAGATTTGGGGCTCCCCACAGGAATGGTTTTGGTGGCGTCCCAGAATGCTCGGCGGGCGCACCAATCATTGGGGCCGCATCGCGTTGCGCATGGGCCCTTACGATTTTAAACCCCGCAGGCGCGACGGCCTCGGCCTCGACTGGCCCATTGATTACAAAGACCTCGAGTCGTACTACGATAAAGTCGAATCGCTCATCGGCGTTTGGGGGACCAATGAAGGTTTGGAAAACACGCCGGATTCACAGAATGGCACGCTGCTGCCGCCGCCGCGCCCGCGTGTGCCGGAACTGCTCCTTCAAAAACATGCGCGCGCGCTCGGAATCCCGGTCATTTCGTCGCACATGGCGCTCCTCTCCCGCAAGCTCGACGCCGCGCGGATTGCGAAGTCGTTGCATCCCGACAATCCGCGCGCGCAGAAATGGACCGCCGATTCCGTGGATGCGCGCCTGGCTTGCTTTTGGGCGACCGATTGCGGACGCGGTTGCGCCATCAAGGCCAATTATCAATCCACCACCGTGCACCTCCCTCCCGCTCTTGCCAGCGGAAATCTCGATATCGTGACGGACGCGATGGTGCGCGAAGTCAGCGTCGATGACGAGGGCCGCGCAACGGGAGTTTATTACGTCGATAAGAAAACGAAGAAGGATGTGCATGTCAAAGGGCGCATTGTCGTTCTTGCCGCCAGCGGATGCGAATCGGCGCGCATTTTGCTCAACTCGAAATCACCGCGATTTTCCAACGGTCTCGCCAATTCCAGCGGAAAGGTCGGCCGCTATTTGATGGACACTGTGGGCGCGGGCCTAAGCGGCCAGATTCCCGCGCTGGAAAACATGCCCGCCTTCAACGACGAAGGCGCCAACATGCACATTTACGCTCCCTGGTGGCTTTACAAGGAGCAGGTTGCCGGCAAGCTCGGATTCCCGCGCGGCTATCACATCGAGATCGGCGGCGGACGCGCCATGCCGGCCGCGGGCGAGTTTGATTTTCTCGATGGCCTGACCGGCGGCTCGTACGGCACACGTTTCAAAGAGGAAGCGCGGCGTTATTACGGCTCGGTCATCGGAATGGCCGGACGCGGTGAAATGATTCCCAACGACGACAGTTATTGCGAAGTCGATCCCGACAAAAAAGACGCCTGGGGAATTCCGGTCCTGCGCTTTCGCTTCAAATGGACCGATTACGAAGTCAAACAGTCGCAGCACATGCGCCAAACCTTCAAAGCCGTCATCGAATCCATGGGCGGCAAAGTCTTTGGCTGGAATGGCCCCCATGAGAAAGCCATCGCGCCGGGCGGCTCCATCATCCACGAAGTGGGCACGACGGCAATGGGCGACGACCCGCGCGCCAGCGTGCTGAACGCGCACTGTCAGGCGTGGGAAATCAAAAATTTATTTGTGACTGATGGCGGTCCCTTTGTCAGCAATGCCGACAAGAACCCGACGCTTTCGATCATGGCCCTGGCCTGGCGGACGTGCGATTACGTTTTGGACCAGATGCGGAAAGGAAATATATGAATGACGCTCCCGTCCCGCGCATCAGCCGTCGCGAAGCCATCCGATGGGTCATTGCCGCCAGCGGTTCGGCCGCCCTGCTCGGGCCGCGCGCTTTTGCGGAGGGCGCGGCAAAACCGTACGGACGCGATGCCCTGCTCAACGAAACTTACAAGCCCGGCGATTTTTGGCCGCTGACGCTCACGCCCGGCCAGCGCCGGACGGTCACAGCTCTGTGCGACCTCATTATCCCGGCTGATGACCATTCCCCCGCCGCCAGCGCGGTGGCGGTCCCGGATTTCATCGACGAATGGATCAGCGCTCCCTACAAAGAGCAGCAGGCCTACCGCGCAATTATTATTGACGGATTGAAATGGCTCGATCAGGACTCCGCGCGCCGTTTCGGGCGGAACTTCGCGGAATTGTCGCTAAACGAGCAAAGCCAGATTGCCGACGACATTTGCCACGTCCCAAAGGCGAAGCCCGAATATTCCCAGGCCGCCGAGTTTTTCGCCGTGATGCGCTCGCTGACGGCCACCGGTTTCTACACAACGCCGGTCGGGTGGCGTGACGTCGGATTCGTCGGAAACGTCGCGCTGACGGCGTTTCCCGACCCGCCGCCAGAGGTGTTGGAAAGACTTGGCTTGAAGAAGAACTGGTAGTATTCCCATGGGATGACTCGTTCCCTTTTGGTTCTCGTTTGCGCGGCCGTCTCGGCTTTAGGCGCTGATTTGAATACATTGACGCCGGAGGAAACATCAGCCGGCTGGAAATTATTATTTGACGGCGCGACGACCAGCGGATGGCGGGCTTACGCCCACCACGACTTCCCGACAAACCGCTGGCTCGTCAAGGACGGCTGCCTTTGCCTCGATGCTTCCGTCCACACGAATGCCAGCGATTTGGTGACGACCGAAAAATTCGGCGATTTCGATTTGAAATTCGACTGGCGCATCTCACCGGCGGGAAACAGTGGCGTCAAGTATTTTGTCAAGGAGGGCAAATCCGGCCACAGCGGCGTTGGTTACGAATACCAGGTGCTCGACGACGACAAGAACGAAGATTCCCAAAACGGCGCGAAGCGCCAGGCCGGCGCGGTTTATTATTTATTCGCGCCCAACGACCAGAAGCATCTCAAGCCTGTCGGCGAGTTCAACCAGGGCGAGATTATCGTTCATGGCGACCACGTTGAACATTGGCTGAACGGCGCCAAGATCGTTGAATTCGAGTTGGGCAGTGCTGAATTGAAGGACGCGATCGCGCAGAGCAAGTTCAAAAACATCAAAGGCTACGGCGAAAAAATCCCCACAGTCATACTTCTCCAGGACCACGGCTCATCGGCTTGGTTCCGCAATATCAAGATTCGACCGCTGCCCTGAGCCGGCTCAGGACCCTTTCAACACTCGCCGGGCGTGCAACAGCGAACGAATTCGCTTGGCGTCATGAATCGGCGAATCTGGATCGAGACTGCTGATCCGAACCAAACTGGACGACTGAATGAACAGCTTGTCACCCAAATAAATCCCGACGTGCGTGATTTTTTCCGGCGCGCTTCCACGCGCGGGCTTGCCAAAAAACAGAAGGTCGCCCTTTTTCAGATTCTTCAAGTCCTGGTCGATGGGAACATCCGTTCCATCCTCCATTTGTTGCGAGGCATTGCGGTGCAGGTCAACGCCGTTGAGAAAAAACACCTGCTTTGTCAGCCCCGAACAATCCATCCCGCGAATTGAATTGCAGCCCCAGAAATAGGGCCGTCCAAGAAATGATTTTGCCGTGCGCTCGATGTTTTCAGGCGTGGCGCGCCGGCTTGCCCGCCATTCCGCATAATCCACCGCGGATTTTTTCGGCATATAACCCGCGCGTCCGTCCGCCAATTCCACCTTGAGCCAATCACCCTGTTGCCCCGCATATTTGACAAGACAGCCCATGACAACGTCGGAAACAGGCAGCGATTCCGCATCCGGCTCCTCCAGAATTCTTTCCTCAAACGCCGTCACAATCAAAAGCGGCGACGCATTCCAGGCATCAGCCTGCTCGCGAGTGCAGAGCAAAAATCCGCCCCCTTCCGTCCAGCCGGGATAGCGGTCGGCGGTTTGGACCAGAAACCAATTGGTGTTCTGTTCCCAAACCCTGAACACATTTCCCATCAGGGCTTGTGTGCCCATTTCCGACGAATTGCCGGGCTTCTCCCGAATATTCACCACGCTCACTGTGGCGATGCCCCAGGTCCGGTCACCCATGTCGGGAGTCGGAAGAACGCGAATTCGATCCACCGCCTCGACACCCGCGCCGGCAACGGCCGCCATCACCGCCTTTTTTGCCTCCGGATTTTCCACTTCGCCTTTGAGAACGAAACGACCGCCTTCACGTGCGGTGCTGACGTTGAAAATCGCCAGATGCGGGTCTGGCGCGTAATGTGCCTTCACGCTCCGCACCGCCGCCAAAACAGTTCGAGAGGAATTATCGGTCTTCATTTCATCATCGGTTGGGCTTAGTTGGCTTTGGCAACCAGCCAAAACCATTAAAAGAGTCGCCGCCAACCCCGCCCACGCGCCAATCGAACGTCGAATGTCAGCAGTCTTATTCAAACCGGCTTCAGACTAAGAGAGCGAGCGCGGAACCGCTATCGAAAAATGCCGCTTCACCGCCATTGCCGCGGCTTGAGTTTCCATTGCTTCAAACCGATATTGCGGGCTATGATGGAGCCAGGCGCGCGAAGGTCAAAAAGACAGCCCGCTTGATGTGCCGAACTCGATGAGCACCGCAGTGACTCTGGCTTACGTGAGCGCCGCTTGCGCGGGCGTCGTCATGCTCATTGCCGCCTTTCGTGGCTGGCGTTCCGTCTCGGTTTGGTTTTTCGGCGTCGGAATGGCGGTGTTCGCGGCCGAAAGTGTTTTTGTCGGCTTGGGGACGGACGCCGTGTTGCGCGAGGAAGCAAGCCGTTGGCAAGCGTGGCGGCTGGCCGCGATGTCTCTTCTCCCATGTGTCTGGCTTTTTTTCAGCCTGAGCTATGCCCGGGGAAACGCCCGCGAATTCTTGCGCCGTTGGCGTTACTCATTAGCCATTTCACTGCTGGCCCCGGCGATCTTCGGTCTTGCTTGCCCTCGAAGACTGCTCTTCAGCGCTGTGGATTTAAACGAGGATAGCGCGCAATGGGTGTTTCGGTTGCAGCCGGCGGGCGTTGCGCTGGAACTGTTTTTCCTGATCAGCGCCCTGCTTATTCTGATGAACCTGGAACGCACATTTCGGGCGGCTGTGGGAACGATGCGCTGGCGGATCAAATTCATGATTCTGGGAGTGGGAATCATATTCGCCGTCCGCGCTTATACAGCCAGCCAGGCCCTTTTACTGCGGCGGTTGGACCCGTCGTTGGTATCGGTGGATTCTGTGGCGCTCTTATTGGGATGCTTATTGTTGGTGCGGTCGCTCTTTCGTGATGTTTCCGAAGTGGCGGTTTTCCCGAGCGACGCTATTTTCGAGAATTCGCTCACGGCCTTGATCGGAGGAATTTACCTGGTCAGCGTCGGCATTTTGGCGAGATTGGCTCTCTGGGTGCAGAGTGCCACCAATTTTCAAACCAGAGCCTTTTTTCTCCTAATCTTGCTGGTGGCGGTCACAGTTGTTGCCTTGTCGGACCGGGTCCGGCTGCACACCCGGCGTTTCATAAGCCGCTATTTTCAGCGCCCCCTTTATGATTATCGCACGGTTTGGCGGACCCTTATCGAAGGCACCGCGTCGTGCGTCAAACAAACGGAACTCTGCCATGCCGCCGCAACCCTCTTCTCGCAAGTATTCGAAGTGCTCACTGTGACCGTCTGGCTTGTCGATGAAAAACGGCAAGGCTTGATTTTTGCGACGTCAACTTCACTTTCTTCCGCGGCGGGCACGGAACTGCAACCGTCCAGGGAGGAAGCGCTGGCAATCATTCAAGCGCTGCAAAATCACGCGGACCCCGTGGATATCGAAACCTCCGACAAAATATGGGCCGCGGCTCTTAGGCATATGAACCCAGGCCGGTTCCAAACGGGTGGCAGCCGGGTATGCGTGCCTTTGACAGCCAGGAACCAATTGCTGGGGATGATCGTCCTCGCCGATCGCGTGAGCGGCGTTTATCTTTCCCTGCAGGATTTTGATTTGTTGCGTTGCGTGGGCGACCAGATTGCCGCCCAATTGCTCAATGTCCAACTTTCCCAAAAGCTCCTGCAGGCAAAAGAATTGGAAGCTTTCCAGACAATGTCAGCGTTTTTTGTGCATGATTTGAAGAACACTGCTTCCACGCTCAATCTGATGTTGCAGAATCTGCCCATCCATTTTGACAATCCGGAGTTTCGCGCGGACGCCCTGCGCGGCGTCGGCAAAACCTGCGAGCACATCAATCATCTCATCAGCCGGCTGAGTTTATTGCGGCACGATTTGCAGATCAAAGCGGCGGCATCGGACCTCAACGACGTAATTGGCCGTGTGCTCTCCACCTGGAATGGCCTGTCCGGCGTGACGCTCGTCAAAAATTTGCGGCCATGTCCGCGCCTGCTGTTGGACCAGGAACAAATCCACAAAGTCGTCACCAATCTCGTTATCAACGCCACGGAAGCGGTTTCCGCAAATGGGGAAGTTCGTGTTGAAACCCAGCAAAATAATGGCTGGGCTGTCCTGACTGTCGCCGACAACGGTTGTGGCATGACCCCGGAATTCCTCAATCGCGCCCTCTTCCGGCCATTTCAAACGACGAAAAAAAAAGGGTTCGGCATCGGGATGTTCCAAAGTAAAATGATTGTCGAAGCTCATGGCGGACGAATTGAAGTTGAAAGTGAGTTAAAGAAGGGCACTATCTTCAGGGTGTTGCTGCCGATTGAAAAACTAGCTTAATGAAGCCGAAATTGCTGATAGTCGATGATGACGAGGAAATTCGCACGCAAATGAAGTGGGGTCTTGCGCAAGATTACGAAATCATGCTTGCCGAAGACCGGTCCACCGCCATCGAGGCCTATCAAACCCATCATCCGCTTGTGGTTTTGCTCGATTTGGGTCTGCCCCCTCGCCCCGGCGATCCCGATGAGGGTCTCGCCACGCTTTCTGACATTTTATCGCTCGAAAGACTGGCCAAGGTGATTGTGATTACCGGCCAGGGCGAAAAAAGCGTGGCTTTGCGGGCCGTCGGTTCGGGCGCTTACGGCTTTTTGGTCAAGCCGGCGGACATGGAGGAGTTGAAACTGGTTGTTCGGCACGCCTTCGCGATGGCCAGTTTGGAAATCGAGTTCCGACAAATGCAGCAAATGATTTCCGCCAACACCTTCGAGGGCATGATGGGAAACAGCTCCGCGATCCGCGCGGTCTTCGATGCCATCCGGAAAGTCGCCACGACTGACGCGCCGGTCCTGCTTCTGGGCGAAAGCGGCACAGGCAAGGAAATGGCCGCGCGCGCAATTCATCAATCCAGCTCTCGCAAGAACGGCCCCTTCATCGCCATCAATTGCAGCGCCATTCCAGAAACGCTGTTGGAAAGTGAATTGTTCGGCCACGAAAAGGGATCTTTCACAGGCGCGCACGCCCAGCGCAAAGGCCGGTTTGAAATGGCCAACGGCGGAACACTTTTCCTCGACGAAATCGGCGAAATTCCCCTTCCGTTGCAAGTCAAACTTCTCCGCTTTCTAGCGGAACAGTGCATAGAGCGCGTTGGCGGCCGCCAACCCATTCAAATCGACGCCCGAGTCGTTACCGCCACCAATGCCGATTTGCGCAAGGGCATGACCTCTGGAACGTTTCGCGAAGACCTTTTTTATAGGTTAAGTGTCGTCGTTCTTACGTTGCCGCCATTGCGCGACCGCGAAGAGGACATCCGCCTTCTGGCCCAATATTTTCTTCAGCGATTCTCCGCGCAGTCCGGCAAGAGTGGTCTCGCGATGGATCAAGACGGTTTGCGGGCATTGGACAGGCATCCCTGGCCGGGCAACGTTCGAGAATTGGAGAATTGCATTCGCCGCGCGGTAATTATGGCGGAAGGCAAGCGGCTAACGGCAAAGGATTTGGAATTGCTCCCTTCCAAAGGTGGCGGCAGCACGAATTTGAAAGACGCCCGGGAGAGCCTGGAGCGGGAAATGATAACCGCCTCCCTGCGAAAGCACGGCGGAAAAATCGCCCCGGCCGCCGTCGAACTCGGCGTCAGCCGCCCGACTCTCTATGATCTAATGGAGAAGTACGGGATGGGTAAACAATAGGGAATCCCCTAGGTTTCTGTAAGGAAGACCAACAGTCTTGGCTTTTTCGATCTTTCGATTCACAACACCCTAACATTAGCGCATTTACGGAAATTGCTTTCGGACTTCCAACAGCGTAAAGTCGGATACCTTTACATCTTGATTGCAAAATGCAAGCAATCCTTTCGAAAACAAAAAAATTGCAATAAGTTAATTATAAAAGACTTATAGAATATTCGGAGTTCGCCGACCTCATATGGCATACGATTAGCTATATCCAGCCAGATTCTCAAAATGGGACACGCAAGTCCATTATTGAGACAGTAAAGAAAGTGGCTTGTATGATGAAATCGAGGATTGTTTGGCTGACTCTTTTGTTGGGGGTGGTTTTGATTACGGGCAGAGCGTTGGCAGGGGGCGGTGCGCCCCCACCCCCGACTCCGGCCCCGCCTTCGGGATCAACCAACTCGATTCCATCAAGTTCCACGAATTCACTATCGAGCTAAAATTCCACTATGAAAAAAAGCATTCTGTTCCTTGTTTTGGTCGCTTTGGGATCTGGATCTCAGTCGTTATTTGCCAATGGTGGCGGTACCGGTGCTCCCGACGGCGGTAGCACCATGTTGATGCTCGGCGCTGGAGTTGCCGGGATGGGCTGGGTTTGCAGGCGTTTTCGACGCTAATCTCCATTCAGAAGGCGGCTCATCCTCCTTTCTTGAGGGAGGCTTGCCGAAGAATGATTCACGCACAGGTCGGTTATTTGAGTCCGGTGGAGTTTTAACCTCCTGCCGGATGTTTGTTCCGGTTTCTTTTGGTTGAGCGATCGTCAGATTGATTTGAGTTCCGCAATTTAACACGAAAAGTCCCGCGCCTGTATTACCAACGGGCGTCACAAGTTTATAAATATGAAATCCCCCATATCCAAGGTGCTCGCTGCGTTTGCAGTTGCTGCGCTATCGTGTCTGGCAGTTGAAAAATCCGCATTTGCCCAGGAAAACTGCCCGCTCACATTCCTCGCGTATCCAAGCAACGAATTGACCTCGTATATTACGGTCTACCCTGGTTACAATCGATCGAACCCTCTAGGGCCTCAGCAACCGCTTTCGAGTTGGTTTATTGTGGATGTGACCAGCAGTGTATCAGGTTCGACGCCTCCAATTCCCTACGGTCTCTATCCTGCGTGGTGTGTGGACGAATGGGACTACATCGGTACAGCCTTTAGTGTTGTTCCTGGTGACCTGTTCATCGGCGTATTATACTCTACATGCGACCCCAATTTGAACAACGAATTGCCACCTGGCCATCCAAACACCTTGGTCTCTTCGACGAATTGGCAAATGGTTAATTACATTCTGAATCATCAGAATGGCGATTTCTATTGGGACGTGCAGGCTGCCATTAATACGTTAGTTGGCAGTGGCGTTGGCGGCCCTGATGACTGCGGCGGTTTATATACAACTCCCACCCCGTCCGGTGGCTGTGATGCTTATCCGGTTTACGATCCCAATGTGGTGCTGGCTCTCCTTACGGCCGCCACCAATAATTACGCCACTTGGGACCCTCAGTGCGGCGACTTTGTTGGAGCGATTTACGTAACGGACCCGAATACGGACCAGTTTCTTCTTGTGGAGGTTCCTTACCTAGTTCCTTTAACCATTACCAATTTGCCTCCCGGGGGCAATTTGGGTTGCAACGCCTCAAATTCAGTCCCCACTGATCTTACGGTAACTAACGGTCTTGGTGTCCAAACTTGCTGCAGTCTTATTTCGCTGACCGCGACCCACGTTGATACCAGTGCCGGTTGTGTATGGACGAGGACCTTTACCATCACAGCCACAGATTCATGTACTAACTCAACCACTACCAACGTAATTTACAGTTGGACCACAAATACAACCCCGCCAATATTCACCGTAGTGCCGGCTGGCGGGGCTTTGGGCTGCAATCCTACCACTATACCAACCGTAACTCAGGCGAATGTGCAAGCGACCGCGAATTGCGGCGAAACCCCGACTATCACCATTAATAACCAGCAAAGTACCACCGGTTGCCTGGTCACCAGCACCTACACGATCACGGCGACTGACGCTTGTAACAACAGCGCCACTACCAACGTAACCTACACTTGGACGGCTGACACAAGCACCCCATTGCTCTCAGTCACTCCAGGCACCAGTTTGGGGTGCAATCCAACCAGTTTGCCGACGGCTCCCCAATTTACGGCGTCTGATACTTGCGGCAATGTCACGACTACGGTGACCCCTTCGGACTCGGTTTCCGGATGCATCCATACGAGAGTTTTCACAGTAGTTGCCACGGACTCGTGCAGCGGCAATAGCGCCACCGGATCCGCAACATACACCTGGACGATTGATGCTACCACGCCTTCGCTTACGGTAACTCCGGGCAACAATTTGGGCTGCAACCCGACTGTCATCCCCTCGGCTCCCGTTTACACTGCCTCGGACACCTGCGGCAATGTCACGCCTACTGTTAGCTCTTCGGATTCCGTTTTAGGCTGCGTCCATACAAGGGTGTTCACGGTAGTTGCAACGGATAGTTGCAGCGGCAACAGCGCCACCGGACACGCAACTTACACCTGGACCGTTGACATCAGCGCCCCATCCCTCAACGTCACTCCCGGCACTAATTTGGGTTGCAATCCAACTGTCTTGCCGACAGTGCCCCAATACACAGCGTCGGATGTATGCGGCAATGTTACAACTACGGTGACTCCTTCGGACTCAATTTCCGGCTGCGTCCACACGAGAGTTTTCAACATAGTTTCCACGGATAGTTGCAGTGGCAATAGCACCACCGGCTCCGCGACTTACACATGGACGGTCAATACCACTCCTCCATCCATTAACAACTTGCCCACCGGCGGTTACGTCGGTTGCGGTTCCGGCTCCGCGCCGACCGACAGCACCGTCACCAACGGCGTGACCGCAACAGGACAATGCGGCAGCGCGACTCTCTCGGTCTCCAGCAAGGATACCACCAATGGCTGTGTGGGAACCCGCACCTTCACCTTTACGGCTGTCGATGGCTGCAACAATACCACAACCAAAACGGTTGAATTTACCTGGACAGCGGGCGGAGGAATAACGGTGATCTGCCCCAGCAACGTCGTCATCATAACCAACATGTGCCAGATGTATTGCACCTTCGCCCCGTGCGACTGGGGCTGCGCCACTGTTGGATGCAACAACAACAATAACAATTGGTGGGGCAACAACTGGGGCAACAACAATTGGGGTTGGGGCAATAACGGGGGCTGGGGAAACAATAACAACAATAACAATTGGTGGCAGAATTACAACAATTGTTGGTGGCAGAATTGGTGTGCGACAAATTCCTCCACACAATGCTGGCCGACTTGGACCAATTGGTGGAGTTCATGCGGCAACGCTTCCCAATGCAGCAGTATTTGGAGTCACTTGGGCTCGAACCAAACCAATTGCTGGTCCGGTACTTGGTGCAATAACTCATCGGGTAATTGGTGGTCTGCTTGGAATTGTGGCAACCAGGGCAACCAATGGGTGCCTTGCAACGGCAACAATCCGAGCGACACTCTGACCAATTGCTTCCGCTCGGTCTATACAAATGGTTACGTCTGTGTGGGACTGCCCAATTCCGGCAATTGTTACACCTTCACCTCGCCTTCGTGCGTTCAAACCTGCTTTAAGTGGGGTGGCAACTGCGCTCCTCTGACCGGGAGCGCAACCAATCCCGCAAGTTGCAGTTCCGGCTCCTTCTGCTCCCAAGTCCTTGCGTTGCGTTTGAATTGCGACTTTGGCGACAGCGGATGCGAAGGTGTTGTGGGCCGTTGTGGCGATTTGGTGCTGAACTGCCCGTCCTCTCCCTGCAATGGCAAGAAGGTCCGCGATATTCTTGGCATCTGCAACACGGCGCTCGGATGCGGTTCCTGCCCGTCTGGCTGCTCGATCCAATATCTCTGCGGCCTTTGCTCCAACATCAACAATTGCTTCCGCGGCTGCCAGCCGAGCGGCTGGTGCACAAACCTAGCGTCCGTCTATATTCCGCCTGTTTCCCAGACCGGCACGGCAACAGTGGCCGACGCCTGCACTCCTAACCCGAGCTTGACGAATTATGACACGGTCGTCAGCGCTGGTTGCCCAGGAAACTATGTCATCGAGCGGGAATGGGTGGCCGTTGACGCCTGCGGAAACAGCAATTACTGCACGCAGTTGATCACCGTTGGCCAGACCAATTCCTCGAGCATCTCAGGCGTGGTCGCGCTGGCCTGCACCGGCGATACCAACCTGAGCAATAACGAACCCTTGAACGGCGTAACCGTCACCCTCAAGAATTCCAGTGGCGTGGTTGTTGGCACCGACATCACCACCAATGGCAATTATGGTTTCCCCAGCGTCGCCCTTGGTGCCTACACGGTGGTTGTAACCCCGCCGAGCGGTTTGACCGAAACCTACCCGTCCACCAGCGGCAACAGCGCCACGGTGACTTTGACGGCCTGCCAGAACGCGACCGCAAACTTCGCCTACATCGGCACCACCCCCGGCGTCCAGTTTGTCAAGACTGGCCCGAGCGCCATGCCATGCAATGGTGTGATCACTTACACATTCGCCGTGACCAACACGGGCAATACCTGTGAGACGTTGACAGTTGTCGATCCGCTCCTCGGCGGGACGATCTTCTCTCAAACCGGCGTGTCGCCAGGCGCAGGCTATCAGTTTACTAAGAACTACACCGCCAAATCCACCACCTGCATGTTGACCAACACTGCCTCGGGCATCGGCACCGCGCCTAATGGTAAGTCGGTAACCAATACCTCATCAGTCGTTACATGCGTGACGACCAAGTGCGTCACCAACTCCATCTGCTCCAGCTTCAACTCGCAGAATCCCAGCGGCGGCTGGCTCTGGTGCAACGCCCATCTGAATTGCACCCCCGGCAAGGCATGCACGGTTTATTGCCAGAACGCCTCCGTTACATTGACCTGCAATGATGGAAACACCTACAACTTCCCGATTCCCGATTGCAAGGTGAACTTCGCCAATTGCTCTTCCGGCAGTTGTTCATTCAACGGATCGAGCTGGCAGACGACTCTTCCCACAAAGGGTGATAGCCAGGCATTTCTTACTGGCTGCGGAATTCCGTGGCAGTCTGATTTCGCGAACTGCCGTTCCGCCTGCTTTAAGGGAACGTTCTCCTGCTCCACGCCCGGCGTGAGTTGCGGCTGGCAGTGGAGTTGCGCCAACTATAACTGCAACTTGAGCAACTGCGGTTCGGTCAACGTGAAGCCCTGCTATCAGAACTCGTGCGGTTACAACAACAGTGACTGCGCTGGCACGCCGGAGAATTGCAAGAACTCCTGCCAGGGAGGCGGGTGCGGTTACGGTGGTAACAACTACTGCGGTTCCTGGTCCGGCAACGGCTCATTTAGTTGTAACTAAGCTATAGCCAGTCCAAATTCCCAAATGGCGAATGGAGAAATCCATTCGCCATTTGTGTTTGCCGAACTTCGTCTTTAGTTTCAGCTCAGTGGAATCGAAGCTCAATATGATTGCGCTCCAAAGTCGCCCCCTCGTCCAACGCCAACTGTTCCAGCGCAATATTGTAGCTCACAAGAGAGGTGATTTCGGAGGAACGCGCCATGGTGAGATTGTCCTGGTATTGCAAAACCTGAAATTGGGTCGTTTTGCCTAGCTTCAATTCAGTCTGGCCGGCCTCAAGCGCCTGCTCGGCATAAACCCGCGCCTCCCGCGTAAGATCCACATTTTGCAGATACGCCTCGACGTTTTCGACGTCGTTGTCGATCTCCGTCACGATCGTCCATTCCTCCTGCTTTGCCGTGAGCACCAGCGCCTGCAACCCCGCCCGGTCCGCCCGGTATGTGTACCGCGCCGTCCGGTTGCCCAGAGGGACCGTCAACGTGACGCCGTAGGAATAATAGGGATGATTTCCCGAAGCGATGTCCCCGAGAGTGGCATCGAGTGTGTTCTCGTTGGCGTTATGCCCGTAGGTTCCCACCACGTCGAGTTGCGGGAACAATTGGTTGAAATCGTATTTGATGGTGAGGTGTCTCTTTTCAATCGCCAGTTTCGCCTGGATCATTTCCGGCCTTTTCTCCAATCCTGTCCGCCAGCATTCCTGATGCTGTGGATGTTCCGGCACGGCCACCAGCGCTTCCGAGGGGATTAAAGTGAACCCGTCCAAGTCGCTCAAACCCCGGGCGAGCAAGGTTTTGAGGGCGTTCTGTTGCACCCTTAGCGTGCCGAGCGCCGTTTGAAGCGTTGCCTTCGCTGTGGCGGCTTCCGACTCCGCCTGCTTTTCATCCAGCCCGCGCATATTGCCAAATTGCACCTGCTGCTTGTCATCGCTGACGGTTTGTTCCTTTAACGCGACCGCTTCCTCGTCCACCTTCACATTCTCCCGCGCGGAAATGAGTTGATAGTAAGCGTTCTTGACGTTGAAAACCACGGTCATGACTTTAAGGCGATAACCTTCTTCATCGGTCTTGAGCGTGTTTTTCGCCACAGAAATCGTGTAGCGCGTGTTATCGATCCAAAAATTCTTTAGCAACGGCTGGTCCAATGAAATTCCCGGCCCCGGCTGATCAGCTTGGTACTCTCTCGGCGCGCCCAAGGCGTTCTCGTTGTCAAGGCTTCCGCTCAGATTATAGGTCAGCCCCCACGGCATCACGCCGGCAACCCCCGCGCTGTAGTTATCGTCGCGCGTAATTGTGGACGGAATCGGAAATACCTCGCCATCAAACGACTCTATGCCGCCAGGTTGCGAAAAATAGCTGTGCGACGCCCGCGTTGAAAGTGCCGGGTCATAAGCTCCATAAAGCGCGCCGAGCGAGAGTTGGTCCACCTGTGGCTGGATGCGGCTGATTTGAATATCCAGGTTATTCGTCAGCGCGACGTTCACTGCGTCTTGGGCGGTGAGCACTACCTCCTGGACATGCGGTGTTTGGGCGGTCGCCCAGGGCGCTATTGCGCAAAGCACGGCTGAAGTGGCGCAAATCGCGTGAATGGTCTTTGGGTTTGCGCGACGCCTGGGACGCTTCATTTGTTGGGGGGAGGGGTTATTCATATCGCAATGATTCTATCGGGTCCAGATTGGCTGCTTTGTAGGCCGGGTAGGTGCCGAAAACGATCCCCACCAGCGAACAAATTCCCAGCCCTATGAAAATCCAATCCACCGGCAGCACTTTCGGCAGATGCAAGAAATACGCGATGACATCGCCGCCGATGACTCCGAGCGCGACTCCCACGATCCCCCCAAGCTCGCACAGGACCACGGCTTCCATGATGAATTGCGCCATGATGCTTCGTTTCTTTGCGCCAATAGCCCGACGGATGCCAATCTCCCGCGTCCGTTCCGTGACCGAAACGAGCATGATATTCATGATCCCGATTCCCGCCGCCACCAGCGCAATGCAACTCACCAGCGTAATGGCAAATCGTATCTTCGAGGTGAACGACTTCATCTGGTCGATCAGCGAATCGTTCGAGATGATTTCAAAATCGTCCGGCGCCCCCGGCGGCACCTTGCGCAATTGCCGCATGATGCCGCGCACTTGATCCACCGTCTCGTCGTACTGCGCCGGCCCGCGCGCCTGCACGAGCACGCTCAAGTCCAGCCACCGCGGATTCTCATAACGGTTGATCGCCGTCGTGATCGGGATAAGCGCGAAGTTGTCCTGATGGCTCCCTTCCATTTGCCCTTTCGCTTCAAGCACGCCGACAACGGTATAATTGACGCCGTTGAAGCTGACCTTTTCGTTCAGCGGCGAACCGAATGGAAACAAATCATTTGCCAGGCTGTTGCCCAGCACGCACACATCGCGAACTCCATCTATGTCCGAGTCCAGCAAGGCGCGCCCTTGATCGATGGTCCAATTCTGCGCGGAGAAGCTTCCCGGCGTTTCCCCGGTAAGCCAGACCGTCGGCGGCCCTTTGGCGTAATGCGAATCCATCTCGCCCGCCGTGACGCCGTTGTCCTCCAGCCCGACACTCAGCGGCAGAGTCGCGCGCCTGGCGACTTCCACGCCCATTTGATAATTGATTTTTTTACGCCGCCAATATTTTTGCATCCCTTCCGGGCCTTCCACATAAATCGCCGGCCACGTTTGCACCGTGAATGTCTGCCCGCCGAGCTGGCTCAGGTCCGCCTCGATTTTTTGCTGGGACGCCCGCATCGAAGTCATCACAACGATGATCGAAAAAACGCCGACAAGCACACCGAGCAACGTCAGCGCCGAGCGCAGTTTGTGCGCCACGACCGCGTTGATCGCCATGAAGAGGCTCTCTTTCAGCTCCGCTTGCAGGATGCTCAGTTTTCGCATGGCGTCCTCCTTTTCATTCGCTGCGCAACGCATCCACCGGGTTCATCCGCGCCGCCCGCCACGCCGGCGCAAAACCGGAGAGCACCCCCGTCACAACCGACGTTAAAATCGCCAGGCCCATCACCGGCATCGACATCGTGACCGGGAAATACGGAAACGCCCCTGCCACGGCCAGCGTCAATAAATAAGTTATGCACAATCCCGCCAATCCGCCCAGGAGGCAGATCGACGCCGCTTCGATCAAAAATTGCAGCAGAATCGTCCGCCGTTTCGCGCCGATGGCCTTTCTCACTCCAATTTCCCGCGTCCGTTCCGCCACCGAAACAAACATGATGTTCATGATTCCGATTCCGCCCACGAACAACGACATGCTCGTCACCAGAAGGCCCACCGTCGCAATCGTTCCCGTCACCTTGTCAAACGTCTGGATGAATTGCTCCTGTTGATTGATCGAAAAATCATCGGGATCCCCTGGCGCAACGTGTCGGATTTTCCGCAACAATCCCCTCAATTCCTCCTTCGCGTCGTCCAGGCGCGCGATGTTCCGCACCTTCACCTGTATGTCGAAACTGGGACGCCTCATGTAACCGACCAAAAATTGCTGGATGGGAATAATCACCTCGTTGTCGAAGCTATCCATTCCAAGAAAACTCCCGCGCTTCTCCAGAACCCCGATCACCTCAAGCCGGCGCGCGCCCACCTTGATCCTTTTTCCAATCGGCGATTCCTGGTGGAAAAGATTGGTCGCCACGTCATTCCCAATCACGCAAATGGGACGCCCCCCTTCCGCCTCAGCGGACGTTAGAAATCTGCCTTGCGCAATGTCAAATCCACTCGTGATGAGAAACTGGTCCGTCGCTCCAATGATCTGCACACGGCTCGCACGGCGGTCCTGGTACCAGACCGCTTGCTGGGTGGAGACATTGGGCGCGACAGCTTGCGACTCCGTCATTTCGCGTTCCACCTGGCGGGCCTGCTCACGCGTAATCACCGGCCGCTTGTTGTCCCTGATCCACGCCTCGTACCCGCGGTCCGTCCAATTGTGCTGGCTCACAAAAAGCACGTCCGCCCCAAGAATGGAAATACTGTCGTGAAACGCCCGGTTCAACGCGTCAATCGCCGTCGCCATTGAAGTCACCGTGACAATCCCGATGATGATCCCAAGCGTCGTCAGGATCGACCGCATTTTGTTCGCGCGAATGGCGTCCCATGCGATCGCCAATCCTTCCTTGATTTCAATCAGGTAATTCACGGCGCGTGGGAATTGGTTTTCGCGGAATCGTCCGCAATCAGTCCGTCGCGTATGCGCAAAATCCGCCGCGCGTGCCGGGCAACATCCTCTTCATGTGTCACCACGAATATTGTGTTCCCTTTGTCGGACAAAACCCGCAACAGCGCCATGATTTCATCGCCCGTTTTGGAATCCAGATTGCCCGTCGGTTCGTCCGCGAGGATGATGGACGGAGAATTGACCAGTGCCCGCGCAATCGCCACACGCTGGCGCTGCCCGCCGGACATTTCATTCGGCTTGTGGTGAATGCGGTCACCCAAGCCGACGCTTTCCAGCGCGTGCAACGCGATTTCCCGCCGTTCATCAGACGGTTTGCCGGAATAAATCAGTGGCAATTCAACGTTGCGCAACGCGCTGGCGCGAGGTAGCAGATTGAACGTCTGAAAAACAAAACCAATTTCCCGATTCCTGATTTCGGCCAGTTCGTTGTCGTCCAAGTCGCTGACATTCGTTCCATTCAACTCGTAGGTGCCGGAGGTGCAGGTGTCCAGGCAGCCGAGCAGGTTCATCAGAGTCGATTTCCCGGAACCCGACGGCCCCATGATGGCCACATATTCGCCCCGAGCAACTTCAAGTGAAATCGTGCGCAACGCGTGGATGGTTTCCGTCCCCATCTGGTAAAGCCGCGAGATATTCTGGAGGCGTATCAAGCTCACCGCGTCTCTGGGGTCAGTAGGTCTTGACTTGTTTGTCCTGTGACGCAATCTGAGTATTGACAATGACGGGCTTGCCGTCTTCCAAATCGCGGTTGATCGCCTTGTAACCTCCGGAGACAACTTCCTCCCCGTCCTTCAGGCCGTCCAGAATTTCAACATAATTGTCGTCGCTGATTCCGATCTTCACCGGAACCATCTTCACATGGTCGCCCTGGACGACAAAAACCACATCGATTGGTTTCGGCGGCTCGTCCGGTTTTTTCGAGCTTGGTGAATTCGTGGTTGCCGCAACGTTATTGGTGGTATCGCAGCCATTGCAAACGTTCGTGTTCGTATTCGTCCCCTTGGCGAGCGCCATGTTGGTTGACGCGCTATTGGTCGGAGGCAAGCGCGTCGTCACGCTCTGAATCGGTATGCTAAGGACATTCGTTCGATAACGCGTTTGAATGTCCGCCGTCACGGACATTCCTGGCAGAAAATTCTCCTTTTGCTGAAGCCGGATTTTAACCTGGAATTTCGTCGCATCGGTGCTGGTCGAGGCCGACGCCGTCGCGGAGGTGTCGTTGTTGTTGGCCGAATCGGCGACTTCCGTCACAATGCCGTCAAACTTCCTGTCTTTGAACGCATCGACCTCCATCGTTGCCTTTTGCGAAACCTTGATCAACGGCACGTCGATCTCCCCAATATCCACCCGCGCTTCCATCGTGTTCAAATCCGCCACCGTCACCACTTCCGTCCCCGCCATCTGCGCGGCGCCCACAACGCGTTCCCCCAGTTGGCAATACAATTTGCTGATAGTCCCCGTCAGAGGCGAGTACACCGTCGTTTTCGAAAGATCAGCGTCCGCGTTGTCCAACTGCGCCTTCGCGATGCTGACTTGTTCGATTGAACCGTCCAGCGTCGTCTTCGCAACATCGTACGACGTTTTCGCTGTCAAATAATCCGACTCCGAAATCAACTGCGCTTTGAAAAGGGAGGCGTTGCGTTTGTATTCGAGGTTCGCCTTTTCCAAATTAGCCGCCGACGTGTCGCGGCTGGCCATCGCCGATTTGTAACCCGCGTCCGCTTGATTGCGCGCGGCCACATAATTGTCCGGCTTGATTTTAAAGAGCAGGTCCCCCTTGTTGACGTGCTGCCCCTCCTTCACCGCCATTTCAATGATCTCCCCGGAAACTTCCGGCGCGATATTCACCAAAACAACCGGCTCCACCTTCCCGTTTCCGGGAACAACCTCAGTGATGTTGCGCCGCTCCACTTTTTCCTCGGAAATGGGGATCGGAGGATCGTGTTTGCGCAATTTTGCCGTCACCAAACCGGCGACCAGTAGGACGCCGAGGATCGAGAATACGATAAACTTTTTTCTTTTGCGTTTAGGTTTCGCCATCTGCTTGTATAGACAATCCGCACTCCAATATGTTTCAGCAGATTTTCCATCCGGGAACAGTATGCCCCGTTTGTTACCGTTTTATGATCTATTGGGCAAGCGGCCAGCCCGCCGCGACCATCGCTTTATAGCCGCCGATCAACGACGTGACATTCTTGTATCCCATCCGTTGGGCCACCTCCGCCGCAAGCGCGGAACGGTAGCCGCCCCCGCAATACATGATAATCGGCGTCTCCGGATTGGGAAACTTGGTTTCGATGTCTCTCTCCAGAATGCCCTTGCCCAAGTGAACGGCCTCCGCCGCGTGTCCATTGGCCCACTCGGAATCTTCGCGCACATCCAGCAGGACGGTTCGGGTATCCATTTTCAGCCGCGCGCGCGCCTCATCCAGGGAAATTTCATGGATGCGCGGTCGAGCTTCCTCGACCACCTTCAAAAATCCGGGCGAATGCTGCATGAAAGAACGATAAAAGTTCCCCCATACCTTTGGCAATGACCGAATTCCTACCCGAACGGATTAGCGCATCCTGAATTTCGCTTCGATTTTTCGCGTCGAACATCTGCTTGCCAATTGTTATGACAGGCTTATGTTGAAACAGGGTTTGGAGGGTTAATGAATCTAAGTCCCGGCGACATGCGCCGGAGGAGTTTGAAATATGAAAATTTGCTCATCGGCTGTTAAATCGACGTTCGCTTCCCTTGCGGCGAGCGCGGTGTGTCTTGCCCTGTCGCAAGCCACTTTCGCTCAAGCTACAAACGCTCCAACGACGCCCCCACCGGGTTCAGGTCCGTTGGCTACCGCGACTACTCCCGGCTTGCCGTTCGGCGCTTCGGAAGTCGTCAAAATGTACCAGGGTGGAATCGGCAAAGACGTGATTATCAACTATGTCAACAACTCGGTTCTGCCATTTCATCTTTCGGCGGATAACATCATTTATTTGCAGCAACTGGGATTACCGCAGGACGTAACAAAGGCGATTATCCTTCGTGACGGCGAGTTGCAAACACAAGCCGTTCAATACCAGCAGTATCAACAGCAAATGCAACAGCAACAAATGGCCATGAATTCGGCCAACGCCGCGGCAGGCGCGCAAGCAGCCGGAGCACAATCGCAAGTCGCGATGCCTTCAACCCCTCCGCCGCAAATTGATTATTCAGGCGATTACGCTGATGCTGGTTATCCTTACGCAGATTCTTATTATCCCTACGGTTACGGCGGCGTTATAATTGGAGGCGGTTGGCCGTATTGGGGTGGTGGATGGGGATGGCGTGGCGGCTACTATCGAGGTGGTTGGGGCGGCTATCGTGGTGGCTTTGGTGGATTCCACGGGGGTGGATTTGGCGGCGGATTCCGCGGAGGCGGTTTCGGTGGCGGGGGTTTCCACGGTGGTGGTTTTGGTGGTCACGGGGGCGGCTTTAGTGGGCACGGAGGTGGCTTCGGCGGAGGACACGGTGGTGGTGGCGGACATCGCTAACAAATGCCAAAACACGGGAAATGGCGGAAGCTGTTGGAAATAGTAGGGTTTATTTGGCTTGCCGCCAATGCCTGGGCTGGGGAAGGAACGGTTATCAAAGTCCTTCCCCAATTTCTTGACAGCAAAGGCCGCTCCGCCCTCTCCCCGAGCCTCTACGAGCGGGACGCTTACCAATTTGCCCTTCGTAAAGAGCCGTCCAAACAAGCCGGCCTTCGTCTGGCAGTCCAATGGAAAGCCAAGAAAGTCGATTGGACAAAGCTAAAGATACGCGCCGAGTTGCGCGGCCTTGCGAACGATACCATTCACACCGTCATCATCGAAGAACCCGCCAAAAAACCCCGGCTTTTCGGCAACTGGGAGGATCTGAAACTTGACGGCGAAGCCTTCCACGCTTTTGGCCAGCTTGTAGCATGGCGCGTCAGTTTGTGGGAAGGCGACCACCAATTGGGTGATCTGGAATCCTTCCTTTGGAACGGCGTTACCGCGCACTGAGCGCAGCCAAAACTTTTTCGACGGCCTCCTCGACTTTCACGGGCGTCAACGCGCCGCCGCGTGGCTTCAGTTCAACCTCTCCTTTTGCCAGCGACTTCTCCCCAATCCCCACGCGAATCGGAAATCCAATAAGTTCTGAATCCTTAAATTTGAAGCCGGGCCGCTCATCGCGATCATCGAGAATAACTTCGACCCCTCGTTCTTTCAATTCGCTATAAAGACGTTCAGCCAGCTTCATCACCGCGCCATCCGGCGCGACGCTCAGTGGCGTAAGACAAACCGTGTACGGCGCGACGCTGACCGGCCAGACGATGCCATCCTTGTCATTGCATTGTTCCACAACCGCCTGCAACGTGCGCGTGACGCCGATTCCGTAACAACCCATGATGGCCGGTTGTTTCTTGCCCGATTCGTCCAGGAAACAGGCGTTAAAAGCCTCGCTATATTTCGTCCCAAGCTTGAACACGTGCCCCACTTCAATCGCCCGCCGCATTTTCAGCGGTTGCCCGCAACGCGCGCACGCTTCCCCCGCCGCCGCCAGTCTCAAATCACTCCACTTATTGACAGCAAAGTCCCGCGCGATATCGACATGGCGCAAATGAAACCCGTCTTCGTTCGCGCCCGTTGTCATTTCAGAAGCCCCGCGCAATGTTTCATCCGCGTGAATTTGAAAATCTTTTAATCCCGCCGCGCCGAGACTCCCCGGGTGCGCCTTCAACGCCGCAAAAATCTCCTCAGCCTCCGCCGGACGAAAAGTCCCCGTGCCGAGCGCGCCCGTTAACTTCGCTTCGTTCAACTGATGATCGCCGCGCATTAAAATGATGACCGGCTTGTTTTCAACGACGTACACGAGGGTCTTAATCTGTCGCGTTGCCGGAGTATCAAACGGAGGCTTGGTCAAATCCTCGATGGTCGCCACGCCCGGCGTCGCAAATTTCTCCGGCATCGCGCTGGCCGCAACCGCATCCGTCTTCGTCGCCTGGCTTGTGGCTTTTTCGAGATTGGCGGCGTAATGACAACTGTCGCAATAGACGACTTCGTTTTCGCCCGTTTCAGCCGGCACCATGAACTCGTGCGAAAATTTTCCACCCATCACCCCCGTATCCGCCTCGACCGCGATGGTCTTCAACCCGCAACGCTCGAAGATGCGCGCATACGCGTCATACATTTTTTTGTAGCTGATCTGCGCGCCCTCATCGGTGACATCGAAGCTGTAAGCGTCCTTCATCACGAATTCCTTGGCCCGCATCAAGCCGAATCGCGGGCGGATTTCATCGCGGAACTTCGTCTGGATTTGGTAAAAATTCTTCGGCAATTGGCGGTAGGAACTCAATTCACCCGCGACCAACGTCGTGACCACTTCCTCGTGCGTCGGACCGAGGATCCATTCCCGTTTTGCTCGGTCGCGCGCTTTGAGCAACACGCCTTCCGCCGTTTGGTAACGGCCGCTTTGCTGCCAGATTTCCGGCGGTTGCAGCGCCGGCATGAGGATTTCCAAAGCGCCGGCGCGGTCCATTTCCTCGCGCACGATTTGTTCAACCTTGTGAAGGGCGCGCAGGCCCAACGGAAGGAATATGTAAAGACCGCCGGTAAGTTTGCGGATCAAACCGGCTCGCAACAACAGCTTGTGCGAAATGATTTCGGCCTCCGCCGGTGTTTCCTTGAGAGTCGGGATGAAAGCTTGGCTCCAACGCATATTTTTAAGTTCCTCGCGGGACAACGCAATGACAAGTCAATTACGCTCCCGAATCGCGGAGAGAATTTGCGCCACCGCTTCGGCTTTCGGTTTTGCGCCCTGATTCCCTTTGCCGTGGACGCGCACGCTGACGTTCCCGGCTTCCATGTCTCGCGGCCCTATGACAAACATTGTGTGAACCTTCGATTCTTCGGCCCGCAAAATCTTCCCATTGATTTTGTCCGTGCCAAAATCCGCGTCCGCGCGGACGAAGTTGGCGCGCAGTTCGGCCAGGATTGTCTTGGCGTAAGCGACGAGTTTTTCATCGTCGCCAATGGTGAGCAACCTCGCTTGGTCCGGCGCGAGCCAAAGCGGAAAATTCCCCGCGTAATGCTCGATCAGAAAACCAATAAATCGTTCATGCGTTCCAAGAGGCGCGCGATGGATGCACAACGGAGTTTTCTCAGTGTTGTCACGGTCCTTGTAAACCAGCCCAAATTTTTTCGGCACCGCAAAATCCACCTGGTTCGTCGCCAGCGTGAACTCCCGTCCGATGACGCTCCACACTTGGACATCAATTTTCGGCCCGTAAAAAGCCGCCTCGTTCGGCACTTCGACGTAATTGATTTTTGATTCGACGAGCACACGTCGCACAAGGTCCTCGGTCTTCTTCCAAAGCTCCGGCTCATTGACAAATTTCGCGTTGTCCCCCGTCATGCGCGCCGGGTCGTGCGTGCTGAATCGCATGATGTATTTCTCGATGCCGAAGATTTTGAAATACTTCAAATACATCTCGTTGACCGCGTTGAACTCCGCCGCGAATTGGTCCTCCGTGCAATAAATATGCGCGTCGTTCATGTTCAGCGAACGCACGCGCATGATGCCGAACAATTCACCGGACTGCTCGTAGCGATAGCAGGTGCCGTACTCCGCCAGCCGCAACGGCAAATCCCGATAGCTCCGCGGTTCCGCCGCAAAAATCCGGTGGTGATGCGGACAGTTCATCGCCTTGAGGTAATAGCGGTCGCCCTCTTGGGAACCTTCTTTCTCCGCGAGTTCCATCGGCGGAAACATCGAGTCCTTGTAAAGAATCGGCAAATGCCCGGACGTCAAATACATTTTCTCCCGCGCAATGTGCGGGGTCTTCACCCGCGCGTATCCGGCGGCGAATTCCGTTTCCTTCGCCAGCTTTTCCAACTCCTCCACAATGGCGGTGCCCTTCGGCAGCCATAGCGGCAGCCCCGGGCCGACGTATTCCGCGTCGAGCGCGAACAAGCCCATCTCCGCGCCGATCTTCCGGTGGTCGCGCCGCTTGGCTTCTTCCAGCATGTTGAAATAAGCCTCCATCTCCGTCTTGTTTTTGAAGGCCGTGCCATAGACGCGCTGGAGCTGGGGATTTCGTTCGTCGCCCTTGTAGTAAGCGCTCGCCAGGTGCGTGATCTTGAAAGCCCCGAGGTTGCCGGTGCGCATCACGTGCGGCCCGGCGCAAAGGTCGATGAAATCCCCGTTGCGATAAAATGAAATCGGTTCGTCCGCCGGAATGTGCTCAATGATGTCCAGCTTGAATTTGCTCGGCTGCGGACGTTCGGCCAGCGCGGCGAGCCTTCCCTCATTCGCGAATTTCAGCGCCTCGTCGCGGCCAACCACCATTTTTTCAAACGTCTGGTTCGCCTTGATCACCCGCTTCATCTCCTCCTCGATCTTCGGAAAATCGTCGGGCGTGATGCGGTGCGCAAGTTCCACGTCGTAATAAAAACCATTCTCCACCGGCGGCCCCGCCGCAAATTGCGCGTCCGGCCAAAGCTTGGCAATGGCCGTTGCCAGGACATGGGCGCAAGAATGCCGAATCCGTTCCAATTCGGACATTTTTTGCCGATCTTCAAGTGTCTTGCGTTCGTTTTCCATAGTTACTTACCGTCGCCCAGCAGCAATTCCTTGCTTTCGCCGTTCCATGAAACCAGCACACGGTCCGCTTCGATCCTGCTGATGAGCACCCCTTGGATCGTGTCCCCTGCTTCCACCGTCCTGCCGTTCACCAAGGCGTGAGGGCTGGTCTTATTATAGAAAATTGCCTTCACAGTCAATGCAATCGGCCATGACGGCTTGACGGGCGCGGCCATTGGCACCGGTGCCGGAGCGGCGGGAGCAACGACAATCGCCGGCGCCGGTGGCGTCGGCAATGGCGGAGGAGGAGGTGGTGCGGCAACTGCCGTTTGCATCGGCTGAACCGGAGCGGCCACAACGGCCGGCTGATTCCCTTCCCACCATTTCCAAAACACCCATCCGGCCAAACCAATTCCCAACACCGCCACGACGATTGCCGCCAAAATCCACGAAAAGCGCGTCTCCCGCTCTCTGCTCACAGGCTGCATCGGCTGCGGCAACGCCGCTTGCGCGGGCCGGTTCTTGTCCGATTGGCTCGCGCGCTTTAGGGCATCATTGATCATGCTCATAGGTCCACCTGCCCTTCCAATTCGCGCCGCGCCCGGCCTACCGTGCCGAAATCAATTTTCTGCCGTTGCCCAACATAGCCGGCCAGCAGGCACTTGTCGCAAATCGCATTGATCAATCGGGGAATGCCCTTGCTGTAACGGTAAATCCGCCACAGCGCTCCCGTAGTGAATTGCGGCACGCCATTGGAGCCGGAAACGTGGAGACGATGCCGCACATATTGTCCAATTTCATCGCGGCGCAACGGATTAAGGTGATAACGGATCGTGATCCGCTGGCGCAATTGCCTAAGGCTGTGGTCGTTCAGCCGGTCGCGCAGTTCCGGTTGTCCCATCAGCACGATTTGTAAAAGTTTGCGTTCATCCGTTTCCAGATTGGACAGCAGCCGGACCTGTTCAAGCAAGTCCCCGGTCAAATCCTGCGCCTCATCAATAATCAGAACAGTGTCCTTGTTCTGTTCGACCTGTTGCAGGAGAAAGCGATTGATTTCCGCGACGGTTTCCAGGCGATCCATCCCCTTGACCTCCAAATTCAACTCCATCGCGATGGCTTTGACGAGTTGATCGGCATTGAGCACCGGATTGAGAATCAGCGCTGTGGAAAACCCGGCCCCCAATTGCTCGAGTAACGCTCTGCAAAGGGTGGTTTTGCCCGCGCCGACCTCGCCGGTCAGCTGGACAAACCCCTTGCGCTCGCGGATGCCGAAAAGGAGGTGATTAAAAGCCTCGCGATGCTTCGCGCTATAAAACAGAAATCGCGGATTTGGCGTAATGTTGAAGGGCGGCTCTTTCAGCCCGTAATATTCCAAATACACCCCTTTTCCATAGCGTATTTTTGGCCAAATGAAAAGAAAATTTGCCCTCGCGCCACTTGCGGACGACATTGGGAGAATCTAAAAGCAAACCCAGGTGTTTACTTTTAAAGGTTGGGGGAATTGGCCCGAACACGTGGCGTTAAATGTTATGGTGCAATTGTTAAAGCCGCATACAAAGAAATGGTTCGGCGCGGTGGCCAGGAGCAACGTCTGGCAAGCCGCCGTCACACTGGAGATCATCCAGTGGGCCAGGAATAAACGGGTTTGTTCGCTGTGTGGAAAGAAACCCGCGCGCGATTATCGGCTCACCAAATACTGCTTCGGCCATCATCTTCCCGCCACGATGCGCCTATGCCGCGAATGTTTCGCGACTTACTGTTGCATCCAGGGAGAAGAACCGCTCCCCATGCCCGCCTGATCCGGGGAAAGTGTAGAGGCGGCGGGATTTGAACCTCAAATCCCTCCCGGCTCAAACCTGAATCGCTTTTCCGGAGGGATGAAGTTGAGCAAGCCGATCGCCCGACTACAAAACGAGATGCCGCAAGCCCGATCAGGAAAAAGTGTTCCTGCATCATCGACAAACACCTTCCGGCTTGTCATATCCAATCTGGCGCCCGCGCCATTTGGGAAAACTTCAAAAAGGTGGTTTAAGAACCGGCTCGGATCGTCATTCCACCGGACGACATGGACTTCATAGCCGCCCACCGATTTCACCACATGATTGACACCAACCCCGGAAGGACCAAACAACAATTCCAGAACATCCACATCTGGCAATGTGGAACCCAAGAGCGCCAGGGCGAATTTCCACTTTGTATCAACCGACCAGCAGAAAACACCGCACTTGTTGCTCCTCAAAATGTGTCGGCGCTCTCCAAATAAGCCGCCCTGAATCTCCTTCATGGCCAGCCGGGTTTCTTCTATTTCTTTTTCGCGTGCGATGCCGGCTTGCTCTCTCCGCGCGCGTTGCTCTTCCTCTAACTGCGCTTCGGTCTTGATGCCTGCGCAGACCTCGCACAAATGTTGCTCTGTGCGGTCGTTGATTTCACCGGAGCTATTGATAAACTTTTTGTGAACACGCGCTTCGCGTTCCTGGCACTTCTCGCACAGCATGACCTAAAGGATGGGTCTGCCTACGCAGCTTGTCAATTCGGTGAGTGCAACGGCGGTCCCTTCGCTTGGCGCTCACGATTATGCCAGAACGGCTTTGTTCTCCTTTAGATATTCTTCAATCGTTTTTATGCAATTGCAGGAGTGTGGGACGCGGACGGCGGCGGGCTTGCCCAATTTGTAATGCACCAGCAATTTGCCAACCATGACCACTTGAAGGTGCGCGTCCGCCATGTGCCAAAGTTGGCCGGCTTTCAAGGGTTCTTGGCGAATGCGGCGCGTAGATGGGCTTTTATTCATGGCCCACCCTGCGCCTTAAATTTCGAGTAAGCGAGCTAAATCGCGATCTTTAGAGAAGTGGATTTGGAGGAAAGTTGCTGATTGCCAATGCTTCTGCTTTCTGCCACAAAACTGCCATGACCCTTTCGCGGAACATAGTCGCTATGATGATTTCGGTACTCTGCGGAATTCCGACCGGGTGCGGCAGCCTTCCAAAATTCCAAGTGGACATTGATTCAGACCCGCAAGGCGTGAGGGTTGAGGTCAATAATGATTACGTTGGCAAAACCCCGACCACATATACGATTGTCGGCAACTCCGACCGGTCGTTTAATGGCAATTGGGTGCAGGGCGGCATGATTGAATTCGTCGCGCGATCAGGTGGGCGGGACGTGACAACAGCTACGTAATCCGCCCGAACGGCCAAGTCGAATTCGTCGGCCCTCAACTCGCCAAAGTGAAAAAGCCCGACCGCGTGGATGACCGCTCCTTTTACATGAACATCGTGATGAACGCCCTGGCGAAGGAGGGTTACGAGTTTGCCGGGATTTCAAACGATGACATTATCATGAAAAGAGCCGTGCCCCATCAGTGAAGCACGGCTTCCCCGCTTGTTTCCCAAGGAGTTATGAAGCGGGAATTTTCCCCACGCCTCGTTGAACCGTAAAACATGTCGCCCATTCCCGGTTCGCCAGACAACGTGCCGCCGTCTGGGCTTGGCGCGGCGCTCTTGATCGAATCTGAAGACTCCTTTTCTCCAGCCGGATCGTCCCCTGACAACCCACCTCGCGGAAGCCATACCGGGTGGCTGCCTTGATTTTCTTACGTGTCGGGTTCAGGCTTGGATCGCCGTTTATGGCCCAAGAGCGAAAGAAAAGGCCATCTGCTCCGCGAGTTTGCCCTGTCTGCAAAGGGACAGGATTAGACAAGGCATCACATCGCTATATAACTGGCGGGCACGATGATCGTACTTGCAAGCGATGCAACGGTGAATGCTTCATTGATGACCAATTCTCTGGTCCTCAGAATTCAAATTGATACATCACCAAATAAAATGCGCTTTGGACGCCGTGCAGGCTTCGATTGTAGTGGATGCGGAACTCATTATCCGCGCTCCAAATATTGCCCCGGCGACGCGAAGTATCTCATGGAATGCATAGGACGTCCCATAGCGGGCGTTTCTCGGGCGAGAATTGGGAATGGACAGGGGGGAGGCGGCGGAGACTTTGCCCAGTATGGCACCCAATAATCGTATTGTGAGCTTGGCTTTGCCCCGACCAATTGAATTTCATCCGGTCGGAATGCGGCGTGCCATACAACATTCCACCCGGGCGTTAATCCTTGTAGATGTGTCAGGCCGTCCTTTCGGATGGGTACCGCTTCCCACCCAAAATCGCCAACCTTGAGTTCCGCTCCAGCAAGCTTAACAACGCCAGATTTGTCACCTGGTAGCGCCACCACGCGGTAAATGGACCGATATTTTTCCTTCAATTCTCGCAAACGCGCCTTATTTCGACGCCACATCCAGCGATACCACAATACCACGAGACCTGCGCTAGCCACGACAGCAATTCCCGCTGCGACAATTCCCCAGCCACGGCCATAGCGCTTGGCAATCGACTCTTCAGCAACCATAGCCATCAACATAATGAACGTCACTGCCAGTAGTTCAATGAGCGTGTAGGCGCGTTGCCGACACCGTGAACCGGGCTTCGTTCTGATGGTATCGGTCGAACTCAAGGCTTTGCCGACCGCACTCCCAATCCGATGTGTTGAGCGGAAAAAGCGAAAGGACATGAGAACGGACATAATCAGCCGCAAATAAGAGGATACAAGATCGAAAACTGGCAAAGAGGCGGCAAATTGACCATTCATTTGGCTCATCAAATCCAACCTAAGCCAGTGATAATGAAATGGTCGGGGCGGTGGGATTTGAACCCACGACCTCTTGGTCCCGAACCAAGCGCGCTACCAAGCTACGCTACGCCCCGACACAACCATTACCAAGCCGCTACAATACTCCCCGCTGAAAAGGCGAAGCAAGCAGTTTCGGCGACTCATTTCGTCGCCTTCAATTTTCGATAATGGCGAATCAGGGTGTTCGTCGAACTGTCGTGTTTGAGTTTGGGCGGCGTTTTGCTTTCAAGTTCCGGCACGATTCGCTGGGCGAGCACTTTGCCCAGTTCAACGCCCCATTGGTCAAACGAATCAATGTTCCAAATCACCCCTTGCGTGAAGACGCTGTGTTCGTAAAGCGCGACAAGCTTTCCGAGCGCTTCCGGCGTCAGCCGCTCGGCAAGAATCACGTTTGACGGCCGGTTCCCTTCGAACACACGATGCGCCACCAGCACGCTCGGCGTTTTCTCGGCTTTGACTTCCTCCGGCGTTTTGCCAAAGGCCAGCGCCTCGGATTGCGCAAAGACGTTTGCCAGGAGAATATCGTGGTGGCGACCAAGCGGGGTGAGGGCATGGCCAAATGCGATAAAATCACACGGGATCAGCCTCGTTCCCTGGTGAATCAATTGGTAGAATGAGTGCTGGCCGTTGGTGCCGGGTTCGCCCCAGTAAACCGGCCCTGTCTGGTAATTCACACTTTTTCCATCGAGTGTGACGTGTTTGCCATTGCTCTCCATTGTCAGTTGTTGCAGATATGCGGGAAATCGCTTCAGGTACTGTTCGTACGGCAAAACCGCGACCGTGTTTGCGCCAAAAAAGTCGTTGTTCCAAACCGAGAGAAGCCCCATGAGCGCGGGGATGTTTTTCTCGAATGGCGTCGTGCGAAAATGCTCGTCCATGGCGTGAAAGCCTTTCAGCATTGCGCGGAAATTCTCCGGCCCAATGGCCAGCATTGTCGAAAGACCGATGGCCGAGTCCATCGAGTAGCGTCCTCCCACCCAATCCCAGAAGCCGAACATATTCGCCGTATCAATGCCGAACGCAGAGACTTTTTCCGAGTTGGTGGATACCGCGACAAAATGTTTGGCGACAGCTTTGGCGTCGCCTCCGAGCCCGTTCAGCAGCCAATCGCGGGCGCTCTGCGCGTTCGTCATTGTCTCCAGCGTGGTGAAGGTTTTTGACGAAACGATGAAGAGCGTTTCCGCGGGGTCCAGGTCGCGGGTCGCCTCTACGAAATCAATGCCGTCCACATTCGAGACGAAACGGAATGTCATTGCGCGCTCGCTGTAATGCTTGAGCGCTTCGTATGCCATTACGGGGCCGAGGTCCGAACCGCCGATGCCAATGTTGATGACGTTCTTGATGCGTTTGCCGGTGTGGCCCTTCCATGCGCCGCTTCGGACGCGATTTGAAAACTCGGCCATCTTGTCGAGCACGGCGTGGACTTCAGTGACGACATTTTTCCCATCGACGGTGATGGTAGCGCCTTTCGGCGCGCGCAACGCGACGTGCAGGACGGCGCGATTTTCGGTGATGTTGATTTTCTCTCCGCTGAACATGGCGGCAATCCGGTCTTTCAGGCCGGATTCTTTCGCCAGTTGGACGAGCAGTTTGACGGTCTGATCGGTGATGCGGTTCTTCGAGTAATCGAGGTAAAGGCCCGCAGCGTTGATCGTCAAACGTTCGCCGCGTTTTGGGTCGTTGGCGAACAGCGCGCGGAGGTGCAGCTTTTGAATTTTCTTGTGATGGGCGGCGAGGAGTTTCCAGGCCGGGCGCTGGGTCAGTGGTTTGGTGCTCATAATCTGCTGGACGGATTCCAACGGAATCGCCGGTTCGGCGCAAGCTGATAAATTTCTTTTAAATTCCGCGTTCCGCACCTTAACTTCCTTAACTCAAATGAATCTCGCACTTGCTTTTGGACAATCGGCGCGCGAAAACCCCTCCAAGACCGCCCTTTTTTGGGGCGACACCCAATTCTCCTACCGGCAATTCTGGTCGCAAATCGTCGCCGCCGCCAAACGGCTCAAGTCGGATTTCGGCGTCCGGCCCGGCGACCGCGTCGGAGTCTGGCTGCAAAATTGCCCGGAATTTGTGCCCGCGATTTTTGGGATCTGGCAAGCGGGCGCAATCGTCGTGCCCATCAACCATTTCCTCAAACCAGCGGAGGTCGAGTTCATCCTTTCGGACGCGGGAATCAATGTCCTCATTCTCGACAAGGAAGATTTCAACCATCCGAAGGTGAAGCTGTTCCGCATCGGGACCTTGGGCAGCGCCGAGTATGAATCGGAAGCCAATTGTGATGTCGCGGAAGAGTCGCTGGCGCTGATCATCTACACGTCGGGAACGACGGGACATCCCAAAGGCGCCATGCTTTCGCACGCGAACATACTGTCGAACGTCGCGAGTTGCAAAGTCGAACTCCTGGCGGTGGGAGAAGACCGGTTTGTTGTGCTGCTGCCGATGTTCCACAGTTTCATGCTGACCGTCGGGGTACTGTTGCCGATGCTCATCGGCGGTTCGATTGTCCTCATCAAGACGCTGCACCCGCCCAAGAACATAATTGCGGAGATCATTCAACATCGCGCAACGCTCCTGCCGGCGGTGCCGCAATTCTTCCGCGCCTTGGCGCAATCCCCCCTGCCGCCGGAATCACCGTTGCGCCTTTGCATTAGCGGGGGCGCTCCGTTGCCGGCGGAAACTTTGCGGGAATTCACCGCGCGATTTCCCATTCCGCTCCTCGAAGGCTATGGATTAAGCGAGGCAAGCCCTGTGGTTTCATTTACGCCCATACGCGGTCCGTGGAAAGCGGGTTCCATCGGCCGTCCAATCACCGATGTCGAAGTGACCATTCAAAACGACGCCGGGGAGATTTTGCCCGCGCGCCAAATCGGCGAGCTTTGCGTGCGCGGTCCGAACGTCATGCAAGGCTACTGGAACCTTCCCGCCGAAACCGCCAACGCCCTGCGCGGCGGATGGCTTTTGACGGGCGACATTGGATACGTGGACGAGGACGGATATTTTTATATCACCGATCGCAAGAAGGACATGCTCCTGGTTAATGGGATCAACGTGTATCCGCGTGAAGTCGAGGAGGTAATCTATCAATTCCCCGGGGTTAAGGAGGCGGCAGTGATAGGAATTCCGGATTCCCGGAGAGGCGAGCAACCCCTCGCGTTTATTGCGAGCCAAGAGGGTATCACGTTGGATGAGAAGGCGTTGCATGAGTTTCTCCGAGAGCGTTTGGCGGATTATAAAGTGCCGCGCCGGTTGGTTTTTCTCCCGACATTGCCCCGGAATGCGACCGGCAAAGTGCTAAAAAACGAGCTTAGAAAGCTCAAATAGGGGTTTTTGCATCATACGTCTTTATTACAAAGCACTTACGTCAAAAACGGACTTTTACGAGTTGACGGTGGCGGCAACCGCCCCCTAGACTATTAGACCTGCGAGAAACCTGCCGGAAGCGGTTTTCTCCCAGTCCAATTTTATGGCTGAAGGATATTGTGTTAAGTGCAAAGCAAAGAAAGAAATAGTCGAGGCCGTCGAGGAAGTGATGAAGAACGGAAGGAAAGCGATCAAGGGGAAATGTCCCACTTGTGGCGTCGTCATGTTTAAAATTCTTGGTGGCAAAGCGACCGTTGCCGCTGCTCCCGCCGCGCCCGCCGCCGCCGGGCCTGCCCCAGCGCCCAAAGCCAACCAACCGAGCTGACTTTCCCTATGTCCCAACAACTGGCTTACGTCATCATCACTCCCTATACGCTTCACAAATCCCGCACTGGCGGGATTCTGGCGCGTCTCATCACTCGCACCGGCCTGGAACTTGCCGCTGCGCGAATGTTCGCTCCCAGCAACGAATTGGTGCAGCAGTATTCCGACGTCATCATTTCCGCGGCGGACCCGCAGGATAGGCGGATCCAGGAATTGATCCGCGACTATATCCTGCGCAACCTTGCGCCGGACCCGAAAACCAAACGTTCGCGCCGCGCCATGATGCTCCTGTTCCGCGGCGAGGAAGCGGTGCGGAAGGTTCGTTCCGTCATTGGCAACATTTCCGCCCATCGTCGCGGCGGTGAATCTATCCGGGACACTTACGGCGACCTGGTTTTGGACGAACACGAGCAAGTGCGCTATTTCGAGCCGGCCGTGCTGGCCGCTCCGACCCCCGAGGAAGCCGCGATCAAGCTCAAGCTCTGGGCGCGCTTTTCAGACGCCGATGGAGGCATTGTCAACAACACCCTTTCGTATGAGCCGGGCGAAAACCCGCAACGCACGCTGGTGCTGATCAAGCCGGACAACTTTCGTTTTGCCACGGGGCGTCCGGGCAACGTCATTGATTTTCTTTCCCGCACAGGGCTTTTCATCGTGGGCATCAAAGTTCACCGGATGAGCGTTGCAGAGGCGGCGGAGTTTTACGGGCCGGTGCGCGAAGTATTGCGAACCAAGCTCAAGGAGGTGGTCGCCTCGCGGGCAAAGGGCGTGCTGGAAAAAGAGTTCGGCTTCAAAATCCCGGCGGCGGAGGAAAGGCAAATCGGCGAACTGCTGGGACCGGCGTTCGGAGACAATCAGTTCGACAACATCGTCAAATTCATGTCCGGTCGTTCCCCCGGGGAAGTCGATGCCGCTTTGGCTCGCCAGCCCGGGACTGAAAAGTGCATTGCGCTGATTTACGAGGGCGTCGAGGCCATCGGCAAGATTCGCGATGTCCTTGGTCCGACCGATCCCTCCAAGGCGCCGCCCGGGTCAATCCGGCGCGAATTTGGTTCGACGATCATGGTCAACGCCGCGCACGCCAGTGATTCAGTGGAGAGCGCCCAGCGCGAAATGAAAATCGTCAACGTCGGCGAAAATAATTTCCGCGCCGTGGTCGAAGAGGTTTACGGCAAAGTTTGATTGTCCCTGAGGGCGAGGTCCAGCGGGTCGATAGTGGTGGGCGGAAGGTTTTGCGCCGTTTGCAGAAGTTCCCGTGAATGTTCCGGCAAGGCCAGCAGCGCGGAAACGTTGTCTTCCTTCCAAATCAAAACGTAGCCTTTCCTGAGCAAATCCTCCGGGCGCAGCCGTTCCGTTTGCAAATCCAGAATGACGTAATCGACCTTGTATTGGCGGCTAAGCCGGAACCAATCGCCGGTATGATCGAAGAAATCGTTGTTCAGGGCAAAGGTCGATTCCGGGTAAGCGGTTTCGTATCGCCCGTCCATCGAGATTTTGATGCGCGGATAAAGACGCCAGCTCAGATAGCTTCCCCATGCGAATGGAGTCGCCAGGTTTCCCTTTGCGCGCGCCAGGGCCAGAATATCCGCCTCGCGGACCGGGTCTTCGCCAATCGGGGCCAATGGTTGCAAGGACGCGCCGGGGAGGAATTTCAGCGCCACGAAAAAGGCGATTCCGACGTACAATATTCCGACGCCGTAAAGCGGATTGATTTTCAAACGCTTCGCAAAACCTTGCAAGGCCACTTCAAAATACGGACCGGCAAACGCCAACGCCGCGATCCCGAAGAACGGACCGTGGCGGCGGCTGTGCCATCCCATAAAGGCCGTCCCGGCCAGCACGATGAGACCGGGAAAATTCTTGCGCTCAACACGGCGCCATCCGACGGCGACCGCGACAACTGTCAATACAAACAGCAGGCGAAACCCCCAAAATTCATCCCAGGCCAGCAAGGGCGGCGGCCGAAATTCGGCGATTCTCGCGCGAGGGTGCAGCAAAGCCGGAATCAGATACCGCCAAAACTTCGGCCCATATGGGTTGATCAGCGTCACCATCGCGCAAGCCACGGCTATCGCTGCCATTAGAGGGCGGTTTTTTCCGGCGATCCAGCCAACCGCGCAGTAGAAAAGAATAACTCCGAGCGAGACGACAAACCCAGCGTGAAGGTTGGCCCCCGCCAGTGTCAGCAACGGCAAAGCCAGGGCCGGCCATTTGGCGCCCCGCCGCAATTCTTCGACGCACAGCAACGTTACCGCGAACAGAAAAAACGTGAACACGTGACTTCGCACGACTGGAATAAATCCGGTCAGAATGGAAGCCGCCGCCGGGAGAGCCAGAAGCAGCAGCACGTTCGCATTGCAACCCTGCCGCCAGCTTGCGCCCGCCGCGACCGCGAGCAACGCCGCGGCCAGGACGATCCTGAGCACGATCAACGAACCTGGGCCGAACCACCGGAGCAAGCCATAGAAAACCACGCCCGCGCCGCACTCATGGTCGATGTACTCCGGCAAGGTTGGCGTAAACGCATACACATCGCGCGGCGGGATGTGGCCGGTTTTCCAAACTGTTTCGCCGATTGCCAGCTTGGCCCAGAGGTCCCCATCCGTGATGTTGTGAAAGGCGAGAACGACCGCCAAAGAAAGCACCCCGAGCAGGACGATGAATCCTTGGAAAAGGCGAGTGCGGCTGTCGCTCACAAGGAACAAAGACTACACGGCCAAGGAAGTCAGTCAACGTTGGCAGTGCTGCGCAACTGTTGCGCAGCGGTGGGCAACAAGTGCGCAAGGCATTAGGCGAAATTTTTGATTTCTGGCTTAACATCAACCACTTATATCGATGGCTCGATTGTTGCTTAAGTTGGTTGACGTCAAACGTTCGGGTCGCAAACGGAGCGGCTCCGAACATCGGTTAACCGTAAACGCAACAACGTATTATGAATATATTTAGGAAAGAAGTTTTGATAGCTGCCGGCTGCGCCGCGCTAATGGCTTTGAGCACCGGAAATGTGGTGGCCCAGGGGCGCGGGAATTTTGATCCCGCCCAAAGAAAACAAGAGATGATGGACAGGCTTCGCGATCAAATGGAAATCAAGGACGATCAGGAATGGCAGGCGATCGAGCCGAAGATCGGCAAGGTGTATGACGCCGGGCGCGAGGTCATGATGGCGGCATTCCGGAGAATGGGCGGCGGACGGCGCCGCAATAACGAGGGGGGAGACAACGGCGACAATCAGCGCCGCCGTGGTTTCATGGGCGAACCGAGTCCCGCCATGGACGCGTTGCAAAAAGCGATTGATGACAAGGCACCGTCATCTGAAATCAAAGGAAAACTGGCGGCGGTTCGCGCGGAAAACAAAGCCAGGGAAGACAAACTTTTGGCCGCGCAGGAAGATTTGCGGGGCGTCCTGACTCCGCGGCAGGAGGCCATCGCCACAGTGAACGGTCTTCTGCAATAGAGAGTCAATTGGTAACGGCGCTGTAGCGGCGCGATAGCCGCTACGGCCCGCAAAGCAAGCATATGAACGCAAACGCGAATGAAACAAAAACGGCGGAGAACCCCGCGAAGCTGCTCGATCAAATGGTCGAAGGCCGCCAACTCTCCTCCGCCGACGCCTCGATCCTGAACCAGCAAATCCGCTCCGGCATCCAAAAGGCGATGACCGGGGAGGAGGAAGTGCTCCGCTGGCTGGCCAAGGAATACGATCTCGGTTACACGGCGCTGGACGACGTGGAGCCGGATCGGGAGTTGCTTTCGCTGTTTCCCGCCCGCGTTCTGCTCAAAGAGGAATTGCTCCCGTTGCAGCGTGTCAATGACGTTGTGGAAGTCGCCACCAGCCGCCTGTTCGCCACCCAGGGGTTGGACACACTGAAAACGATGACGGGACTCAAGATCAAACCGGTGCTGGCCCCCACGGAATCGATCCGCCGCGAGATCAAACGCCGGCTGGGAGTTGGCGCTGACACGATTGACACGCTGGACGACGTTGCGCCGTTGCAAGTGGTGGATGATTCCGGCGAGGAAGATACTAATCTTGACAACGCCGCCGAAGACGCGTCGATCATCAAGTTTGTCAACCAGGTCCTGTCCGACGCCATCGAATTGCGGACTTCCGACATTCATTTGGAGCCGTTCGAGGACGAATTGCGCATTCGGTATCGCATCGACGGTGTGTTGCAGGAAATTCCGGTGCCCGCGCAGATCAAACGGTTTCAGCCCGCGATTGTTTCGCGCGTGAAGATTCTGAGCCATTTGAACATCGCGGAGAAGCGGCTTCCACAGGACGGGCGCATCAAAATCCGCCTGGCGAACAACGAAGTGGATATTCGTGTTTCGATCATCCCGATGTTGCACGGCGAGGCGGTGGTGATGCGGTTGCTGCGGCAAAAAGCGACGCTGCTGGGAATGGCGCAGCTTGGAATGGCGCCGGAGATACTTGATTCATTCAACCACGTGCTGACACTGCCGCACGGAATTATTCTTGTCACCGGCCCCACCGGCAGCGGAAAGACTTCGACGCTTTACACCGCGTTGGCCGCGATCAACGACTCCGTTCGCAAGATCATCACGATTGAGGACCCGATTGAATACCAGATGCGGGGGGTCAATCAGATTCAGGTTTCGGAAAAGGCGGGACTTACCTTTGCGCGCGGGTTGCGGTCGGTTCTGCGGCATGACCCGGACGTGATTCTCGTGGGCGAAATTCGCGACCAGGAGACGGCGCAGATTGCCGTCCAGGCTTCGCTCACCGGCCACCTTGTGTTTTCGACGCTTCACACCAATGACGCTCCGGGCGCGTTGACGCGGCTGGTCGATATGAACGTCGAGCCTTACCTCGTGGCGTCTTCGCTGGAGGCGGTGCTGGCGCAACGGCTGGTTCGTGTGCTTTGTTCCGAGTGCAAAACGGAAGACACCTCCGAAACTACCGCCGCGCTGAAGGAAATGGCGGGCATTCCGCGCAATGTGAAGGTGTTCAGGGGGGTTGGCTGCCAGGCCTGCCGCAATACCGGTTATCATGGGCGGCACGGAATTTTTGAATGGATGGATTTAACCAATGAAATCCGGCAGATGGTGCTGCGGAATTGCTCGAGCGGCGAAATTCGCGAGGTGGCGGTGCGTTCGGGTCTCCGGAGCCTGAGCGACGATGGTTGGAGGCTGATCGGCCAGGGCATCACCACGCCCGAGGAAGTCATGCGCGTCGCCAAGGACCAAACAATGAAAAAGGAACCGGAACCGGCGACGGCGACAGTCAAGTAAGATATGCCTGTCTTCACCTACAAGGCATTTCAAGCCGATGGGAAAACCGCCGAAGGGCAGATCGAGGCCGGCGGGCGTCAGGAGGCTTTCCGGCAGATGGAGGAAAAGGGCCTGCGTCCGATTACGCTGGCGGAGAAGGCGAGCGGTGGAGCGGAGAAAAACGGCGCAAGCCGAAGCGCCCCGGCGGCCGGATTTTCCTTGAAATTTCAACCCCGGAAAGTCACGCCCCGGATGCTTGAAAATTTCACCCGGCTGCTTTCCAGTCTTCTGGCGGCGGGCGTGCCGTTGAGCCGCGCGCTGGTGATTCTTTGCAAGGAGGCGTCCGCTCCCATCGCCGCCACCAAATGGAAGCAAATCTACGATTCAGTGGTGGATGGCGTTACTTTGGCGGATTCGATGGCGACGATGCCGGAGACCTTTCCACGGGTGTATGTGGCGATGGTGTCAGCAGGAGAGACGGGCGGGTTTCTGGACCTTGTGCTGGCGCAGGTCGCCGATTTTCAGGCGCGCGAAAAGGACTTGAAATCGAAGGTCACAGCGGCGCTGCTTTATCCGGCGATTTTGTTTGTGCTGGCCTGCGGAGTGATGATCGTGCTGATGACATTTTTCATTCCGAGGTTCCAGACGATGTTTCAAGGATTGGGAGGGCAATTGCCTCTGTTGACGCGCGTTATCGTGGCCGTCAGCCATTGGATTCGAGCCTATGGACTTTATATAGGGGTGGGCGCGATCATCATCGGCTTTTTGTTTCGCAACTGGATGACCTCCGAGGAGGGGCGCCGCAAATGGGAGGGGATCGTTATCCGGCTGCCGATCCTGGGACCGTTGATGGGCCAGTTTGCGATGGCGCGATTTTGCCGGATGCTGGGAACGCTTCTCAACGCGGGGGTGCCGCTGGTGCAGGCGCTCAATGTCGCCCGCAAGTCGATTGGCAATCAAATCCTTGTTGACGCGGTTTCCAATTCCATCGAACGAGTCAAGGAAGGGGCGCAACTGGGGGCCAGCCTTTCGGACTGCCGCGATCTTTTCCCCAGTTCCGTGCTGGAGATGATTTCGGTTGCGGAAGAGAGCGGAAAGCTGGACCAGGAGTTGGTGAGGATTGCGGCGGTGACGGAAGGGGACCTGGATCGCAACCTCAAAACCTCCGTGGCGTTCCTTGAGCCGGTGATGCTTTTTTTTATCGCGGCGTTTGTTGGAACCATTTTCATCGGGATGCTCTACCCGATTTTCTCGATTAACGACTATATCAAATAACGAAAGACAACATTATGAAGATCCTGACATCAAAGTTTCGAAAATCGCCGCGGCGGATCGCGGCTTCGGGCTTTACGCTCGTGGAACTGTTGTTGGTGCTGACAATTCTGGCCATTCTGGCCGGCATCGTTCTTCCCAAGCTCTCTGGCAACACCGAACGCGCCCGTGTAACGGCGGCGAAAAGCCAGATTTCCATATTTGACACAGCGTTGGGGGCCTACGAAGTCGATACCGGCTCCTACCCGCGCGGACGGGAAGGGTTGCAGGCGCTTACAGCAAGGCCGCGGGATGCGCAGAATTGGCACGGGCCTTATATGCAGAAGGACGTTCCGCTGGATCCCTGGCAGCACCCGTACGTGTATCAATACCCGGGCAAGCACAATCCCTCGGGCTACGACCTCTTCTGCACCGGCCCGGATGGCACCGTCTATGGAAATTGGACGACAAAGCAATAAGAGGCGCGCATGCACCGCATTCACTTTGATCGAAATGATCCTGGTGATGGCCATCATGGTGATCCTCTTGAGCGTGATTTACCCGTCGTTGAAGGGATTTTTTCGCGGACGGAACCTCGACAACGAGGCGCGCCGATTTTTGTCGTTGACTCGATACGGGCAGAGCCGCGCGATTGCGGAGGGGCTGCCGATCGAGCTTTGGATCAATCCCAAACAGGGGTCGTACGGGTTGCAGGCGCTCTCCGGTTACACCGAAACGCAAACCAATCCGATGAACTTCACACTCGACCAGACCGTCCAGATCAGTTTTTCGGCGCCGAGTTCCGTTTTGATCCGTTCGAACTATTGGACCCAGGCCAAAGGCCAGTACGGCGCGGTCACAAAAATTCGTTTTCAACCGGATGGATTCATCAGCGACACCAGTCCGGAAAAGATTTTATTCCGGCAGTCGGACGGCGGCCAGATAACGGTCGCGGAGACACCGTCGCATTTGAGATATGACATTCAAAACCGTTAAGCGCGGCGGATTCACGCTGATCGAATGCCTTGCGGCGATGATGTTCATGGCCATCGTGATTCCCGTTGCGATGGAGGGGATGCGCGTCGCGAGCCGCGCTGGAGAAGTGGCGCAACGCAAAATGGTGGCGGCGCGAATCGCCAATAAGGAGCTGAATGAATTGAAAGTGACCGGCCAGTTGCAAAACGGCGGCCAGGCGGGCGTGGTGCTGGACCGGGGAATCAGCTATCGGTGGGCGGTCAAGGATGAGCCTTGGACGGAAGACCCGACCACTCCGATGACCGTGGCCAGCGTGGACGTCACTTTCATGGTGCAGGGCCACTCGTATGACGTGAATTTGAGCACGTTGATCTCGGCGCAGACACAGTTATGAAACGCCAAGGATTCACATTAATTGAGATGCTCCTGGCGATTTCGATTTTCAGCATTTTGCTGGTGGCGATTCACAGTGTTTTTTTCACGGCGATGCGCCTGCGCAATACGGCGGTTAATTCCCTGGAAGCCAGCCTGCCAATCGAACAGGCCTTGAATGTGATGCAACACGACATCGCGAATATTTGCATCTCGACCAACTCAACCAACGGCGGATTCATGGGCCCGTTGCAATCGAACCCGACCAATATACTGCCCAATCAGATCGGCCCTGACTTTTACACGACCAGCGGCGAGATGGACGGAATGGTGCCTTGGGGTAACATCGAAAAAATCGATTATCTCCTGTCCGCCCCCACCAATGGAGTTCGAGGCCCCGGGCAGGATTTAATCCGCGCCGTGACGCGAAACCTTCTTCCCATGACGCAACCGCCTCAACCGGATGAAGAGCACGCACTGCTCAGCGGCGTGCAAAACCTGACTTTTCTTTATTACGACGGCACGACGTGGGAAACCAGTTGGGACACCACCCAGCAAACCAATTTGCCTCAGGCCATCAAGGTGCAGATTCAAATGGCCACACAACCGGGCATGGTTGCCCAGGCGTCGCCGCTGGAACTGGTCGTTCCGGTGGATGTTTTGTTGAACACAAATCCGATCTCGAGCCTGCCATGATCTTGCGCGCCGCCAAAATTTCTTCTTGTCGCGCTTCGGTGCTGATTATCGTGTTGTGGGTTGCGTTTGGCCTGGTGGCGACCGCCGTTTATTTCGCGCATTCCATGTCGATGGAGTTAAAGGCCGCGGACAACAACGTGGCTTCGATGGAGGCGGACCAGGCCATCGAGGGCGCGGCCCTCTACGTGAGCAACATTCTGGCGACGCGCGCGAATATGATGATGATTCCCACGCCGGATAATTTTCGCGCGGACGCGGTGAAAGTGGGCAGCGCGAAATTCTGGCTGATTGGACGCGACACGAACGACCTTCAAACTTCCTCCCAAGGCGACCACCCGGTTTGGGGATTGGTGGATGAATGTTCCAAGGTCAACCTGAATAACGCCAATGCCGCGATGCTGCAAAATCTTCCGCAGATGACGGTGAACCTCGCCGCCGCAATGTATGATTGGGGGACCACAAATACGCAACCGAGTGTTGACGGCGCGAAATCCGAAACTTATTCCGGGCTGAATCCTCCGTATCTTTGCAAAAACGGCCCTTACGAATCGCCGGAGGAATTGCGTCTGGTTTACGGAATGAACATGGACTTGCTTTACGGCGAGGACGCCAATATGAACGGCATTCTGGATCCCAACGAAAACGACGGCATCACGACTCCGCCGTATGACAACCAGGACGGAATCCTCGACCCCGGTGTGCTCGAGTACGTCACTGTTTGGAGCCACGAATCGACAATGGCCACGAACGGTTCGCCGCGCATTTCCGTGGCGAACACGACTGCTCTGTCGAGTTTTGTTGCGTCAAACTTTCCGTCGCTTTCCCATTACTTCCCCGCCACAAGCACAGGAACTGGCAGCGCGGGGACGACCCCCACGCGCGGCGGCGGGGGCGCCACTGCGGCGGCCGGCGGGACTTACAGCAGCGTTCTTCAACTGTATGTGCAGACGGGAATGTCGGCGACCGAGTTTCAGCAAATCGAACCGTACTTGATGAATCCGTCCGTCGTCGGGCTGATCAACGTCAACACGGCGACAGCCACCGCTCTGGCTTGCATAACGAACATCGGGGTCAATCTTGCGCCGCAGGTTCTTTCCTATCGCCAGTCCAATCCGCCACAGGCGCCGTCGATCACGTGGCTTGTCACGGCTTTGGGCGACTCAAGCCTTGCTTCGCTGGTTGGGCCATACGTGACGCCGTATTCCTGGCAATTCACCGCGGACGTCGCGGCGGTCGGGCATGATAACCGGGGCTATCGCCGGGTGAGATTTGTTTTCGATTGCAGCAGTGGAACCCCGCTGATTGTCTATCGGCAGGACCTGACCTACCTGGGGTGGGCGCTTGGAAAAAAGCTGCACGACCAATTATTGGCGGATAACACAAAATGATTGACTTGTTTAAATCCAAACGCGCCTCCTCTGTCCTGAGCATCGCGCTGGACGGCAACCGCCTGGAAGCCGTCGTGTTGCGGCGGACCAATGGAACGGTCCAGGTCCGGCAATGGGTGGCGGCCCAATTGGCGCTTTCGCCGCTGACCGACGCTCCGGAACTGGTTGGACGGGAAATTCGCAATCACCTCGACCAGGCCGGAATTCGCGAACGGCGCGTCGCCGCCTGCCTTCCATTGGGGTGGGTGCTTACATTGCAAACCAAAGTGCCGGAATTGTCCGACGCGGATCGCGCGAGCTTTTTGCAATTGGAAGCGGAGCGCGGATTTCACTCCGGCTCGGAATCGTTGTTCAGCGCCAGTTCCCTTTTCACTCCGGCGGTTGGCGAAACGTTTGCGACGTTGCTGGCCGTCCCCCGCAATCATCTGGCGACGCTGGAACGCGTGCTGCGCGCCGCCAAGCTCAAACCGGTTTCCTTCGCCATCGGCACGACGGTCCTCCAGCCTCCCGCCGCGGAGAAGGAACGCGTCATCGCGCTGGCGGTCCGGCCCCATAGTATTGACCTTCAGGTCAGCGGCGGCGGCGGCATCACCGCCTTGCGGTCGCTCGACAGCGCCATCGAGACGCTGGGGGCGCAGAAGCGGATTTCCTCGGATTTCGTCGCCCGCGAGATTCGTATTACGCTCGGGCAATTGCCGGGCGGCCTTTCGGACGGGCCGGGCAAGATCAAAATTTTTGGCCAGGGCGAAGTGACGCGCCAGTTCGTCAACGATATTTCCCCGAGGTTGTCGGCGATGGGTTTGAAAATCGAGGTGGTCGAGCGCGTCTCGACCGCCAATTTCGACAAGCCGCTGCCTTCCGAGATCGCCGCTTCTCCGGCCGTGGCGCTGGGGGCCGCCTGGGTGCGCGGCGCCGATTCCTCGCCCGAATTTCTTCCCCCGCGAGTCCAGCCGTGGCAGCAAATGCTGAGCACCGGCATGTCCAAAAAGAAATTGGTTTGGGCGGCGGAGGCGGCGGCCGGAGTTGTCGTGTGCATCGCCCTTGGTTTCGTGTGGCAGCAATGGGAGATTTCCAGTTTGACATCCAAATGGAATGCGATGGCGCCGCGAGTCACGGAATTGAACGGCGACCAGGACCAGATCAAAAAATACCGCGATTATTACGATCAATCGTTCCGCAATTTGCGGATCCTCAAACGCCTGGCGCTTGCCACGCCTTCCGATGGCTCGGTTTCCGCGAAGACCATCGAGGTGCATGATCTTTCGAGCGTCACGTGTTCGGGAGTGGCCCGCGACAACGATTCGTTCGTCCACCTCTTCACCAATTTGAGCGACGACACAAACGAAATCAGCCAGGTGCATCCCGAGGTGCGAGGCCAGAAGCCAATGCAATTCACGTTAAATTTCCAATTTGAAGGAGGGGCAGCCAATGGAGAATAAGAACCGCGAAAAAATCCTTGCCGTCGGGGCCGGCGCCGCCCTCGTCCTTTTGCTGCTGAACTATCTGGTGATCTCGCCGTTGATCGAAAGCTGGCACAGCCGGACCAAGCAGATTGCGGACCTCCGGGACAAAATCGCCAATGGCGCCATGCTCATTCGCCGCCAGGACACCGTCGAGTCCCGCTGGGATTACATGCGAACCAATGCCCTGGACAGCAATCCCACCGCGGCGGAGCGCCAGTTGTTCACGGCCTTTGACCATTGGGTCAAACAGAGTGGCGCGACCGAAGGCTCCTTCCGCCCGCAATTGCACGAGACGGACGATAATTACTCGACCATTGATTGCCGCGCCGACATTTCCGGCGACATGGACACCATCCGCCATTTTCTTTATTATATGGAAAAAGATCCGCTGGGTGTTAAGCTCGACTCATTCGAACTCACCTCCCGCGACGACAATGGCCGGCAACTTTCGCTCGGAATGGATCTGAGTGGATTGGTTCTTCCCTCCTCTGCCCAATGAAACGATTGACCCTCATTTTATTTTTGCCGCTTCTGGCGGCGGGCGGCGCAAAGGCAATCGCGCAGGAAACCAATTCCACCAACCGCCAGGACCTGAGGTCGTTTGATATCGTCGTCGAGAACAATATATTTGACCAATCGCGCACGGGGCTGAGAGGTTTGGCGCGGCCAGCGGTGCACCAGCCGCGCGTCGAACGGCTTACCTTCCTGGGAGTGGCGGGGGACAGCGGAAAGGCCGACCTTTTCTTCGGCGGCAATGGCGCCAACTCCGACCGGCCTCTCAAGGTGGGCGATCATGTGGATGGTTTTGAAGTAAAGGGCGCCACACTCGACAGCGTCCAGTTGGTCAGTTCCTCCAATACTTTCGTTCTCAACGTGCAAAACAGCCTGCGCCGTGTGGACAACGGTCCCTGGGAGAAATCATTCGACGAATACGATTCCACGCCTGTTGCCAGCAGCACTTCCGTCGATGCGTCGTCGGCGCCCTCCGCCAGCGCCGCCGCCACGGACGCGGCGCATCCCGGCGAGTCCGCCATCGAAAGAAAACTCAGATTGAGACGTGAACAGGAAGAAAAATGAAAACACTAAACGTCAGCGTTGTTCTCAAGGCCCTATTCGCAGCCGGAGCGGTCGCTTCCGCCGCCGATACGGACACTAATTCCACCTCGACCACCTCGACCACCTCGACCACCTCGAACGCGCCGGCGCCGACTGTGGCTATGGACACGAACTTCGTTGCGCAGCCGATACCAACCAACGGCATCGTCCTCAATTTTCACAACGTTCCTCTCGGCGCGGTCCTTAATTATCTCAGCTCGAAGGCGGGTTTGATCATTGTCTCCGACGCCAATTTGCAAGGCAATGTGACGGTGGTCGCCCGGCAGGCCATTACGACCAATGAAGTTGTTGATTTGCTCAACAATCAATTGAGCAAAAACAATCTGACCGCCATCCTTGAAGGCCGCACCCTCAACATCATGGACAGCGAGCGCGCTAAATCCATATCCACGACCCCGGTGAAAGTGGCCAGCGGCCCAAATCAGATACCACTCAACGATGAAATTGTGACGGAGATACTGCCTGTGCAGACCTTGAATCCCGAGCAATTGGTAAAAGACCTGGAGTCGTTGATTCCCAAGAATGCCACCGTAAACGCGAACGAAGCCGGCGGCGCCATCATTATGACGGCTCCGCAGAGAGATGTTCATCGCATCTCTCAAATCATAGCCGACCTGGATAGCTCCTCCGTGTCGGACGTCGAAGTTTTCATCCTTAAATATGCCGACGCGAAATCGGTTGCGTCGGAATTGAAGGAGGTTTTTGAAAGCGCTGATTCAGATGTCGCCGGCGCCAACAGGCGCAATAATTTTGCCAGTCGGATGGGCAGGGGGGGTGGTGGCGGTGGCGGATTTGGAGGCATGTTTGGCGGCGGTGGAGGAGGAGGAGGCGGCGGGGGTGGAAGCGAGGAGACAAAAAACGCGCAGACCCACGCCATATTCAGTTCGGACGACCAAATGAACGCCGTCATTGCCAGCGCTCCTCCCGGTTATATGCCTTACATCACCAACGTAATTGCATCCCTCGACCAGGCAAGCCAGGACATCACCGAAATCAAGGTATTCAAACTCAAGCATGCCGACCCCGTTGAAATTGCCGACGAACTCGGCAGCTTGTTTCCGAACTCCAACAACACATCTGATCAAAATAACCGCAGCATGGGCTTCCGGTTTACGCCCCCCTGGATGCAACAACAACAGCCTTCCAACAACAAGAGCGATCGCATGAAAATGCAAACCAGCGTGGTGGCAGTGGCGGATCGCCGCACCGAATCCGTCATCGTGACCGCCTCCAAGGATCTCATGGCGGAAATCAAAGGCATGGTTGAATCGTTGGACGACGGCGACGCGGGCATTACGAAAGTCACCGCGATCCATCTCGCTAACGCCGACCCCGCCGCGGTGCAACAAACCATTTCCGGCCTGTTCCTCAACCAAGGCTCCGCCTCCTCCTCGCAGACGGCCACGGCTTTGAGCGCCCGCCAACAAGGCAACGTTAACAGTCAATCCAGCAGCACTTCCTCCTCGAGCTCGGGCTTAGGCGGAATCGGCTCGGTTGGTTCCAGCGTTCCATGAGAATTTTGAAAATGAAGACGTTAAACATCACTGTAAGTATCGCAACCCTATTCACAGCCGGATCTGTCGCTTTTGCCGCGGATGCCGACCCTGGTTCCGTTACGAACGCCGCCACCACTAACTTGCCGGCTCCCATGGTCGTCGTGGACACAAACATCGTTGCGGAACCGATTCCGACCAACGGCATCGTCCTCAATTTCCACAACGTCCCGCTCGGCGCGGTCCTCAATTATCTCAGCGCCAAGGCGGGTTTGATCATTGTGTCCGACGCCAATTTGCAAGGCAACGTGACCGTGGTCGCCCGGCAAGCCATCACGACTAATGAAGTTGTCGATTTGCTCAACGACCAATTGAGCAAGAACAATCTGACCGCCGTCCTTGAAGGCCGGACTCTCAACATCATGGACAGCGAGCGCGCCAAGTCCCTTTCCACGACTCCCGTAAAGGTTGCATCCGGGCCGGCTCAGATACCTCTCAACGACGAAATTGTGACGGAGATATTGCCTGTGCAGACCTTGAATCCGGAGCAACTGGTAAAAGACCTCGAATCCTTGATTCCCAAGAATGCCACTGTGAACGCGAACGAAGCCGGCAGCGCCATTATTATGACGGCTCCGCAGAGAGACGTTCATCGCATTTCTCAAATCATAGCTGACCTGGATAGCTCCTCGGTGTCCGATGTCGAAGTTTTCATCCTCAAATATGCCGACGCGAAATCGGTTGCCTCGGAATTGAAGGAGGTTTTTGAAAGCGCCGATTCAGATGTCGCCCGCGCCAATACGCGCAATAATTTTGCAAGCCGGTTTGGCCGCGGTGGCGGATTCGGAGGCATGTTTGGCGGCGGGGGCGGTGGCGGCGGTGGAAGCGAGGACACAAAAAACGCGCAAACGCACGCTATATTCAGTTCGGACGACCAAATGAACGCCGTTATTGCCAGCGCGCCTCCCGGCTATATGCCTTACATCACCAACGTGATTGCATCGCTCGACCAGCCGAGCCAGGACATTACCGAAATCAAGGTATTCAAACTCAAACATGCTGACCCGGTTGAAATCGCCGACGAACTCAGCACCTTGTTTCCGAACCCCAACAATACGTCCGAGCAAAGCAGCCGCAGCATGGGCTTCCGATTTGTGCCTCCGTGGATGCAGCGGCAAACCCCCGAAAACAACAAGAGCGAGCGGATGACGGCTCAAACCAGCGTCGTGGCGGTGGCGGATCGCCGCACTGAATCTGTCGTTGTGACCGCCTCCAAGGCTCTCATGGGGGAGATCAGGGGCATGATCGAGTCGTTGGATGAGGGCGACAGCGGCACCACGCATGTTACCGCGTTTCATCTCGATAACGCCGATCCCGCCGCCGTGGAACAAACGATCGCGGGCCTCTTTCTGAATCAAGGCTCCGCCTCTTCCTCGCAGACCAGCACCGCTTTGAGCGCGCGCGAGCAGGGTAATGTCAACAGCCAGTCCAGCAGCACCTCGTCCACCACTTCTGGCTTTGGAGGCAGCACCGGAACATCCGCGCTCCATTGATCGCCAACTCCCCTTACACATGAAAAATATGATCCACATTATAAAACTCCAGGTCCGCCGGCTCGCAGTCGTCGGTCTCTGTTGCTTGACTCTTCCGCTGCTGGCGCAAAACAGGACAGGCGGCGGCGGTGGCGGAGGAGGAGGATTTGGCGGTGGCGGAGCGAACCGAGGCGGCGGTTCTTCGTCCTCTTCCTCCTCCAGTTCCAGCGCCAGCGATCTCAACCGTCCGGCCAACGGTCAGATTTCCACCCCCCAATTCTATGTGGACCAGGACACTCGCACCGTGGTGGTCCTTGGCGACTCCAACACCACCGAGGCCGTAAAGCAAGTGATCGCAAACCTCGACCGCCCCAAGCCCCAGGTATTGATCAAGGTCGTTTTCCTCGAAGTCACTTACAACAAAGGAACGGACATAGGGATCGAAGGCACCATAACCAGGAACATCAACTCCTCAACGACCAATACAGGCTCAAGCCTTTTCGGTCTCGCCCAACAGGGCATCACGCCCAATGCCGCAGGCGTCAACTCCCTTCCCGGCGCCGGCATATACACCATCTCGGGCAACAATTTCACCGCCACCTTGCGCGCCATCGAGGAAGTCGGGAAGGTGGACGTCCTCTCGCGTCCCACAATCCTGGCCCGCAACAATCAACAGGCAACGATTGTCGTTGGACAGCAAGTGCCGCTGATCACCAGCGTCACCTACGATACTTTTGGCAATGAACACAACGGCATCCAATATCAAAACGTCGGCATTATCTTGCAGGTCACCCCGTTCATCAGCGACAACGGCATGGTCGAAATGATCCTGGCCCCGCAAATCTCGGAGGTCGATGCCACCCATTCCCAGGCCATCGCTTACGCCACAAACGGCACCGCCATCACCGCGCCCTATATCGATATTCGTTCCGCAAACACCGTCGTGGTGACGCCGGACGGCCAAACCGTCGTCATTGGCGGTTTGATGCAAGACAGCAAAACCAGCACAGACAGCAAGGTGCCCATTCTGGGCGATATTCCGGGCATTGGTCTGTTGTTCCATCACAAGCTTCAATCCGATGCCAAAACGGAGTTGATCATTCTTCTGACTCCGTATGTTGTGAGGACGCCTATGGACCTGGCTCACATGAGCGACGACGAACGGGGCCGCACTGAGTTGTCGCCCAAGGCCTTTCCGCAGAAGGAATACAATGAATATCTTGAGCCAGGGCAAAATCCGGCGGCCCCTGCGCCAGGAGGAAGTCCGCACTCGCGATAAAAAACCTATTACGCATGATAAACCGTCGAAGTTGGGCCGTGTATGGCGTGCTGGCAGCCGTTTGGGGCATGTTGATCGGCTGGCAGGCAGCCGAGCATTTGCACGCGCGGAGGGCCTTTCACAACATGCTGATTGACCGCGCCCGTACCATTTCCAACACCTGCGGTCTGCTCATGCGCCGCCGCCATGTCTTTGGGGTGCTCACCAAGGATCGCGTGGAAGCCGCCATGAAAGAGCTGGTCGCTACCTACACCAATGAGGTTGTCGCCGTTGAAGTTCTGAACAGTTCCGGCGATGTTGTTGCCTCTGGCGGCCCTCCCATTGAGATGCCTCCCCATAGCGATTTTGATGGCGCAGTCTTTTGGAACGGCCCGATTGCCATGGTCAAAAACCCCGTTGATTTGGGCACCAACACGGCGGAACTAATCGTGCCGAACGAAGAAGTTCACTCAATGATCACAAACCAGCTCAATTCGGCCAGCAACAGTATTTCTCCCCCTCCGCCGCCCGAAATCGAGGTTGCTAATCTTTCCTCAAACGGTCCCCCCCCGCCGCGCCGCCGTTTTCCGGATTGGCGCCGCGAACGCCCTTCGTGGATGACGGACGAGGAGTACAAGGCGCTCCTGGAGAAAAAGGGCGTCCATAGTTTTGTTCTGGTCATGCACACCAATTGGGTCCATCGCGCGGAGAGTTACGACCTCTGGCTGCGTCTGATCATCGGTCTCCTGGGCACCGCCGCTGTCGTCGGGTACGGTTTTGGCTGGCGTAATCTCGCCCGCACTTCCGAATTGCAGCTTCGCCTCGTGCGCGCCAGCGAGCAAAATCTTCACCTCAAGGAAATGAACCTCGCCGCCGCCGGGCTTGCCCATGAAACCCGCAATCCCCTCAACATCATTCGCGGCCTTGCCCAGCTCATTTCCAAACTTCAGGATGCCTCCCCCGAAGTCCGCGCCAAGTCCAAGGAGATCATCAACGAAACCGACCGCGTCACAGCCCAGTTGAACGAATTTATCAATTACTCCCGGCCCCGCGAGGTCCGCCGCGCCGCCACCGATCTCAGCGCTGTCGCCACTGAAGTCGCGCGCGCTCTGAACTACGACATCGAGGAGAAAAAGATAAAACTCGAAAACCTGGTCGAACCAGTCCTGATCGAAGCTGACGAACAATTGCTTCGCCAGGCGCTCTTCAACCTTGTCCTCAACTCCGTCCAAGCCGTCCCGCCCGAGGGCACCATCCGCGTTCGCGCCAGCCGCCGCAACAACGAAGAAGCTTTCATAGAAATTTCCGACAATGGCCCCGGCGTCTCCCCTGAAAACCGTGTGGAGATTTTCAAACCCTATTTCACAACCCACGCGGAAGGCACCGGCCTTGGCCTGGCCGTCGTCCAGCAAATTGTCTTGGCGCATGGATGGGAAATCGAATGCGTCCCCAACGATTCCGCCGGCGCGCTCTTTCGCATTTCCCACGTCAAGCTTAAGTTGAAGGAGTGAAACACGTGCCAATCGAAGCGATCCAGGAAAACACCCGCATTCCACGCCTCCTGATCGTCGATGACGACGCCGGCCAGCGCAGCCTTCTGGATTCCTTTCTCAGCAGCCAGGGTTTTGACACCGTCCCTGTTTCCTCCGGCGAACGCGCCCTCGAGGTTTTGCGACAGCAAAAAATCAACATGATGATTTCGGACGTCCGCATGCCCGGGCTCACCGGATTGGATACGTTGCGTCTCGCCCGCAAGGAGCACGGCTCTTTCCCCATTCTTCTCGTCACCGCCTTTGCCGATGTCCGCGACGCCGTCGGCGCGATGCGCGATGGCGCCGTCAATTACCTTTCCAAACCGATTGATCTGGACGAACTCCTTGCCTCCGTCCGCCAGGCCACCGGCCTTTCGCAACTCGCCCCGCTTAAATTTGACGCCGGCAAGCAACTGCCGGCGAACATCGTCGCCGCCAGCCCGTTGATGCAGGCGCTCTTTCGCGACGTTTCGCTCATAGCCGCTTCGGAAAGCCGCGTTCTCATCACCGGTGAAAGCGGCGTCGGCAAGGAAGTCGTCGCCGATGTCATCCACCTCTGGAGTCCGCGTTCCGCCGGAAAGCTTGTCAAGGTGAATTGCGCCGCCATCCCTGAGACGCTTCTGGAGGCCGAGCTTTTCGGCCACGAGAAAGGCGCCTTTACCGGCGCGACATCCCAGCGCATTGGCCGATTTGAAGTGGCCGATGGCGGGACGATTTTCCTGGACGAAATTGCCGACATGGCCCCGCAGCTTCAGGCCAAGCTGTTGCGCGTCGCGCAGGATGGCCGTTTTCAGCGCATCGGGTCCAACACGGAAATCCACGTCAACGCCCGCATCCTTGCCGCGACCAATCGCAATCTCGAGGAGGAAGTCAAAGCCGGCCGCTTTCGCGAAGACCTTTTTTATCGTCTTAACGTCGTCGAGTTGACAGTCCCGCCTTTGCGCGAGCGCCGCGAAGATATTTTGCCGCTGGCCAATCGTTTCATCGCCGAATTCACCCAGGGAAAGGCCCGCCTTTCCGCCGCTGTGGCCGATTGCCTGCAAAGCTACTCGTGGCCCGGCAACGTGCGCGAATTGCGCAACGCCATGGAACGCGCCGGCTTGCTTTCTCGCGGCGACTTGATCGTTGGAGAACATCTCCCCGCGCGCATCCGCCCCGGCTCCCATTCCAGTGCGCGCGCCGAATCCATCGACGCCGGCAAACTGGAAGAGATCGAAGCCCAGGCAGTCCTGCAAGCCCTTCGAAAAAACGATTTCAACCGCACCGCCACGGCAAAAGCGTTGGGTATCAGCCGCCGCGCGATGATCTACAAACTCCAGCGCCTGCGCGAATTGGGCCACAACGTGGACGCTGCCGAGGCGTAATGCTGCGAGGGAATTGGCACCATCCGCGCGACGGCGGACCATAAAACCTCAATACGATAAACAGGTTGACAAACTTCGCAAAATTGCGAATACTGATGAAGTGAGAAAACGCACGTGTGCCTAAAACGAAGTTGGTCTTCTACAGAGAGGAAAACGGCGATGTGCCAGTTCTCGAATGGCTTGATTCGCTGCAACCAAAAGCACTCGATAAATGTCTCGTAAGAATCGAGAGGCTTGAAGAACTCGGCGAGTTGAGGCGTCCTGAAGCCGATTTCCTTAGGGACGAGATTTATGAACTTCGAGTCGGGCTGCAACATGTGAATTATCGAATACTGTATTTTTTCCACGGCAGAACCGCCGCTGTGCTTGCTCACGGCCTTGTAAAGGAGGCTGAAGTGCCGGCGAAAGAGATCGAGCGAGCACTCGAAAGAAAAAGACGATTTGAACAAAATCCGAAAGCTCACACACACGAAGAGGAGTGAAATATGTCAAAAAAAAGAAAAGCAGCCTCAGACGCAGTCGAGATTTTGCGCCGCCGCTATTACGAAGGGAAACCAAATCGTCTTGCGGCTCTCGATGAAGCAAGGGGCGAAGACGAGCTTGCGCGCAAAATTTATGCGTTAAGAGAAGAGGCGGGGCTGACTCAAGAACGTCTCGCCAAACTCGTTGGAACAACTCCTTCTGTCATAAGCAGGCTTGAGGATTCTGAATACGAAGGCCATTCGCTAACCATGCTAAAGCGCATCGCAGCCGCAGTGAACAAGCGCGTCGAAATTCGTTTCGTTCCTCGAAAGCTGAAGCTGCAACCGGCCTGATAGAATCGGCTTTTTATTAAACGGAAAAAGGCTATTCCGCTACTCTTTACGGTCGAACATCTCCACAATCACCGGATGATCGCTCAAAGTCAGGCTGATCGTGCTGGTGTTGGTTAAAGTTTGGATTTCCGCCGCGCCCTTCGTTGGATCGTACAGCTTTGCCATTCCGAAGGTTTTGCCGAATGTCACATCCACCTTGTCCGTCGTTCCGCCGATGCGTTCATCCCATACTGCCAGATCAAACGTACCATTGCTTTTCTGTAGAAGAAGATCATGCGCCGTCGCTGGTTGGTTCGCGACGGTGTAATCGAGCTTCCCGGGCGTGAAGTCTCCAGTGTCCGCAAGAATCGCCGTCATATTGTGCAAATACACCGCCGCTTTGCGCGGAGTATAATCGGGTGCGTAGAACCCGAATCGCTGATTGCCGGATTCGTCTGTTCTGTCCCGCAGGAGATAAATCGCTGTGTAACTCCACCCGCGCTTGAACTGATCCAGATACATCGTCAATAAGTTCAATGCGTGAATCTTCTCGGTGATGACGCCACCAATGGTTGTACCCGTCTCAGTCGTCACTCTCGGCAACGTCAGGAGACTCGCGTCGGAATTGCCCGGAAAATGGCGCGCCCATGTCACTCCGAATTCCCCGTAAAGGCCGTCCACCTTGCAAGCTCGCGTGGGATCGGCTGCTTTCCAGGTTTTGTTCTCTTCCAATCCGGGCGCATTCGGATGATAGATGTAATTATGGACGTTTGCGTAATCCGCGTAGCGCGTTCCTGATGGCATCACCGTTTCCGCGCCAGGCGGAATCGTCAGGAATTGCAATCCGACGTTGTCCGTTTCCGTTCCTTATCGAAAGCTTTTGATAAGGAACGTTATGCAAAGGTGGAAGTTATGGGCAGTTCGCTGGTGAGCGAAGCCGGATGATGGCTGCCGTCATGGCGCGAATCGCACTGTCCATTGTATGGCTCGTCTGCGCCTGTCAAGGTTGTCCGTGGCGGAGACGGGC
>DATAUD010000030.1:0-43338 GCA_036268455.1 Verrucomicrobiia bacterium
CGGTGGCCACATTGGCCGTGGGGATGAACATTTCGTCTTGTTTGGGAGTGCGTCGTCCAATGGCCATGACTATCTGACGCCACAACCCGAAGTTTGTTCAATCAAATATACAGTGAAACCCAGTTTTTTAACGGGCTGCTAACCATTTGCCCGAGACTTTTTGTTGGAGAGCAATGGACACAAACTCCGCAACCCGGTCTGTAAAGGTGTTCATACCACTGATGTGCTCAGCAAACTCAGAGTATACCAGGGGGACGACTTCAGCGTGGCTGCTTGAAGACTGAACTTGTTGCGCCTCGTCATGATTGGCTGGGAGTGCGTCGTTACTCATACTATATACAGGCTTAAGCCAGAGCGGTGTAATTTTGAAAAACTTCTTCGAACGACGCGCGAAGGCGGTTCACCAAATCGCTCCGCCTTGGAATGATCTCCCGTTGCCAACGAATCTTGTGATGAGCCAATAGTCTTTCGAGTGTCGCCGATGAGGAGTTGGTGACAAAAAAACGGTGATATTGGTGAATTTCCTTTACTAATCCCAAGAACGACCTTCCAAGGTCTATTCCCAATTCGGACGCGTAAAACTTACACTCGACGGAGAGTTGTATTTCGCTACAGCGAGGATGCACCTGACTCCTGCGGCAATTCTCGGCTTCATCGAATCGCAACACAGCAACATCGCATTCGTGCCTCACGCCCGAGACACCGGCGGCATATATCCCGATATGAGCCTCTAACGGCCTACTGTTCGCAAAATCAATTCGAGCGTATGTGTACGGGTGCAGCCGTGAATAGATATTTCCTGGTCCGGTTCTAAACGTGAAAACTCCATTAAAGTTTCGATCGACAATGTTCCGGAATGAAACTTGGCCGCCTGCCCGACGGGAAGCCTCCAAGATCAGCGCGAATACAAACACCTCGTAGGTGTCACAGGCTTCGCTACTCGTAGAAACCCCGGGGCGGACAACTTGTCCTAGACCGGCTTCGATTGCATCGATTAGTTCCTGGCTAGTCGGCATTTACGAGGTCCTCAAGATTTTTGAGAAGATGTCTTATTTTTTCGAGGCTGTCTCTCCGGGCATCAATTCCTTCGAGTGTCATCTCAAACGGGTGTCCTCTTCCAGCATCTGCTACAGAGTAGCCTTTATCTTCGAAACCTTCCGGCACGTCAGGCCGAAAAACAATCACCGGATTGGGAGCATCCGTCAATTGCAGATCTCGTAACGCACGATCCTGAATATCGCTTGCGTCGACAATTGCGGCACGGATTGAAAACAGTAGCAGGCGCAGCTCCTCGAGATCGGTTAGCGGTCGTGTTATGGTGACTTCAGTCTTGCGTCCGCGACGATTGCTGATGGGTTGATCTACGTCGTCGAAAAGTTCGAATGAAACCTCGCCCCGTTCTTCAATGCCTCTTTCAATAGCAATCGACACTTCCCGTACGACCCATTCCAAGCTGCTTCGGCGGAGCGCGCCGATCAACGATGTAATGGCATTTCGTGCTTCTTGAGGGCTCATTTACTATGGCACATATGCTAACGATTGCGTTCGACTTACCGCGCCCGAAGTTTTTGTCTGGGCACCAGATTTGGCGATGATTGCGTTGACGTTCCCATGCTCGGAAATGGGAAGCAGCGCTGTTCGGCCATCGGCTGAAGGATGTCTGGTCAACGACGATTATTCCCTTCCACCGGCGACAACTATTTCTTTCCGGTAGCCTGGGCTGATTCTTTCATTTGTTTATTGCTGACAGTGTCATGGATGGCTCCCCATTTGGTGGAACGGAGTCTTGAGGGCGCCAGCGCCCAAGACGCAGTGGAACCGAATGGGGAGTTGGGATTCATGGTTGCTTTGTTTCCTGCGGCGGTGCCTTCCCCCGTGCTTTTTGCGCCCGGACGCTTTCGCCGTTGAACTCCAGGATGACGGCGTGATGGACCAGGCGATCGATGGCCGCCATGGTGGTCATCGGGTCTTTGAAGATTTGGTCCCATTTGGAGAACACCAGGTTGCTGCTGATCATCACGCTGCGCCGTTCGTAACGCTCGGCCAAGAAGGTGAAGAGCACTTCCATTTCGGCCCGGTCTTGCTGGACGTAGCCAAGATCATCGAGGACGACGACAGGATAGCGATCCAACTGTTTTAGTTCTTCCTCGAGGCGCAGCTCCTTCTTTGCTGTCAATAACTGCTGCACCAGTTTGAAGGTCGGGGTGAAGAGAACCGGGTAACGATGGCGCAAGATCAACTCGCGCGCCACGGCGGCCAAAAAGTGTGTCTTCCCTCTGCCGGGCAAGCCAAAGGCCAGCACGTTTTCGGCTCGTTCCACAAAGCCCCCTTCCAGCAAGGTCGGCAGGAGCCGCCGGATTTTGGGCGGCAGAGCCGCTTCCTCCAGGTTGCCCAGCGTCTTGCCGTCGGGCAGTCCGGATTGTTTGAGCAAACGGCCGACTCGCCGCTCACGCCGATCCTGGGCCTCGCTCTCGCAGAGATGTTGCAACAGGCGCCGATAACCCCAGTTCTCCCCTTCGGCGCGGGTCACGCTTTCCTCCCAAATGGCCGCCATCGTGGGCAACCGGAACGAGCGAAAAGCCAAAGCCAGCGCGTCAGCCGACATCGCCACCTCCGCCTCGGTGGTGAGCAACGCATCATAGGACTGGCATTCCGGCTGCAACTCCGCCAGTTGGATTTGGCAGGATGGCGCCGGCCACAACGTTTTTCGTATCTGCTCCACGCTCCACGTCGGGTAAGGCGGACAGACGTATTCCACCAGCATCAGTTCCACTTCGCCCGGCCCCGTCTCGGAGGTCAGCTTGAGCAAACGCAGATACTCCAGCGTGCCGCGGCGCGGCCCTTGTTCGGCGATCAGCCGGTCATAAGCCTGCCGATAGGTCGGGCTCAAAAACAACTCCTGCCGATAACGGTATTCCTCGAAGGCTCCCGGCTTGCGCAGCAAATGATCGATCACATGCCGGTAATCCAAGACCACGCCGCGATCCCCGCCTTGACGGGGCAGCGTCAATAACAACTCTCGCCCCGCATAGATCTTCAACTCGCTCTCGTGGACCTCCACTTTGACCTCGTGCCCGATCCAGCGCGCCGGCACTGAATAGCCCACCTTCTTGACCCGGATCGTGCTGTATTTGGACACCGGGCAATAGACCTCTTCGTATTCGCTGAGCCGCGTCGGCGGCAGGGCTTTCATGGCCGCCAACTCCTGGGCCAGAGCTTCGCTGCGAGTCCCGTTGGCCTGGTCCAGCGCCTTCTGGCAAAACCGGTCATAGTCGGCTTCCGAGGCAAAATCCGAACTCCCGCGCACCAGCAAACGCTGCTTGAGCCGCCGCTTCAAATGCCCGTTGCTGGACTCCACGTCGCCGTTCTCGTTGGGACAGCCAATCCCAATGGCGCGCGGCGCCAATCCATAATGCGCACCGAGTGAGTGCTCTAAACTACGATTCGGCAAGCCGGGAAAATGAGAAATGGAGTTTTCTTACGTTTACATCCTCCAAAGCAAGGCAGACAAAATGCGCTTCTATGTGAGCTTAACTCGCAACCTCATCGCTCTCCTCCCCCCATTTTAAATTTTTCATAATGGGGGCGAAAACTTTGTGCATGGTTTCCAATCGTTGACGTAGCCATTCAAATTGTTGAGGCCAAAGGGATTCGTTCAGAAAGTCGGCGTCCTTGCGCGTGTAGAGGCGGCACATGGCCTTGTCTTCTGGATTGTACCACGTCAGAGGGAAGCCCAACGCTTTTTCAATAGCGTCTTTTTGTTTTGCCAATTCTGCAAATTCCGACTTTGCGTTTGGTCCGTTCACGTACAGGTCAACCCGAATTTCTGGTCCCTTGGAACCAGAATCAGAGTTCCAAATGGAGGCGACAGAAGAAAGATGTACACCTGATCTGCCAATCGCGTGATTCAACCATTGATGAGGTGACGGTTTTTGGCAGCGAACGAAACTGGCCTTTTCCTCCATATACTGCCGGAAAGCCGTCCAGAATCTAAGCTGGAGCTGCTTATGCTCCGAAATCTCACCGCTGCCAGCAGCCGCTTGCTGGACCGTGCGACTCCAGTCATTCGGTTGACTAATGATGTTAAATTTTGGCGCAATTGGGGAGTCGCCAATCCGCCACAGTTCGATTTCCAATCCGAAGAGGTTTATCTTCTCGTCAGTGCGTTCATTCAGCCAGTCGAGCGCGGCACGGTGCTCTTCAGTAAAATGCTCAGCAATCCAAACAATAGTGACCGCGTTCAGACCGGCGGCGTATGTGATCAATTGGCCGAGATGGCAGTGATCGGTGCGCTCAAGCTGGTTCTCAATCAACACCCAACCATCTGTAGTGGTGTCTTTGCATAAAATGTCGGCGCGAAAAGGCCCGACTCCTTTTTCTTGCGATTCAAGTTCCAACTCGATACCTACGGTTTCGCCCAACAGCTTCAGGTTCTGCTCCTGCGCCAGCCAGGGCGTAAAGTCGATGGCTTCCGAGGACCACGCTTCGCGTAGATCGATTTTTTGAAGTCGCCCAAGATTCGGTATGCTCATAGAAATTTTTATTCCGACAGATTAGCCATTATCGTAATCCGTTTTGCGGATTTGCCAAAGCAACTTTGAAGGTTCGGCGGCGCGGCAATTCCAAACACAAAATCCAATGGCAAGGATTAAGATCCCGCCCACCAAACCAACCGTTAATTCCCCATATCGTGTGGCAACCGGTTTAACTGCGTTCTTTCGCGATTGCAGGAAGGCCACTAAATCGTCTATCTCCTGCGGTGTCAAGTTATTGCCGAAGACCGAGTCTTGTCTTCGAACTCGGTCCGGCGCCCAATAACGCTTGGGCAGCGACCCGTATGACGCCCGAAGATCAATTCATCACTGCGCCTGCTTGTCTGCTTTCTTGAAAAAATGTTCAAATATTGTCGGTCCAGGCCTGTACGATTCGGTATTTAAATTGGTCCCCGAAGAGGCGGTTCCATTCCTATTGAAAACTTCTCAATAAAAACACATACTACATTACTATGAAACCAGAAGATGCGTTGATTTGCGCCAAAGCGTCCGAGGTAATTTACGGTAACGCAGATGACCCGGAAGGCGAAACCTCGTCTCGTACGGCAATGGCAGCTCTCGGATTTACCGAGCTCGACTGGTTCGATCTCACAACCGTTTTTGATGATATTTGCGCGTTCGTTGTTTCATCCCAAACCTGTCATCTTCTAGTATTTCGAGGCACCAAATTGCGGCAGGACTGGATGGAAGATCTTGCGTGCACGCCGGTGAGATTTGATTGGGTTTTCAAGAACGGACCCGCAATTGGAGAAATTCATGCAGGTTTTGGGCATTGCCTCTCGGATCGTTTAGACGCGATTACCGCGTCCTTGTCAAAGCGCGATTTCTCAAAGCCGCTCTTTATCACCGGGCACTCGCTGGGTGGCGCATTGGCGGCACTGGCTGGTGCATGTTTTATGGTCTCTGGTTCTCCAGTCCCTCCCATATCTGCCATTTACACCTTTGGTCAGCCCCGAATTGGTCTGCATGATTTCTGCAATACGTACGCTCGAATTCTCGGCGATAAATTGGTTCGATTCGTGAACAAGAAAGACCTTGTTCCTCGGGGGCCATTCCGCAATTGGGATTATGCTGATGAGGGCGCAATGATCCACTTTAATTCGGATGGAAAACCGTCAATCGAAAGTCCCGAGTGGCAGAATTTTCTTTCCCGAACGATCCAGAGCCTCGGTGATTTTATGCAAATCATCAGTAATGTGCGAGTTGACGTGGGCGATCACTCGATTACAGGGTATCGTATTTTAATCGAGCAAAATCAGGCAGCCTTGGCGCCTTTATTACAGTAAGTGGCCAGGATCTCCTGATTTGCATTAACAATTCCATGAGTCGGATCGAATAGCGTGCCGCCGTCCCAGTGGCGAAGAAATTCCTTCGACGTGTTCGTCCCGTTGTAGGCGAAGCTCTGCGGCCAAAAAGAAAGCTCGTAAAGTTGTCCGGGAACTTCCGGGCCTAAGATGACTAAAGAAATGAATGCAATTCAGCTCCCGTCCCGTTCCCGCCTGATTTTATGTCTGCTTGTTGGCGCGTTTGGATTTGTGATTTCAAACTTCGCCGAAGTGAATGGGAACCATCTGCTTTGGCAGATCGGTGAGACCGACGGGCGTACCGCCGAATTCGCTCTTGCGCCCTCCAATTACGCCGATTTTCAGGAGCGGTTCGGCAGTCCGGATCACGTCTATTACATCGGCCTCTCAAGATCGAAGGAAGATTGGCCATCCGTATTGCCCGGGCCGTTGGATCGTTGGGCCGGCAGTTTTTTTAACGAACGCACACAAAATCACTGGGATCAAATGAATACTCTATCCATTGGATTTGTCCTCAATGACGTTTCAACAGCGGGGCAATGTGTGTTCACAATCACTCTTTGCGATGTTTCGCCGCGGGATCCGCCCCGGCTCCGCGTCACGGTCAATTCCGCCATCTTTGAACATGATCTTGCCGCCGGAGGAAGCGAGGATTCGTTGCGGGGAGATTTCACGAAGGCCAAACCGCAAACGGTTCAATTCGAGTTTCCGTCAAAGTTGCTCAAGCGCGGCTACAACGAAATGGCATTGCGGAGCACGCGTGGAAGCTGGCTCGTTTTTGACGCGTTGCGCCTCGATGCGCCTCCGGGAATCAATCTGGCTTCAAACTTGTCGTCCACCGTGATCCGCGGAGTCTCCGTTGCGCCCTATGCCGTCTCCCGACAGAGCGCAACGCCGGCGACCGTCCGCGTGGAAGTTTTTCGCAAAGATTCTCCGGGAAATCTGGAGGTTCAATTTGATCATGGCAAAGTCCAGGAGATCGCTCTCGAACCGGGATTGCAAGTGTTGGAAATTGCCGCGCCCGCGTCCGCAAAAGGACGGGGGACTCGCGTTCTTCTCAGCGCGGACGGACGTTTGCTATACGACGGAACTTTGAGTCTGTACGCCGCGCCGCCCGTCGAGCCTGCCGATTATGTGGACGTTTTTATGGGCACCGCGCATTCGCGCTGGATGATCGCGCCCGGACCGTGGATGCCGTTCGGAATGGTGAAAATATCGCCTGACAATCAAAACGAATCTTGGTGCGCCGGCTATGAGTATAGTCACGATTATATTGACTGTTTCAGCCATATTCACGAATGGACAATGTCGGGATTGGGGATGATGCCGACGGTCGGCGCTTTACGCACGCATCCGGGTCTTGATGAGTCCGGCTACAGTTCCCACTTTGACAAATCCAGCGAGAAAGGCGGGATCGGTTTCTACGAGGTTTTTCTAAAGGACAGCGGCATCAAGGTTGAACTGAGCGCCACCACCCGGGCGAGTTTGCAGCGATACACTTTTCCGGCGAGCGATCAAGCGCGAGTGCTTCTTCCGTTTCTGCTGCCGAACGAATATGAAACGCACGTGCTCAGCGCAAACATCCGTCACACGGGGTCGAACGAAATAGAGGGTGACATTCAAACAGAGGTGGCGCGCGTGTATAATTGCACCCAGCGTTTCGATTTGCATTTTGTTTCGCAATTCAGCCGACCCTTCGACTTTGGCGGCTGGGAAAATCTGGGCGGCAAGGAGGTGACGATCCAGCGAGGCTTCATCCGGCCGTCGGGGGAATTGAATGCGTGGCGCGGCGGAAATGTTATGACCAACGCGCAGGAACTGGCGTTGTCGGGTGACTGCGGCGCGTTCGCGCAATTTAAAACTGTGGCGGGTGAACAGGTGCTGGTCCGCACGGGAATTTCGCTGGTCAGCGTGGAGGATGCGCGGCTCAACCTGGAGCAGGAATTGTCCAAACCATTTGGCTGGGATTTCAATGCTGTGGTGAAGAACCAGCGGCGTGTATGGAATGATCTGTTCAACTGTGTGGAAATTGGATCGCCGGACGCGCGGGAGAAGACCCGCTTCTATACACATCTCTACCGGGCGTTCTCCGGACGGAATATTTGGAGCGATGTCAATGGCGATTGGATTGACCCCTATGGGCGCGAGCAAAAGCTTGGCGACCCGGACGCGGTGATGCTCGGCTCGGACGCGTTGTGGAACACCTTCTGGAATTTGAACCCGCTTATGAATTTGATGGCGCCGGAGTGGTCCGCGCGTTGGGCGGATTCAGAACTCCAACTATACGACAAATGCGGCTGGCTGGCCAAAGGGCCGGCTGGGCTTAAGTATATCGACGTGATGGCGTCCGAGCACGAAATCGCGTTGTTGGTCGCGGCGTATCAGGCCGGCCTTAAGGGTTTGGACGGAGACAAAATGCTTGACGCCTGCGTCAAAATGCAAACCTCATTGCCACAAAACACACCAGGAGGCGGACGGGTTGGCAACGAAAGCCTGGAGGGCTATCTCAAGTACGGTTACGTGCCTGCCGACGGCCCGCTCAAGGGCAAAACGTCCGATACCTTCGAGTACGCCTACGATGATTGGTGCGTTGCCCAGCTTGCGCGGTCGCTCGGTCGCAAGGAAGTGGCTGACGCGTTTTTAAAACGGTCAGAGAATTGGCGAAATGCCTTTGACGCCGAGACCGGTTTTGCCCGGCCACGCAAAGCGGATGGCGAATGGGTCGCTCCGTTTGATCCCTATGCCCGGCGCGGTTTTACGGAGGCCAACGCCTGGCAATACACGTGGTTTGCGCCACAAGACCCGTCGGGGTTGGTTAACGCCATGGGCACGGACCGCTTCATCAGCCGGCTCAATGAAGCGTTCGATAAAATGGTTCCGGTGCGGTTCAATGCCACCGCGAATTCCGCCGCGTGTCCCATCAATCAAGGCAACGAGACCACCATGCACGTTCCCTGGTTGTTTAATTGGGCGGGAAAACCGTGGATGACCCAGAAATGGACTCGCGCCGTGCTGGATTCCTACTACGGATACAATCCGGCGGACGCCTATCTGGGGGACGACGACCAGGGACAAATGGCCGCCTGGTTTGTCATGTCGGCGATGGGTTTGTTCCAGACGGACGGCGGTTGCCGTGTCAATCCGATTTACGAACTTGCCAGCCCGCTCTATCCGAAGATCACCATTCATCTGTCAAGCAAGTATTACGGCGGAAAGGATTTTGTCATCGAAGCCCATAACGCATCCCGGGCCAATCGCTATATTCAATCCGCCACCCTGAATGGCCGGCCGTTGAGCCAATGGTGGATTCGGCAAAAGGATATTATTTCCGGAGGCCATCTTGTCTTCGAACTTGGTCCGACGCCCAATAAAGATTGGGCAACACAGGGAAAGCAGAGTGCTAGTTCAACAAACAATGACTAATGGGAATACTCCGATTTTATCTGGCTCTTTGCGTCGTCGCCTCACACGGAGGACCCATTTTCCCCTGGCAGATGCACAACGGAAGCCAAGCCGTGCAGATTTTTTACATGATTTCCGGTTTCTACATGGCAATGGTGTTGTCAACACGCTATTCCACGCGGCGCGATTTTTATCTAAGCCGATTTCTTCGCATTTTCCCTCCTTATTGGATTGTTTTGGCCGCGATTGTGGTCATCAGCCTTTGCGGTGGTTTGTTATCCCACCAATGGCTGGCGCTTAGCTATTATGTCAGCCATCCATTTAGGCGCAATGGCGTTTTTAGCGTTCTGCTTGCGGCAATTTCCAATGTCACATTGATCGGACAGGACTGGATAATGTTCCTGAAGCAGGATCGCGGACAATCGCTTCAATTCACCGCCAATTTCTGGGACGATCGAACCCCTCTTTGGCACTATCTCTTGCTTCAACAAACATGGACGCTGGGAGTCGAACTGACATTCTACGCGTGCGCCCCTTTCTTGAACCGATTGCGAAGTTCCTCGCTGGCTTGCATCGCCGCGGCTACTTTGGCCGGACGATTGATTGGATACCGATATCTGGGCATCGGTCATGACCCGTGGACATATCGGTTTTTTCCGTTTGAACTGGGGTTGTTTCTATTCGGGATGCTGGGATATCGAATCTACGCGCGAGTCATGAGAAGCGACAAATTGCGGCGATGGCAATGCGTGTCGTGGCCAGTCTATCTATTTGGAGCCATAGCTATCTTGTTCCTTTTGTACGTTCACGTTTCCGCGGTCAATGTCCTTGGCCGGATCATCAATCCTCAGGTTGCTGACGTTGCCACGTACCCGTTTTTCATTCTGGTTATTCCGTGTCTCTTCCTCGTGTTCGGAAAAAGTCCGTTCGACCGTCTCATGGGTGAACTCTCATACCCCATTTACCTCGTTTACGATTTTGTCATTGTTATCGTCGCCCGTTCACCGGCGCTGGACGTTGGCGTGAATCTGGGCCGGATGGATGCAATGGTTTCCATTCTTGTCGCTATATTCATTTATCGTCTGGTCATCGAGCCTATTGACAGAAAGCGCCACGCCCTCAGCCGTGACAAATCGGTTTAACCGCAATCTTTCGCGACTTCCCCCGTAGCCCTGGATCAGATAACTCATACCCGACTGATTGCCATATCCAATCAGCCATTAACCCATTATTGCGCCCGAAGGGTAACAAGCCCCCAAGGCGGCACGGTTACGGGTTCGTCAATTTTTTGCAGCGGCTGTTCGCTGGTGTTGCTCAGCCAAAGTTGCGGTGGTTTCGGCGTGGCCCACCATAGATTCACCGAGGTCTCTCTGCCGCCCGCTCCGAAGAGCCGGACGATCCACGCCGTTCCATCATCACTCGGCTTCAATGCCTCGACCACCACATCATCCGAAGACAACCGAAGCAGCGGGTTGGATAAGTTTTTGGCGAATCTACCTGGCACAGCCAAAAGCGGCTGGCTGAAACCGCGCGCAAACCGGGTGTTTTCCGCGGGGTCGCGCTGGCGATGCGGTCGCAGGATAAAGCGAAAAAGCGTCGGCCCTTCCTGGTAAGCCCGGTAATTCGTCCCCCAATGATTGTTCATCGCCCAGGAATAAAGCTTTTGCGTTCGCGCGACTTTGCTTCGCCAGATTTCAGGATCGGTTTGCGAATTGAGCAGCGTCGCGGTGATTCCGCCGATCTCGATCAGTGGCGCGTCCAAAGTGACCCATGTGATTCCCTCGCGTTCATTGGAGACATCCACCCAGCGCCCCACCGGAAACCAATTTTTGCAAGCGCCGGGAATCTGGTCCAACTCCGGCCGCATCGCGCCCAAAGGAATATCCAGAAGCATATCCCCATCCGGAACGTTGAACGGAAATGCGATGTTCACGCTTTCTTTGGTTACTCTATAGTCCGTTGCTTTCAGCCGCGCCTTGTCAACAAGGTCTCTCAATTCGACATAATCCTGTCCCGCTACAATTCGCACCTCCCGACGCAACTTCTTGCAGCCAGGCGCATCAGATTCGATGATCAAAGAGGCGACCAGCGGGCCCGATTCGCCCACCGAAACCCTCACAGGCCCGTTGTGCTCGATGTCCTTCAAATTATCGCCCGGAAGGTAGAGGTAGTCATTCAAAGTTTGATCGCCGCTGGTGTCAACTAGATTGCCCTCAACTCCTTTTGCCGTGAGTTCAACAATGCCGCCTGTGTTCTCGTCAACACGCACTCGCACTATCCCGTTGTCCAGCGTCGCGCCTTGAACGATGGCGCGCCCTTCGCATTTGCCCGCGCCAGCAGAGATCGTATATCGCTTGCACGCAAAGGGGGGCACGTCCGCAGCCATAAAAACCAATTCGCCGGAAGCCAGTCTTTGTGAGGATACCGGATTTCCTTGTTCATCCCGCACCTGGTCGCCCGCCTTTGAAAGCTCCGGCGGCGCTGTCACCAGTTCCGTGCGCGGCCACGAGAGCGTGTTGAACACGTCCAACTGCGCCGGTTGCGTCTCGTCCGCGCCGGCCGCTCGCAAAGGTTGTTCCAACAATTGGCGCGATTGCTTGTCCGCATCGTAAGCATAGGACTTTTTAATGGCCCATTGCTCGGTCGTCGCTTTGCTTTCCGGCGCTGTTATGCTGCGCGAAGCGCCCCAGGTGTGTTCGGAGTAAAGCAGAATATTGCTCCACGCGTTGGCAAAACCGGCGGCGGGGTAGTTGCTTCGATCCAGCATTGCCCAGAGCGCGTCCGCCTGGACCATTCTTTCCGAGTTGGCGCGGTTGATGGAAGTCTCGAGCGCCGAAGACGCTGCGCCGTCTTCCCAATAGGGCGTCCAATCCCCATGCCGCCTGGGAATTTTGTCGGCGTAACGCTGTTCAAATGCGCGAAAGGCTTCGGAGGTCCCGGCAATGATAAACTTCGGCCACGCGTACTTAGCGTTCCAACCCCTGATAAAATCGCAAATGTCCGGGTCCGGTGCGGCGTTGTCGCCGTGGCCGGACCATCGCGTATAAACAATATCATACGGAAATTGCGCATGGTCCAGTTCGTCGGAAAGGTCCGCAATCAACTTGACAGAAAAATGCTGATAAATGTGCGACATCGCATAGCCCCGAAACGGAATCCACGTCAGGACTTTTGTTTTGCCGTCCGGCGCTTCCCAGTAGAACGGCCTGTTCTCGCAGTCCCGCATAATCGTGCCGATCCGGTCAAACCAATTCGGGGCCGCCGAGAAATATTTAATGCCGGCCTGGGCCATGGCGGTGACGGTGCCCCATGTGTAACCCGGCACATCGGAAATCATGGCGGAGTCAATCGGCACGCCTGTTTGTTGCGCGATTTCCGTGGAGTAGCGGAAGAGTTGGAGCAATTCCTCGGGCCGGCACAATCCCGTCAGTTCATTGGCAAAGGAACCGTTCAACACCACCTGGCCTTTTCGCACGGCCTCAATGAAATCCGCGCGTTGCGACTCGCTCATGCGATGCATAAAAAGATCCGCCGCCCAAAGAACTTCCATGTTCCAGACAAAACGCGCTCCTTCCGGATAGCTGGCCGTGCGTTGCGCCGCCGCCATTCCCAGCAATAAATTGTTCATCTGCTTTTTCTCCACCTCCGTCTGGATGACCGTGTAGCCAATATCGTTGTGCGAATGCGGCAGCACATAAATCGTCAGTTTGCGCGCGGGTTTGAGCACAAAGTCTTGCGTTGCCACAGTCTGGCCCCCGACGCGCAACGTCAGGGTCCGCGCGGTGTCAGTATCGACGGCGAGGGTGAGAAGTTCGATGGTCTGCGCGCCGTTCGTCAAATGGACTGGTTCCGGTTCTTCGCCCCTCAACGCAATGGCGCCGGTGACTGCCCCGGCAAAATGGCGTATCGGGACCAGGAGCGTTTGAAGCAATTTGCCATCCTTGTTCTGCAAAACCGGAAGAGACCGGACTGGATCCAACAACGTGCGAACATGATTCCGCGTCAGTTCGGCCGCCGCCGGAGCGGTCATTCCGACGCTGTCATAAATCAGCCAGCTTCCGCGCGCCGTGGTGATTTGAACGTCGTTCTCTCCCGCGCGCAGCAGGCTGGCCGGGAATGAAATTCTCACGCTCTGCGGCCTGCCTTGCTTCGCTTCACCCCGGATGCTGGCGTCGCCGTTTCCAGGAGCGAGAGCGCGATCAAACGGTTCGCCATTGATCTCAATTCGGAGGGTCGGCGGATTGTTCTGCCTGACATCCACCAAATTCAACCGCAACTCGCATTCGCCCGCGTCCAAACCGCGCGCAAGATTAAAAAGAACGGTGAAGGTATGCTGGCGCCGGCCTCCCCACGAATCCACCGGCCCCGGTTGCGCGTAGGGCCAATCCCGTTTCGGGTCAGACTCGCCGACGAAGAACACGCCGTCCTTTTTGAATTTGCCAAAACCGCCCGGCGCCAGCGCAAATTCGGCGTCATCCTGATCAGTTCTGCCGATTTGCCAAAGCAGCTTTGAAGTTTCGGCGGCGCGGCAATTCCAAACACAAAATCCAATGGCCAGGATTAAAAAACCCCGCCAACTCAGCCAAATTTTAATTCCCATATCGTGTGGCAATCGGCTTAACCGTATTCTTTCGCGATTGCAGAAACGCCACCAAATCGTCCATTTCTTGCGGCGTTAAATTATTGCCGAAAGCCGGCATGTTCACCCCTCCGTTGACAATGCGGATCACCATATCGTTGCGGCTGAGACGCGCGCCAACGTCCGTGAGGTTGGGGCCGCGCCGCCCGCCGTAGCCTTGGATCAGATGACAATTGAGGCAACCCTTCGAGTGGAACAGCCTCGCGCCAACCGCCACCGGCCCCGTTTCCGTCCCTACAACCGCGGCCGTCAGCGGTTGGGCGTTGAAATTCGGCGACCACGGCGATGTCGCCCCTTCATACCAAAGCGAGCCGATCATCAGCACCACCATCACCACCATCGCGATCGCCCACGGACGCCGTCGCGGATGCCGTTCTCCTTTGTAAAAGAGAAAGGGCATGACCATCAGGATTGCCCCGGCTAGGATCGGCCCCAGCACCATGAAATAATTCTCCAGCCACGGCGGCATCAATGCGAACAGCGCGAAGTACCACAACAAATACCAATCCGGCCGCGGGTCCGCCTGAATGATGCTCGGGTTGGGCGGTTTGCCGAGCACCGGAGGTCCGACGAAATAAGCCAGTAAAACCAACCCCAGCAACATCACTGTCCCGAAAATCATGTCGCGCCAAATCGCATCCGGCCAGAAAGGCACGCCGTCTTTTTTGAGAAGCTCTTCGTAGTTCTTGTCGTAAGTTTTCGGGTCCACCGGTTCGCCCGCTTTGGGCGGTTCGGAAATTCCGTGGTGCATCACCAGAAACAGATGCAATCCGATGAACGCGAACAGGCACGCCGGAATAATAAAAACGTGAATCGCGAAAAACCGGCTTAAGGTCGCTCCGCCCACTGTCTGTCCTCCAAACACAAAATGCGCGAACGCGTCCCCGACTATCGGAATTCGGCCCGACTGTTCCGCGGCAATCACCACTGACCACACCGCCGTCTGGTCCCATCGCAGCAACTGCCCCGTGAAACCCATCACCAGCGTGAAGGACAGCAACAGCACGCCCGTCGCCCAATTCATTTCGCGCGGGTATTTGTATGAGCCAAACAAATACGTCTGCGCCATGTGCAATCCGACCATCAGGATCATCGCCGAAGCGCCGTAATAGTGAAGCCCCCGCAGAAATCGCCCGAACGTTGCGTCGTTCGTAATAAAGCGCAGCGTGTCGTAAGCCTGCGACGCCGATGGAATGTAGGAAAACGCAAGCACCACGCCCGTCACCACCTGGATCATAAACGCCAGCATCGTCGCGCTGCCGAAGACGTACCACCATTTGGCGTCGCGCGGCACCGCGTGTTCCATCAATGGGCCAATGGCGGCGGACAAACCGGTGCGGTGATCGAACCATTTCCAGATTCCTATGAGTAATCGCCTCATGCCTTGGGTTTCAGCTAATCGGAGTGGGCCGCGTCTGAAGTTGGACTGCGCCGTTTTGAATGCGCACGTTGTAACGCGTCAACGGCCGCGGCGGCGGTCCCGCTGCCACGTTGCCGTCCGCATAATAAACCCCGCCGTGGCACGGGCACATGAAAAGGTTCGCGTCCTGCAGCCATCGCACCGGACAGCCGAGGTGCGAGCAATTCACCGCGAACGCAATAAACTCAGTTTCGCTCACCCTCCGCAGCCACGCCGCTGTTTGCGCCGTCACACCCGCCCAGGGCAGCGGCGAAGAATCTATAAACGTCACGTTCACCGTCTTGCCGACTTGAAAATCGTTTACTTTGCCAACCGTAAACCACAACTCCGGCGTTTTGCCGAACAGTGGCGCGAGAATGAAACCGACCGCGGGAATCGCCAGCACCGCCGTGCAGAACGCTCCCAGGATTACGCTAAGCCGCGCGAAAAATATCCGGCGCGACAACTCTTCCGCCGCGCAGCCGCCCACCGGCGCGGGGTTCTCATTCTGATTTGTGCTCATTGCGAATCTCTCCTATCCACCCTGCAATTGAAAACACGGACACAATGACGCCGAAGCCCGAAATGATCAACGACGACACCAGCCCCCACGTAAACAGAGTCGCTCCGAATGCCAATGCCGCCGGATACCACGTCGGTTCCGCCAGCGTTTCGGGTTTCGGGCGGTTCCAGCCTTCCTGTGGATTTTGTTGTTCCATCACGCATTCCCTCGGGTTGTGCGCGGCGGCGGAAACACCGGCTCCGGTTCCGGCGCGGCCACGCTTGTTTCACCGGCTCGATACCATCGCGCCAGCAGGGCAATCACGCCCGAAATATAAATGCCGCACGCCGGCACCCACATCATCAATCCTCCCGCCTGTTGGTCGAAAGCGGGAGTGAACCCCCAATTCTCGCGAAGCAACGGCAGAATCCCAAGGCGGTCCACCGGATGCAAATACACCGGGCAAACCACCCCGACCGGCGCGAACGTAATCAGGATTCCCAATATCGTGCAACCGACGCACGAACTGAAAAGATAAACCACTCCCAGCAACGGCGGCAGCCGCCGTTCCGTTTGCGGTCCGATGACCGGCCACCAAAACATCAGCCCCAGCGCGATCAGCGAAATGATTTGGATGACCCGCACCGATGTGGTCGTCGTCGCCGCGTTGCAAAGCGTCCGCTCATGCCATATCCACATCGCGCTCAAACCTCCCAGCCAGCCGGCCAAAGGAGGAACGCGAACGCCGCTGTCCTTCTTCAATTCCGGCAGGCCGAGCAGCGCCAACGCCGGAACCACCAGCAACAAAAGCAAATGTTGCAGCATATGCGCGCTGAACAGGTAGCCATTCGCCAGCGCGCCTACTGGCGAGGCCAGGGTCAAGTAGAACAGCACAATCGCCGCCAAAAAATATCCATTCTGTCTGCGATACCGAAAACCATACGTCGCCACCGCTGCCACGCAGACTCCGATGACCACCGGGTTCCAGCCCCACGCCGATAAAAGGAATTGTTGCGTCGTCATAACAAAAGTTTCAGATAAATGATGGAAAAGACCACGATCCAAACCGCGTCCACGAAATGCCAGTAAAGTCCGATGATTTGCAGCGCGCGCGGCCGGAAGTTTTTGAAATCCCCAAGCAGCATCAGCACCAGCACGATCGTGAGCAGCATCAAACCAATGCACACGTGCAATCCGTGAAATCCTGTCAATGTGAAAAACGTTGTGGCAAAAAGATTCGTGCGGATCGTGATTCCCCGTTGCAGCAACCCCCAATATTCGGAGCCTTGTCCAATGATGAAGATCGCGCCCAGCACAATCGTGGCGATCAGCCACAAAACCATCGGCTTGTGCCGCCGCCGTTTGAACGCCGTCTCCGAACGCCAGATTGTAAAACTGCTCGCCAGCAGCGAACACGTGAAAAGCAACGTCTTGCGGGCGTCCAGGCTGCTCGCGGCATCCGGTCCGGGCTTTTGCGTGTAATTATAATATATGTAAGCGAAGATCAGCATCAGAAAGAAAAACCCTTCTGACACAATAAACACGATCATCGAGGTCTTGTTCTTCTCCGGGCAAAAATCCGTCTTCACCGGCGCGCGCGCCGTTTCCGGATGCGCAAGGTCCCAGAGCGGACGCCGCCCATGAATCTCCGGCACCCGCTCAAAATTTTCCTCGGGCGGGGGAGAGGATGTCGCCCATTCGAGCGTCCACGCGTTCCACGGATTGTCCCCGGCTTGCGTCCCACGCCGCAGGCTCCAAACAATATTGCAACCCAGCAGCAGCACCGAGAAACCGAGGATAAAAGCTCCGACCGTCGAGATCATATTCAGCGCCCCCCATCCCGGCAAATCAGGATACGTAAAGGCCCGGCGCGGCATCCCCATGATTCCGAGAAAATGCTGCACCATGAAAGTTCCGTTGAACCCAATCACCATCAGCCAGAATTGCGCCTTCCCGATTTTCTCCGACAAAATCCTCCCGCTCATTTTCGGAAACCAATAGTACAAGCCCGCCATCATCGCAAAGAGCGTCCCGCCAAACAGCACGTAATGGAAATGCGCCACCACGTAATATGTGTCGGTCATTTGCCAATCAATCGGCGCAACCGCAAACGTGATCCCGCTCAATCCCCCCACCACAAATTGCAAAATGAACGCCACCGCGAACATCAGCGAAGTCGTGAATCGGATCGATCCTCCCCACATCGTGAAAACCCAGTTGAAAATCTTGATCCCCGTCGGCACCGCAATCGCCATGCTCGACGCCGCGAAAAACAAATCCGACGCCCGCCCCAATCCCACCGCGAACATATGATGCGCCCACACGCCGAAACTCAGCAGCGCGATTGCCACCGTCGAGCCCGCCACGAAACCGTATCCGAATATCGGCTTGCGCGAAAACACTGGGACCACCTCCGAAATCATCCCGAACGCCGGCAGCACCATGATGTAAACCTCCGGATGTCCAAACGTCCAAAAAAAATGCTGCCACAGAATTGGCGCGCCTCCCTGCAAAGCCGTGAAAAAATGCGCCTCTAATTGCCGGTCGATCAACAGCATCACAATCGACGCGTTCAACGCCGGCATCGCCAGCACGATCAGGATGGAATTGATGAACACCATCCAGACGAACAGCGGCACCAAGCGCATCGTCATCCCCGGCGCTCGAAGCGTCAGGATCGTCACGATCATATTGATCGCCCCCGCCACTGTTCCGACGCCCATCACCAGCAGCGCCAAAATCCAGTAATCCGGCCCTTGCGTTGATGAATACGCCGACTCGCTCAACGGCGTGTAACTGAACCATCCCGCCGCCGGCGCGCCGCCCGCAAGCACGCTGAAGTGCAGCAGCAACCCGCCAAACAGCAGCAGCCAATAACTCATCGCGTTCAAGCGCGGAAACGCCATGTCCCGCGCCCCGATCATCAGCGGCACAAAATAATTCGCGAAACCGATCAACGCCGGCATCACCACGAGAAAAATCATCGTCGTGCCGTGCATCGTGAAAAGCTGGTTGAAGACACCCGGGCCTACCAAATGATTTCGCGGCACCGCCAATTGCAGCCGCATCACCAGCGCTTCAACTCCGCCGACGAGAAAGAAAAAAAACGTCGTGACCAGATAAAGAATCCCGATTCGTTTGTGGTCCACCGTGGCCACACACGAAATCGCCCCCGCCTCCTTCGCCATCGGCATATACTCATCAGCCGTTGAAACAGTTGTGCCGTTCATTTCGTTGTTTCCAGGTATGCCGTGAGGGCGTTCAGTTCGTTTGTGGTCAACTCGAAATTCGGCATATGGCATCCCGGTTTGATCTTCTGCGGGTCCGCCAGCCAAAGCCGCACGCTCTCGGCGTCGTTTGTCAATACGCCCGTGCCGATCGTCGTCCGTTCCGCGAAATGCGTGAGGTTCGGCGCAACGCTTGTCTCCGCGTCCGTGCCTTTGATCGTGTGGCAATTCACGCACGTTTTCGCCCGAAAAACCTTCAACCCCTCCGCCGCGAGCGTGGACGGTGGCGTCGCCGCCGCTTGCAATTGCCGCGCCTGCCAGGCGTCGAAATCTGCCGGCGATTGAGCGATCACAAGAATGCGCATCCACGCGTGTTCGTCCCCGCAATATTCCGCGCACGTCCCGAGATATTCACCCGGCGCGTCCGCCCGGAGCCAAAGAGAATTTGTCGTCCCGGGAATCACATCAATTTTCCGTCCAAGTTGGGGCACCCAAAAATCATGAATCACATCCGCCGCCTCCGCGCGAATCAGCAAATTGGATTGAATTGGAATATGGATTTCATTCGCCGCCACCGCTCCGTTTGGGTAACGCACTTCCCACCACCATTGATGCCCGATCACCGTCAAATCCGCCGGCCGATCCGCCGCCGGGTCCGAAACATTCATTGCGTGGACCGTAAGAACAAAAAGTCCGACCAGCACAAGGATAGAGGCCACAGTCCACGAAATTTCGAGACGTTCGTTGCCGGTAATTTGGAGTGGTTCCGGCGCGTTTGGTTTTCCGCGGAAGCGAAGGATGCAGAGCGCGACGAGCAGCGTGACGATCCCGAAAATCGCCGCGCAGACCAGCAGCGTGATGACAAATATGTGCGAAAGCGCTTCAGCCTGTGGGGAGACCGGGCTGAACACCGGGGCAACAACCGCAAAAACGCCTGCTGGGCAGCCCTCGAACCGCATTTCCATACCCAAGCCCATGCACGTGAACTATCCAACCTAACCCGCAATTTGTCGAGTCTCTCAAAATTCCCACTGGACAACCGCGCCGAAGCTTTAGCGAAGGCGGGCGGTAAAGTTTGACCTCATCCCTGGTCGCAGCTACTCTCTCCTACGATGGACTTCGCCCCTCTCGATGCCGTTATAACAGGCACCGCTTTCGAAGACGCCACCACCGCCATTGGAGTCCTCGAACAGGGCAGGGGAGGGCCGGGCAGGATTTCCCTCGAAATGCTCTGCACCCTCGATAATTTCATCCAGACTCTCCTTTTCAACGACCGCATTTTTCTCACGATCAGCCCTTGGGCCGAAAAGGGACAAATTATTCCCGGCGGAACGCAATATCGCGGCGGCTTGCCCGGTCGAAAATTGATCGATGCCGCCGCCATTTTTTCCGGCCTTCCTCCCAAACTTTCGGACCCGGAGGCGCTGCGCGGTTTCGTTGATCAAATCGTGAAGCCCGCCGAGCCGCGTAATGTGGATTGGTTTGTCATCAATTGCATTCGTCCAAAGAAAAATCTCTCCATCTTCCAGGAAATGGCCTCGATGGACGCCTATCTGATTGAGGATGCCATCGCGCAAGTCGGCGTCGAAAAATTCAAACCCGTATTTCCTGGCGAGCATCTCTACCTCGGCCTGCGTGGCAGCCGGACGCCATTGCCGCGCGTCACCCTGACGATGTCCGAAATGGTCTCCACTCGCCTCCGCGCCGCCATTCGCGACAAAATGTCAAAACTCAACGTCTTCGTTTCGCAAGGCGCTCCGCTCATTCCCGAATCGCCGCCAATTTACGTCTCGCGCGTCCTCCGGGATTGTTCCACCGGCGCGGATTTTGTTCCCACTCTGCTAAAAATCAGGAACAGCCAGGCCCTGCGCCATCTTCGGGCGTGGATTTCCAAGTGCTCCGAACAGTTGCAAGACCCCAATCCAGCCGAACGAACCAAGGCCGTCAACGCCTGGCGGAATTTCCTCGCTTTTCCCCTCGATAAAGCCATCGACAAAACCGAAGCTGGCCTGAGCGTTCTCAATGTCGCTATCGACATCTTCAAAGCCGACGTCATGGGAATTTTGGGCGAAGTCGCCAGTCCGATCCTTAATTATTTCCTCAGCGCCCCGTTCTCCGGCATAAGGGAGTTTGACGGCGACAAAGCCGATCCCGCAAAATTGGACGCTTTTCTCGCCGCCTCCTTTGGCGACAAATTCAATCGCGGCGAGATGAACATGATTTCCGCATTCCTCGAACTGCCGGGCAATTTGAAAGATTGGGCGGATGTGGACGCGCAATGGAGCGCCAGTTCAGGCCGCATCGACCCCCAGGCCGGCCCGCTGGCGCGTTCCTACTCGATGACCTTCCGCGATCCGAACGTCATCTCCGAAATGGTAGCCGATCTCAATACACTTAAAGCCGAGACATCTGCGCAATAAGCCGTGGTCAAGGCCGATTCTACAAAGTTTTCGCGCTTCGTGCGCCGGTTCCTATTTGTCGTAGTTTCGTTCTACATCCTGGTTTGTCTATTCATGATGTTCTATCAACGTTCGTTGCTCTACTTCCCAAAAGTCGCGACACGCGAAGCCGTTGACAAACGCGCGAAAACCGCCCGCCTCGAGCGATGGACCAACTCCGCCGGCCAATTCATCGGCTTCAAACGCCTAAGTCCCAAACAGCCGGCCGCCGGCGCCGTCATGATCACCTACGGCAACGGCAGCACCGCCGTCGGATGCAACCACTATGCCCAGAACATCCAGGCAGTCGCGCCATTCGACGTCTTCATCCTCGAATACCCCGGCTATCAGGATCGCCGCGGCCCTCCAACGCAAACCGCCCTGTTTGCCGCTGCCAGCGAGGCGTTTCAAACTTTGCCGGACAACCGGCCCATCTACCTCCTCGGAGAATCCCTCGGCACCGGAGTTGCGTCCTATTTGGCTGGGACCTTCACCAATCGCATCGCCGGCCTTCTTCTCATTTGCCCGTTCAGCAGCGTCACCGACGTCGCGCGGAGCCGTTTCATTTTTCTGCCCGTTGACTGGTTGCTCGCCGATAAATTCGCCTCGGAAGATTACTTGCGCGACTACCACGGCAAAGTCGGGATCACCGTCGATGGAAAAGACCTCACCGTGCCCGAAAGATTTGGCCGGCGTTTATACGAAAGCTACATCGGCCCCAAAAAACTCTGGGAATTCCCGACCGGCCGCCACATTCAGATTGTCGCCCCGCCCGAAGTATTCTGGCCCCAGGTCATCGCCTTTTGGCAAAGCAAGTAAGTGGCTTGTTCAAAACTCCAACCGTTGGGTTTTCTTTTTCCAAGGAGTATGTTTGAATCAGCGTCGAAATGAGAACCACCATAAAACTTGGGACTCGCCTTGGCATTGTTTCGCTTTTTATCTTCAGCCTCATTTCCACTGCCCAAGTCCGCGAGAATCAACTTTTGGATTCCGGCTGGCGCTTTTTGTTGGGCGATCCGTCCGGCGTGGAAAAGAGCGGCTTCGATGATAGCTCCTGGCAATCTGTTTCCCTCCCGCACAACTGGGGCTGGGAAAACGCGCAGCAGGGCAAACCCATCCCGCGCGGCCCGGGTTGGTATCGCCGCGAATTGGATGTTGCCCCGCAACACGGCAAGCGATTCTTCGTGCGATTCGAGGCGGCCAGTCTAGTGGCGGATGTTTATTTGAATGGCAAATTCCTCGGCGAACATCGTGGCGGTTTCGGAGCATTTTGTTTTGAAATTACCACAAATCTCTCTCGGACCGGCACGAACCTCCTCGCCGTCCGTGTGGACAATTCAAAAACCCCCGACGTCGCCCCGTTATCCGGCGACTTTTCCGTCTATGGCGGCCTCTATCGGCCTGTGCATTTGATCATGACAGACGAGGACCATTTCGCGCTGACAGATCACGGTTCGCCGGGAGTCGCGTGGTCACAAACGAGCGTCACTCCAAGCAACGCCGTGCTCGATGTGACAGCGCAAATTTCCAACGGCACTCGCGCGAAAACTAAACTGAAACTGGTCGTCACCGTCCTCGATGCCGATGGAAAACCCGTCGTCAGCAACGAGCAGTCCATCGTGCTCGCGCCGCGCGACACAGCTCCTTACTATGCGCGGGTCGTCGTGCCCAATCCGCATTTGTGGAATGGCCGCAAGGACCCTTACCTTTACAAGGCAGTCGTTGAATTGCGTTTGGATGACAGCGTTCTGGACAGCGTCGAGCAGCCATTGGGTCTTCGTTTTTATTCGATCGATCCGGAGAAGGGCTTTTTTCTAAACGGCCAGCCGTATCATTTGCACGGCGTCAATCGCCATCAGGACTACATGAATGAAGGCTGGGCAATTTCCGAATCGAACATGGACGAAGACATTTCCCTGCTCAAGGAATTGGGCGCGACGGTTGTCCGTTGCGCGCATTACCAGCACAGCGATTATTTCTACAGCCTGTGTGACAAGGCGGGCATATTGGTCTGGGCGGAAATCCCGCAAGTCAACATCGTCCGCGATACGCCTCAATTTGAAAACACCTCCCGCAATCAGTTGCTCGACTTGATTCGGCAGAACATCAATCACCCCTCGATTTTCGTTTGGAGCTTGTTCAACGAAATCGGCAATGGCAGCGACGACCCGCACCGTGAGTTGCAGGATCTCAGCGCAATCGCCCACGGCGAGGACCCAACTCGGCCAACGATCGCCGCGACGATGACGGACGCCCGCCCGGAGATGAACAAAATTACGGACCAACTCGGCTGGAACATTTATCCGGGCTGGTATCACGGCGCGAAGGAAGATTATGGCAGCATGCTCGACGCCCGCCGAGAGACGAGCCGTCACGGCGGCTTTTGCGTGAGCGAATACGGCGCCGGCGCCAACCCGGCCCAGCACGAACAAAATCCCGCGCAACCCAAGCCCGGCGGCCAATGGCATCCCGAAGAATGGCAGGCGGAACTCCACGAAGCCGCGTGGGCCGCTTTGAAGCAACGGCCTTTTGTCTGGGGCACATTTGCGTGGTGCATGTTTGATTTCGCGGTCGAGACGCGGCACGAAGGCGGCCAGCCTGGGTTGAATGACAAGGGCCTGATCACCCGCGACCGCAAGACGAAAAAAGACGCATTTTATTTCTACAAGGCCAACTGGTCGGACGAACCGATGATTTACATCACCAGCCGCCGATTCACAGAGCGCACAAATGCCCTTACCGACATTAAAATCTATTCCAACGCCAAGTCTCCGGAGCTATTCGTCAATGGAATCTCTCAAGGCGCGCGCAACGACGGTGAAAACTGTGTTTTCATCTGGAAAAATATCACATTGACTCTTGGCGAAAATAAAATCTCCGCCCGCGCGCAATCCGGCGGCCAAACGCTGACCGACGAATGCTCGTGGAATTTGGAGCCTCCAAAGTGAGCCATTGAACCTTTTCTCGCCTCCCGCATTCTACTCGGTATAGATGCTGGTGGTGTTTGAACCCGAACAATTACCCGTAGCCGCGGCCAGGGCCGGCGACGCGGACGCCTGGAACACTTTGTTCAAACGCTACCAATTGCCGCTTTACACTTATGTATTTGAACTTCTCCACGATGAGCAAGCCAGCCTCGATGTCGTTCAGGAAACATTCATTAACGCCGTGCGCTACATCGGCGGACTTCGGCACAACGATAAATTCGGCTCTTGGCTCTTCGGCATTGCCCATCAGAAATGCCTCCAGCGATGGCGCAAACCCCGCCGCGACGACATTCCCTTCGACGAAGGCGGCCGCGATTATCCGGATGCCGCCGATGATCCCGGCGAGTTCCTCATTCGCAAAGAACAGGAGGCCGGGTTTATGAGCGTTCTTGAGGCATTGGCGCCCGCCCATCGATCTGTCTTGCTCCTGCATTTCATCGAGGGTTTTTCGCTCGAAGAAATCGCGGGAATCACAGGGGCTGGCGTCGGCACCGTCAAATCCCGTCTGCACTACGCCAAAAAATCTTTCAAAAAACGACTGGACCAAGAATGAAGACCCCGCGCGAACTCCTTCTGGGCCGCCATGAAAGCGCCGTCCCGCGCCTGGACCAAATCCGCAACACCGTTCTCGACGCAATGGGCAAACCGCGCCGTTCCATTAGCGGCAAGCTTTGGGAGGAGTTAATCCTGCCCGTGCGCCGCGCCTGGATCGGAATTGCCGCGGCATGGGTGATCGTAATTGCGCTGAATTTGCTGGCAGGCGCGGACACGCAGCCGGGCGTCAATACCTCCGGCCCGCTAAATCCCGACAGCGTGCTTGCGTTGCAACGGCGGGAGCACTTGGTCGCCCGGCTAATTGAAGAAGATAACGACCCGTCCTCGCCCGCAAAGCCGCCGGAACAACAACCGCGCAGCGAAGCGCCTGTCGAACAAAAAATCGTCTAACCTATGGAAACCCCGCGCAAATACCGTCTGTTTCCATCTCTGTGCGGTTGGAAATTCTGGCGAGTTCTCATGCTGATCGTGGCGGGATTGGTCACATTGCTCGCGTTGTATCATGCCGAAGAAAATTGGCGCGGCAAACGGGCATGGGAAAGCTACAAGCGCGCAAAAGAGGCCGAAGGCGAAAGCTTCGACTTCGCCAAATACGTGCCTCCTCCCGTTCCCGACGACCAGAATTTCGCCATGACCCCGTTTCTCGCCCCGCTCTTCGATTATATTCCAGGCACCCAAACCCCCCGGGACACGAATGCCGTGAATCGTGCGTATTCAATTGCCGGCCCCCTGAAAACGTACCGCAACAAAACCGAAAAAACATGGATTGAGGACACGCCCGTTGATCTGGTTACTATCGCGAATACGTGGAACACCACCGGTGCCTCTCCCGCCAAGCTTTCACCAACGCAACGTCATGAAGCCGCCTCGGAAATTTTGGAAAATCTAAAGCCGGTCGCTCCGGTCCTGGAGGAATTGCGCGCGGCCAGTCAGCGCCCCTACAGTCGGTTCAACATTGATTACGAGTGGCAATCCCCGGCCGCAATTACGCTCCAGCATTTGGGCGTCATTAGACAACTTTGCGCTTTGTTGCATATGCGCGCTTGCGCCGAATTGGCTTTGGGTCAAGCCGAGACGGCTTCTAAGGATATTGATCTCATGTTTCATTTGATGAACTCGCTTCAAAGCGAACCGTTTCTCATTACCCATCTTAGCCGCGCCGCCTGTCTGACCTCAATGCTGCAGCCGATGTGGGAAGGACTGGAGCGTCATCAATGGTCGGACGCGCAACTCGCCGGCTTCGATCAGCAATTGCGAACATTGAATTTTCTCGACGATGCCGCGCGCGCTCTCCGCGGCGAGCCTCATCTTTTTGACTCCTTCTTTGTGAACCTGAGGTCGAGCCAAAGTCCAGTGCGCGACATTGACAATATGGTCGATAACACCGGCAACCCGCAGAGTTACAGTTTCTTTGAACGAGCCATCACTCTGCTGATCCCGCGCGGTTGGTTTTATTTCGAACAATTGAATTACCATCGTTTGTACGATGAGGAAATTAAGGATGTAATTACACCGCGGGGCATTGATCCTGATGTGGCGAAACAAAAAGACGCAAATGTTCATAACGAGACCAGATCTGTGGTATCTTCCATTCTGCGCCACGAAGCCATTGCCCGCCTATTAGTGCCTTCGCTCAACAACTTCGAGCGCAAAATGGCGCGGGCGCAGACTTACGCCAACCTCGCTTCCATCGCCTGCGCCCTCGAGCGCTATCGTCTGGCGCGCGGCCAATTTCCAGATTCTCTTGACAGTCTTGCTCCCAAATTTCTTCCCAGTGTCCCCTCCGATGTCATCATGGATCAACCGCTCAAGTACCGCCGCGCCGATGACGGCCAATTCATCCTTTACTCAGTCGGCTGGAATAAAAAGGACGACAAAGGCGCAGTCGCCAAGGATGACATGGAGAACACCAAGGGAGATTGGGCCTGGAAATATCCCGCCCCATCACAGGCGGAATAATTATTTCTCGCCCGTCGCCAAAACTGTTTGAAAGTGCGGCGGTTGCTCTTCGCGCGCGACAACTGTCACTTCTATTTTCTTGAAACCCGCCGCCTCAAACCAGTTCTGCAAATCGCTTTCCGTAAACCCGAGCCACCGGTCGCCATACAATTCCCGCGCCTGCTCGAAATTGTGCTGGAGCAAATCCAAAATCATGACCTGACCGCGCGGACGCAAAATCCTGTAGGCGGCCGCAATCCCGTCCTCCGGTTTCGCCGCGTGATGCAGGGCCTGGCTCAGGATCGCCACATCGACAGTCTCCGGCTCGATCGGCGGGTTTTCCAATTCGCCCAGCCGAAATTCCAAATTCTTCATTTTATTTTTTCGCGCCTTCGCCGCCCCGAACGCCACCATCCGTTCCGAATTATCCACGGCAATCACCCGTTTCGCCCCGCGCGCCAGCAGTTCGCTCAACAAGCCCTCGCCCGCGCCCAGGTCCGCGATCACCACCGGTGGCAGCAATCGCAAAAGCAGTTGCCCAAACGCCTGCCACGAACGCCCAGGCCCGTAACTGCGATCAAACCTCCCGGCAACTTGATTGAAATAAAGCTGCGCCTGTTGCGTCCGCCGCACTAGAATCCGCTTCAGATTTGCCTGGTCGGCGCCGTGTTCGGGCAATTCGCGGGCGCCCCTCACCGCCAGTTGAATAAATTCATTCGCCGTCGGGTCCGCATGCGCGATTATCCGGTAGAACGTCCGCTTGCCCTCCCGCCGCGATTCCAACAGTCCCGACTCCTGCAACAATCCCAAGTGCGTGGAAATTCGCGATTGCCCCATGCGCGTAATCTCCTGCAATTCGTTAACAGACAGCTCGTTCCGCTCCAGAATGGCCACAATCCGCAGCCGCGTCGGGTCTGAAAGGGCTCGTAATGCTTTTAATGTGCCTGCCATGCAAATAAAGATTGACTCACAGTCGGAATAGTATATATCTTCCTATCAAGATACGTCAATATGTACGTTTGCTAAAATTAAACATGAACAAAAATTACATCTTTTCGTCCGAATCCGTCGGCGAAGGTCATCCCGACAAAGTTTGCGATACCATTTCCGATGCGGTGCTCGACGCCCTCCTTGAACAGGACCCGCGCAGCCGCGTCGCCTGCGAAACCTACGCCAAAAGCAACATGGTTGTCGTCGGCGGTGAAATCACCACCAGGGCCAAGGTCAACATCAACGACATCGTCCGCGCCTCCGTCGCGGAAATCGGCTACGTCAACGATGACGATGTCTTCCACGCCGACAAAATTTTCATCACCAATCTAGTTACAAAACAAAGCACCGACATCGCCCAGGGCGTCGATGCCCGCGCCGCCGACGGCAAGGAAACCGCGGAGCAGGGCGCCGGCGACCAGGGATTGATGTTCGGTTTCGCTTGCGACGAAACGCCGGAATTGATGCCCGCCCCGATCATGTTTGCCCATCGTCTCGGCCGCGAACTCAACCGCGTTCGCAAACTCGGCAAAGTCGCCTGGCTCCGCCCCGATTCAAAGACCCAGGTTTCCGTGCAATATGAAAACGGCAAACCCGTCCGCATCGTCAACGTCGTCGTCTCCACTCAGCACGCCGCCGATGTCAAACATAAGGAAATCAAGGATTTCATCATCAAGGAAATCATCCACAAGGTCCTCCCGCGCGAAATGCTGGATAAACAAACCCAGTTTCTAATCAATCCCACCGGCCGCTTCGTCGTCGGCGGGCCGCAGGGCGACACCGGCTTGACCGGCCGCAAGATAATTGTTGACAGCTACGGCGGCATGGGCCGTCACGGCGGCGGCGCGTTCAGCGGCAAGGACCCTTCCAAGGTGGACCGCAGCGCCGCTTACATGGGCCGTTATGTCGCCAAGAACATCGTCGCGTCCGGCCTCGCCACGCGCGCCGAAATCCAATTCGCCTACGCCATCGGCTATCCTGATCCTGTTTCGGTCTGCGTCGATACGTTCGGCACCGGCGAAGTGAGCGATGAACAAATCGAGAAGGCCGTCCGCGAAGTTTTCAACTTCAAGCCCGCCGCCATTGTCAAGCAATTGAACCTGCTCCGGCCCATTTATTCCAAGACGACGAATTACGGCCACTTCGGCAAAATCGACGACGTCAACAGTCTCACCTGGGAAAAAACAGACAAGGCCGCCGCCCTGAAAAAAGCCGCCAAGTAAACAAAGCAAAGCATTCCAAATTATTTTTTATGCCGTCCAAAAATTCTCCATCCTCCCAGGATTTCAAAGTCAAAGACCTGAGTCTTGCCGAATCCGGCCGCAAGGTCATCGACATTTCCGAGCACGAAATGCCCGGTCTGATGTCCATCCGCCGAAAATACGCCGCCTCCAAGCCGCTCAAAGGCGTCCGCATCACCGGCTCATTGCACATGACCATCGAGACCGCCGTGCTCATCGAGAGTCTCGTGGCGCTTGGCGCGTCAGTCCGCTGGGCCAGTTGCAACATCTTTTCCACGCAGGACCACGCTGCCGCGGCAATCGCCAGGGCCGGCATTCCTGTTTTCGCGTGGAAAGGCGAATCGCTCGAGGAATATTGGGACTGCACTTTTCGCGCGCTCGCGTTTCCCGATTCCAAGGGACCTCAGCTCATCGTCGATGACGGCGGCGACGCCACGCTTCTTATCCACAAGGGATACGAATTGGAAAACGGCGACAAATGGGTCAAAACTCCCAGCGCTTCTCACGAGGAGGATGTCATTAAGAATCTCCTCCAGCGCGTCGCCAAGGAGCAACCGCGCTTCTGGCATGGCGTCGTCAAGGATTGGCGCGGCGTCAGCGAGGAAACGACCACCGGCGTCCATCGTCTCTATCAAATGAAAGAGGCCGGGAAACTTCTCGTCCCCGCGATCAACGTCAACGATTCCGTCACGAAATCCAAGTTCGACAACCTCTACGGCTGCCGCGAATCGCTCGCCGACGGCATCAAGCGCGCAACCGACGTCATGGTCGCCGGCAAAGTCGCCGTCGTTTGCGGTTATGGCGATGTCGGGAAAGGCTCGGCGCATTCGCTCCGTGGTTTTGGCGCGCGCGTCATCGTCACCGAAATCGATCCGATCAACGCGCTGCAAGCCGCGATGGAAGGTTTTGAAGTGACGACCCTCGAAGACACATTGGGCGAGGCCGACATCTACGTCACCTGCACCGGCAATTGCGAAGTGATCACCCTCGATCATTTGAAAAAAATGAAAGACCAGGCCATCGTCTGCAACATCGGCCACTTCGACAATGAGATCCAAGTCGAGCTGCTCAACAAGACTTCCGGCATCAAAAAGCTCAACATCAAACCGCAAGTGGACAAGTACACCTTCCCCGGCGGTCGTAGCATCTATCTGCTGGCCGAAGGCCGCCTGGTGAATTTGGGTTGCGCCACTGGCCATCCAAGTTTTGTCATGTCTAACTCGTTCTCCAATCAGGTTTTGGCCCAATTGGACCTCTGGAAAAACAAGGACACCTACAAACCCGGCGTCTATCGTTTGCCTAAAAAGCTGGACGAGGAAGTCGCCCGCCTGCATCTGGAAAAAATCGGTGTCAAACTCACCAAGCTCTCGCGCAAACAGGCGGAGTACTTGGGCGTCTCACCGGATGGCCCTTACAAGCCAGAACATTACAGATACTGATAGCAGAAGTTTCAGGTCAAAACTGAGAGGCTAAGGGGTTCGGAGCGTATCCGCTGCCGAGCCACGTGTTCCCGCACATGGTTAATCCGAAGCGCGGGCGCGATAGAACCGTTGCGGGTAATTGGAGGCGCCGTTGTCGCTAAAGTTGACCGTCCCCGTGCTGTTGGATTGTGTGGACATCGTCACCCAATGCGCCAAATCCGTGGAGGCATCCAGTTCATAATTCTGCCCCGCGTTTCCTTGCACGGCCATTGAGAACGCCCCATTGGACCGTCCGCTCAACAATTCGATGTTAGGCGGCAATGACGAGCCTGAATCGGGCACAACTTCGCCGTCGGCCAGAATGCGGGCCGGGTAAGTGCCGGAGGCCAGTCCTGCGGGACTTTGGAATTGAACCTCGGCCAGTTGTTGCGTTGTCAATGCCGTCTGGCTATCGCCAAAAACAAGCTGCTGCTGGCCGCCGCCATAGAGCGAGCCATTCCAGTTCTTAACGGTCAGGAGACCATTCGTCGCCCACGGCACACCGCTACTGTCGGTGAATTGCAGGACCGAGGAGCCTGTGGAAAAGGATATAATCGAGTTCGAACCCGCCCCCAACTGCAGTTGTCCAAGCTGGGCGCCGTTCGTCTCTTCATTCCACACGCCGTTCGTGAGAATTATAACAGTGGGAGATCCTAACGCGCCGCCCGAATGAACGAATGTCGCGCCAGTCAAACTAACGGTTCCAGCGATTAATTCGCCGCCGCTAAACACATAGGCGGACCCATTGTTCTCGTTGAAGTTGGCGGCGTCATCGTTGAAGCTGATAACGCCCTCGTCATTCGTTCCTTCCGATTGCGCGAATTGCCTCACATTCACGCTGATGGATGGAGTGGCCAGCGTTCCGCCGCTTAATTGGTAGTAGCTCAGAAAAACGCCGTAGTAGCCATTGTTCAAACCGTTAATGCTGACGGCGCCATTAGTATGATAACCGCCTGATTGGATAAATGTATTTCCAGAATCGGAATACACATCAATGGGACTCTCAAAGATGCCCACGTCAAGGCTTGACGCCATGAGCGTGCCATTCGTGAGCGTGTACGTTCCACGCCCGGCTCCTCCAAGCGCAATCCCGCCGACGATATTGGTCCCGCCCGTTTGGAGGGAATTAAAACCTCCTTCTCCATAGTAGCCCCCGCTGGGAAGACCCAATCCTCCGGTTGTCAACGTGCCTCCGGCTAAATTATATTGTCCCTGCCACGGTCCATCGAGATCATTGATGTTTCCGCCCCATTGATTAAACACGCCCCCGTTGAAAAAAACGAAACAGACAAAATTACCCCCGTAAAAATCATACTCGCTGGAACTCTCCAAAAACAGGTTCCCTCCCATGTTCGTTCCGCCATCCTGGATGAAAATCGCCGGGAATTCAAAGCCGCCGATGGTTTCATTCTCAGACACTTGCAGCGTGCTGTTCGTGAGATCATACGAGGCCGCGCCGATATTCCCCAAATCCAGGTACGAGGCTGTGACTTGGGATCCCCCCGCTCTCGACAAACGTGCCACCGATGGAAAATGCCCCCTTTTCCTCGAAAAGGTCGCCATTCCAGACTTCGAGAGCTGACGAAAGCATCACAAACGCGGCGTTGCTCTCAACGACAAGGCTGCCTGCGCTGTTCGTGGTATTGATGACGAGAGGCGTTTCCAGCCCTGCGTAATTCATCAGCAATTCATTGAAAGAATTCGTCGGCGAGGAAATGGTCAGCGAATCGATCCCCAAACTTTGCGGATAATTTTCCGTGGTGTTCTCGCCGATTTCCACCGCCTTTCACCCCGCGTTGGTCAGGAAAACTGTCTGATTCGTCCCGGGCGGCGCGCCAAGCGACCACTCCGGGTCTTCCCAATTGCCGCTCGTTGAACCTATCCAGCTATTTGAATTTAATTGTGCCGCCGCAAACACGCAGGACCCTCCAGGCCATAATACCGCAAAGAACCTCATAAAATTAAAAAGCGAATGAGTCTGCCACGCGGCGATGCGTCAGCGCAGAGGGGTGAATTCCCCAAAAGCGGCGGCCTGCGACCCTATTGTGTTTCGTGTGGATTTGTTGCGTTAATCCAAAGGAAATCCTCCGGCTCTGCCGGAGGTCGCTGACTTACGTACAAATAACGCAATCAATCCCCGGCGCCCAAGTCTATGTTTTTGACGCCACGGGCACGCAACTGGGCAACGGAAGCGGTTCCACCATCAATCTCAACCGCACCATCGTCTGTGGCGACATACTCACGGTTGTCCAGCAGGTGGGCGACTCCGCCAGCTAAGAATTACCGTCGGCCCGTGCGCTTGCCAGTGACGCCGCCCACTGCTGGATTTCCCGGGAATGCGGATGCGATACAGTTTATCGCACACATGACCATGCCTGCAATGCAGGGAAACGAGGATTCGATTCCCTTTACCCGCTCCATTCACAATCAACGACTTATGAATCAGTACAGTAAAAGTGCAGTAAATTGAATCCGGTGGCCGGACGAAGTGAAATGGCAAAACAGACTCAATTTTTGACCTTGGGTGATCGCAGTTGACGTGCCGCTGGGAATTGTTTTAACTCTGCCAGAATGAAACCCAAGTTTCACCTCTTGGATTCGGCTGACAAATCATCTTGGGAAGACAGCCTGTCTCCCACGGACAACCTTCCGATTCGCGACAGTGGTGCTTGGATCGAGACGAAGCATAAGCTTCTGACGTATTACGCTCGCTTGTTTGCGACGGGAATGAAAAACTCATGGAAAAGCCGTGTTTATCTGGAGTTGTTTTCAGGACCCGGTCGTTGTCTCATCCGCAAGAACGGCAAGGAAGACCTTGGCTCGCCGCTGAAAGTGATCGAGCACGAATTTACGAAGTTCATTTTTACCGAGATGAACTTGGCTGGGGCGAAAGCGCTCTCTCAACGATTAGAACTGTTCGAAAATTCTGCGAATTCCGAGATTTGGTGCGGTGATTGCGCGGAGGTTGTTAAACAGATCCAAATTCCTGGCGGTTCATTGACGTTGGCTTTCATTGATCCTACAGGCATCGGACACGCGCCTTTCTCCCTCATTGAAACTCTCCATCGCAAGACACGTTGCGACCTCTTAATCAACATTCAGCATGGGATGGGCATCAAGATGAACATCCACCAGTACACGCCGGATGTGGGTGAGGAATCAGCATTGACGAGATTTCTTGGCAATGATTCATGGAAAGCATTGCCTCGTCACAATCCGCGGGATTTTTTCCGCGGCGTGCTCGAACTCTACAAAGAGCGACTGCAGCGCCTTGGATTCAAACGGGATTGTATCGGTCGCGAAGTGCTTATCAAGAGCGACAGCAATACCCCGCTTTACCTTTTGTTGTTTGCGAGCAAACACCCAAAAGGAAAGGAATTCTGGGAGAAGGCGATGAAAGGCGTATTGCCGATGGAATTCGACTTTGGAAGCTAACGGAACAATAATGCATCAAATGCGACCATGAGTCTCGTCCTCGAAAGACCAGTTCAAATTCAGTTGCCGATTGCAGAGGCGACTCCTCACAAGACCGACCAGCCTATTGGGATGTGGTCTTCGCCAGCCGTCATCGCCCCGAATAACTTCGTTTACAAAAGCCTTTCTAATTGGGCGTTCAATGTGGCGGTCGGTTGCTCACACGCATGCCGGTTTTGTTACGTGCCCAGTGCGGCGACCATTAAACAGGGCCCTAAGCTCGCCAAATACGGGGTGAAAGACCCCGACGCCGAATGGGGCGATTATGTCCTGCTGCGACCGTGGGATGAGGACAAGTTTTTGTCGTCGTTGCGCGCAGCCCAGAGCGTACCCCGATCGCAACTAAAGCCCGACGGTAATCGTGCCGTAATGTATTGCAGCACCACCGACCCCTATCAGGTCATTCGTCATCCCAACCCGCAATGGCAGAGGATGCTCTCGGCCCACGCGCGGCACCTCGTGCGCCGCTCGCTGGAACTGATCCGTGACGGTTCTACGCTCAACGTCCGCATCCTCACTCGCAGCCCATTGGCCCGTGCGGATTTCGATTTGTTTAGGAGTTTCGGTCCGCGCCTGTTGTTCGGCATGAGCCTGCCAACCCTGCGAAACGATCTCTCGAAGATCTACGAACCGAAAGCCCCCGCGCCCTCGCAACGTCTCGCTACGCTTGCCGCCGCCCGTGAAGCAGGCCTTAACGTCTATGTGGCCGTCGCGCCTACCTATCCTGAATGTGACGAGGCGGACTTGCGCGCAACGCTCCAAGCCATAGCCCACATCGACCCCATCACCATCTTTCACGAACCGATCAATATCCGAGCTGAAAACGTGGAACGAATCCAGACTCACGCCGACGAACTGAGCGTGGGCCTACAGACCGATGTGTTTGAATCTCGCGAACGTTGGCAGGATTACGCCGTGAACGCGCTGCAAACAGTGGAACGACTGGCTGCCGAAGTGGGCGTGGCTGACCGGCTGCATCTCTGGCCGGATAAATCACTGGGCAGAGTCGGCGTGGCGAATCGAATGCCGAAACCGAAAGATTACCTAGGCTGGTTAAGGAAATCCTGGTCGCGTGTCAGCGAGTGGCCAAGATGAAATGAAGGTTATTCGGCGAATTCAGAATGATGACCTCGGATTTATCAAAGACGTTTCGGACATCATTGCGCTGGAAGCCTGGAAAGACCTTCGCTGATTCCTGATCTTTCTAAGGACAAATCTATTTTTGTCTTTTCAGATTACAGTCGGGCGCAAGGCCACTATCAGACCTACAGCTTCTACGTGCTTGGCCGTTCGGGCGCAGATTACTTCAACTGCGTTCGGAAACATCTGAGGAGAGATTTTCGGCTTGGGCAACGCCGAATGTCTTTCAAACAGATGAACGACAAGATTAAACTCAAGGCGCTCCCCTCGTTCTTGGAGATAGCCTGTTGCCTCACGGGAAATGACATCGCCGTGCAGATTCGAAAAGCCCTCGGCAGAAGGAAAAAGAAAGTTCGATTCTGCAAGTTGATCACATACATGTCCAGCGGTGAGCATGAAGTGTTTGTTTTGAACTTGCAGTAAAGTGCCTGTTGCCACTTGGCTGAATAAATCATCTGCTATTGGTTTCAAATAGCGGACAGCAGGGCAGCGAGGGCCAGTCCCTTTTGCTCTTTTCGCCTTTCATCAGAACTGACAGCGTAACAAACGATGCTATGGAGCACAAGGTGCCGTCGGAAGCAGAAGAAGCCCCAGAAGCGGTCTTTGTGCGAAAAGGCCCAAAAAATCGCCCAAAACTCCAACCGTTGGATTGCGTTAGTCCCACAAATATGCGTAGATACCTTATGGCGGGTAATGCGCCTCCGTAAGTAAAGCGCTCAACCCCGAAGTAAAACAATCAACCTTTTAGGAAGGAACGTTATGCGCAGGACTGGAAAAATCGCCGGATTGCCGAAAGAAATTCGCACATCACTCAATCGCCGCCTTGACAATAATGAGGACGGCCCCGCGCTCCTCAAATGGCTCAATGGCTTGCCCGAAACGCGCCAGCGCCTTAAATCCAGATTTAATAGCGTTCCGATCAGCAAGCAAAACCTCAGCGAATGGCGCAACGGCGGCTACCGCGAATGGCTCATCCATGAGGAGCTTCACCAGTGTGCATTTGACACCGCTGCGGAGGTCCGCATGATGCAGGACGAATTCGACGTCTCTTTGCTCGCCGGCGCCCTCGCGGCCAAGCTCTCCATCAGGTATGCCGGGCTTCTGGCCGAATGGGATGGCCTGCCAAACAAAAAAATCGAGGCCCAGTTGCGCATCTTGCGGACAATGGCGCATGACATCGGCATTTTACAACGAACCTTGCAGCGCGCGACCGAACACAATGACGTCATTGCCACGCGGCGCAAGGAAGAGTCAGATCCATTCTCTCCGCGTTTCCCCAAGCGCCTTTTCCGAGAGCTTGATGCCGAATTCGGCGGTCAAGCCAAGTCAAAGCAGGTCAAACCAGTTAAGCCGGTCAAGCCATCTAAAGTAAAAAAGGCAAAACTCGTTGCAACGAAGCATGTTAAAGCGAAACCAAACCTTCCGCCTCAGCCCGATCCTGTCAAGGAAGCCAAATCCCTCCACGCGCCTCAGCAGGACATACCGGAAGTCTCCGAACCTCCAGTCACAGAAACAATAGACACGCCTCCGTCTGTCTAAGTATAGTTCGCAAACTTGAACGTTGATCTCGATTTGGTCCGCGCCGCGTTGCGCGAGGATATTGGCGACGGCGACGTGACCACTCTGGCCACAGTCCCCGCCGATCTCGTCGCATCCGCGATCATGGTGGCCCGCGAACCGCTCGTCGCCTGCGGATTGCAGGTCGCCGAGGCCGTTTTTCACGAAGTCGCGTCGCAAATCGAAATCAAACGGACTGCCATAGACGGCCAGCGCGTCGAACGAGGCCAGCCTCTCCTCCATTTGCGAGGCCCCGCGCGTGGAATTTTGACCGCCGAACGCGTCGCACTGAATTTCGTTCAGCGCCTCTCCGGCATCGCCACCTTGACCTCTCGTTTTGTCGAGGCCGTCGCCGGAACCCGCGCGCGCATTCTCGATACCCGCAAAACCAACCCCGGTTTGCGAAGCCTCGAAAAATACGCCGTCGCGCAGGGTGGGGGAACCAACCACCGCATCGGCCTTTTCGACCGCATTTTGATCAAGGACAACCACCTCGCCGCCTTGCGCCTCGAGCCGCCCAACGCCATCGAAGCCGCTGTCCATCGCGCCCGCGCCCAATATCCCCGCCTCGAAATCGAAGTCGAAGCGGACACGCTGGAACAGGTCGAGCAGGCGTTGCTGGCGCGCGCGGATGTAATATTGCTTGACAATATGTCAACCGAAGACTTGCGCGCCGCCGTCTGGCTCGTCAATGGCCGCGCCAAAACCGAGGCCAGCGGCGGCGTGAGTCTTGCCACCGTGCGCGCGATCGCGGAAACGGGCGTCGATTTTATTTCCGTCGGCGGCATCACCCACTCGGCCCGCGCGTCTGACGTCGCGCTCGATTTTGAGTTGCTCGCGTCATGACGGTGGACGCAAAAATTTTGTCCGCATTGCGCGCCGCCCCCTGGGGCGTCTCCGGCGCGGAATTGGCGCGCGCCCTTCGCATGACCCGCGCCGGCGTCTGGGGCCATATCGAACAGCTTCGCGCCAGCGGCTACGACATCGAGGCCGCTCCGCACAGCGGCTACAGGCTTTTTGGCGCGCCCGACGCCCTGCACGCGGACGATCTCTATTCCCGGCTCGGCCCCACGCGGGTCATCGGCCGCGAGATACACGTGTTTAAGGAGACGACTTCCACCAACGACATTGCCGCCCGCCTCGCTCGTGGTCGCGCCCCCGAAGGCGCCGTCGTTTTTGCCGAGGCTCAAACCAAAGGCCGCGGCCGCATGGGGCGAACCTGGCTTTCACCCGCCGGCAAGGGCCTTTGGTTTACCGTCCTGCTCCGCCCGGCTTTCTCACCGCAGCAAGCCACGCAATTGACCGTCGCCGCCGCGACTGCTCTCACGCGCGCCGTCACCTTGCAAACCGGGATCGTTCCCGAAATCAAATGGCCCAACGACATCATGATCCGCGGCCGCAAGCTCTGCGGCATCCTTACCGAAATGAGCGCCGAAATGGATTCTTTGAAGGATGTCCTTCTGGGGATCGGCATGGATGTCAATCTGGAGGCCGCCGATTTCCCTCCGCCTCTGCGCAAGATCGCCACCTCGCTTCGATTGGAAACTGGCCAGCCGGTCAACCGCGCGGAACTCGCCGTCGTCATCCTGCGGGAACTGGACCGCGATTACGACCTTGTCAAGAAGGGCGAGTTTGACATCGTCGCGGATCAATGGCGCGAGCATTGCAGCACCTTGGGTTGCCAGGTGGCTATTCGCGTCGGAAACCGGGTAATCCGCGGGCGCGCCGAATCGCTGGATGATGACGGCGCTTTGCTGGTGCGCGGTCCGCACGGGCACTTGGAACGCATCGTCGGCGGCGACGTCGCGATTAGTCAACTATAAGTTCCGCACCTTCCCTTTTCGGCTTTTCTTGGTTGTTTTCGTGGTCTGCGTTACCGGCTGTGTCGCTCCCTTCGCTGGGAACGGAGCAGGAGCGGGCGCCGGCGTCGGCGTGGGTTCGGGCGCCGGTTTCTCGACCGGAGCGACCGATGGTTTCCGCGTGGCGATCAAATAGCCCCCCACCGCGATTCCCACCACAAAAGCGCAAAGCGTCACGTATAAAGTCTTCAACGAGGGCCTGTAGCGAAACTCGATCGTATGCGTGCCCGGCGAAAGAAAAACCCCGCGCATAATGTAATTGCATCGCAATATCTTCCCTGGCTTACGGTCGATGCGAACCTTCCAATCCGGCGCGGTGCGATCATTCAAGAGCAAGATGGAGGGCACTTTGACGTCCGCCTTAATTTGTACGAATTTCGGATGATATTGCGTGATCGTGGCCGTTCCGGCGTCAGAGGTTGGAGCCGTCGGCGCCTGCGGCGCGGGAGTTTCCTTGGAAACCAGCGCCGTTTTCATTGGGTCAAACTCCCGGGACACCAGAGTCGCCAGGGCCGCGTCATCGTTGGTGGGAACCTGCCAGTTGGAAAAGAGTTTCACTCGCGGCAGCGCATTGGTGAAATCGATGAGGGCATAACTCCCCCGTTGTCCTTCCACAACCGTTATGTCGCCCACATCGGCGACTTGGTTGATCCCGGGTTTTTTTTCCAGGTTGAAGAGGGCGCGAATCTGAAAACTCCCGCGATCGGGTCCCGCCTTTTCGTTCAATAAATCCACCCCGCTGGCGGTTGCCAGCATGTAACGGGTATTGGTCAATTGCCACAAGCGGACGGCTGGGAATATGTCAGTCTCATGAATGTCCGTCCCCTTCAATTCAAATTCTTTTAGGTATGTCCGATCCAGGTCTGGAATGTGGGGCATCTGCGAGAAATCCAAACTCTGGATATTGTGATAGGGAAAATCGTTTTGGATCCAAAAGAAGTACAGTTCCCCAAAACCCGGCGTAATGCCGCTGCCGGGCCCTCTTGGTTCGAGCTTGCCGATTACCCGATGCTCGTAAGGCTGCTCTTGCAGAAAATCCACAATCGGATTCGGCGAGTATTTTTCGGTGTAATCGAAATACCGGACCCACCGTTGGTCCGCCCGCGCAAGGTCCGCTATCATCAAAATCGCGATAAACGTCCACGCCCATTTCATCCGCGGGCCGCTCCACGCGCCGCTGACGATCCCCGTAACCACCAAAACCGCAAGCGCAAGATACACAACAAACCACACCGCCTCCGCGAATGAAAAGGCCGCGATCTTCGCCGCTTCCTGCGAGGCGAACGATTGGTCCTCCAAATAAAGAACCAATGCGTTGTGCGACGCATTCATGATGAACAAGCCGGCAATCGAAGCCCCCAGCAACACCAGCGCGAATACCGTCCATTTCCGATCAAACCCGGTTACTTTTCCCCACCATGCCATTACGTGTTCCGGGAAGGGAATTGTCCGTTTGGAGGGGCCGCGCATATACATTCGATACAGCGCCTCCATTCCGTACGCCGCGAGAATTATCCACGCAATTTGAAACGGATGCAGGAATTTGATGGGATTTCGAATGGTCGAAAAATACGGCAACTGATAGAGAATCTGATAAACGAAGCCGTAGCGCCCCCATGCCGCCAAAAGCGAGAACACCGCCACCGCGCCCCAAAAATAGACCGAAATCCGTTCACCTTTGGTGAAGGGCGATTGCGACCGGCAAACGTTGGAAAACCCAAAGAGCGCCAGCACAAATACGACAATCCCGGCGAATTCCCCTGTGCCCGAATAGCGCCAATAGATGCCGCTCTTTTTCGTTATGTCGTGCATGGCCCCCGTTCGCTCATGCCGGGTGGGAGTGTTGAGCGCGTTTCTTAAATCGTCGGTCACGTTGAAGCCGGCGGCGATTTCCTTCCGCACGGCGGGATCATCGCTGCCCAGGCCGGCAATGCGCGGATCTTGTCCAATGTCGCCCCAATATGCGCTGGAATGGTCCGGGCTGAGAATGTGCTGCGCCATGCGATATCCAAAGAGACCCGGCACAAATATCTGGAGCGTTTCGGCTTTCGGCAGGCTCCATTGCGTCGCGGCATTCCAGCGCTGGTGTTTGGTCTGAACATCCTGCTCCATCGAGGCCACCCCTTCAATTTGTGTTTCCACCAGCGTTGAAAGCGTGTGAGCGGCGATGAAACCGGCAAAAACAATCACCACCACTTCGCATAAAATTGCCCGGGCAATTTTTCTTCCGGTCGGCGCTTCCTCGGTCAAAAAGCGAACCACCACATAAAGCCCCACGTAGATACTAAGAATTGCCCCCGAATCGAAACCTTCCATCAATCCCATGCCCACAGCCAGCCCCGCAAGGATGCCCCTGGCCCAGATTTGTTTCAGCGCCGGACTGGATAAGGCCGCAAGCGCCAGAAACGTCATTGCGACAGCGATGTTCCACGACCCCAGTCCCCAGCACGCAATGGAAAAAAAGTGTGTGTTCAAGCCTGCAGCCAAACCGCCAAGAGCGCAAACTATTGGATGAAATCGCAACTGGCGGAAAAAAAGCCACGCCGAAAAGCCAATGCACAGCAGTGTGAAGGGGGCATAAACCTTCGAGAACATTACCGGGGAAAGAGCCATTCTCAAAACTGTCGTAACCGTCGGCGCGGCCGCTGGCTGTCCATTTCCCAGCCATGCCAGATTATACCAAGCTCCCGCAAACCGGGCCGGGAGACGATTTTGTTCAGACGCTGAAAACCCCAGAGGGGTGTCGTTGGCAAAGAGAACTTCGCGCGGTTCAAAGCTTTGGAAAAATAACACTATCAGTGTCAGTCCTAACAAGCCCAGCAAAAGAAACCACTGGTTTGAGCTGGGCCGGGAGTTTGGCATCCCGGAGGGTATCGCGCGCATAGAGTTCCGCACTGTCACACCACCCTTGGAGTGGAATTTATCATTTGCATATTGGAGCGCCCGTCTCGTAATTGCTCTTCGTGTGAAAAGGCGTCAGGCACCGGCGCCAAAGCTGACAGCGCCGATACACGCGCTCGACGATTAGCGCGCTCGATAATATGCGCCGTCTCAGCGCGAATTAACTCAACTGTTGAAGGCTCCAATTGGTTTGATCCCGCGCCGCTGCGCCCGTGGTGGCCCATATCTCGGGCATCCGTCGCCTTGAGCTTTTGGAATTGCATGTTCCAAGTCGCCCGTTCGAGCATTACGGCGGTATGCGGTACGCCCAGCCATTGCAAAATCTCGCCCAAAACCTTTTTCGAGTCGGCCGAAAGCTGTTCATACGAAGCAAAATATATTGGCACCCCGCTTTCCGCCGCTTCCAAATAGCCGGAGACATGCTCCATCCATCCGGGCAGCGCCTCGCGACAGAACGCGTCAATTTTGGATGGGCCGATCCATTTCGTGGATTTTTCCACTACCAAGTCGTGCCGCAAATGATAGTGGTAGAGCGATACCAGCGCATCTTCGGGGGAACGAAACAAATAAAGATGACGGCAACGCTGAAACGATGACTCAGTCCGGTAGGAATCACCCCAAAACCTCTCGCGTAATTCCTTGAACGGATCGTGGATTTTCAGCAAGAGCGCATTCGTTCCCACCGTCTGGTCGCGAACGGCGACGAGGCTGCGGTAGAAGTCCGGGATGATTTCGTCCGGATGAATAACCAATTTCGTCGCAGTGTCGATTCCCTGGCTTTGCAAAAACACATCCGAAAGAAGGTACCGCATCCAGGTATTTCCTGAACGCGCAAACGAAGTGACAAACGTGATCGGAACCCCATGCGCCAGCAAATTCTTTATTTCTTGCATATTATGCGCCTCAATATATTTCAGGCGCATCATTCGCCGCACAGGGGTAATCCCGTCGGCCAAGATCCGGGGAATCCAACGCATCGTTTTGGGATTTAGCAGCAGTCGTAAAGCCAGACGAGAGCTTTCCTTGCATAAGTCAGTAAATCGCTTGATTCTTTTAATGCTGATGCGTGAGCTTCTTGTCGTTATTTGCATACGTTTTTGGTCGCCAAACGGTCTCTTCCCGGAGAGGAATAATCACTCGCCGGGCATTCGACTGCCCCGCCAAGAGAGAAGTAGGAATATTCCTTCACTTGCTTGTGAGGGAAAACATTACACCGTGGACTGAGGTCGTCAAGCTTTTATCGAGCGAAATTTTGCGCGCGTAAATTCATTTGCCTTCGGCCACTTTACGAGACATTGTCGTTGTCAGTCATTCTCAAAACAACATTGGAGGTTTCACATGCGTTTTAAGTCGCGAACTTGGTATTTGATAAGTCTTGTGCTTTTTTGCGCGGCGGGGTGGATGTGGCATCATGGGGAGGAAGTCAGCGCGCGGCGGCGCAGCAACCAGTCAACGTCGGCAAAGCCCGCTCCCTCGCCTTCGGCGCCCTTGATCAAGGCTTCCAATACCAACGCGGTTGCCCAGCGCAAGTCCTATCGGTTGAGCAATACAAAGGAGACGATGTCCCAACTGTTGCGCGATGATCACGCCATCATCCTGCGCAACGCCCTCATCGATACGCGGCGTCCGGTGCGGTTGGACATTCCGGCGCAACTGCGGGCCAAAGGTTCGCCCGGCAGTTACATTGTGCAATTTGACCGTCCGTTGAACCGGGAGTTTTACGATTCGATCCAGAAGGACGGCGGGACGTATGTCAGCTACATTCCCAACAA
>DATAUD010000031.1:0-5623 GCA_036268455.1 Verrucomicrobiia bacterium
AACGGGAATCAGATTACGGGTGAAGCTCCGCTCAAACCTGGACAGATTCTTCGGCTGGGTCAGATTGAGCTTCGCCTGGAAGATGCCAACGCCCAAAAATCGCCGCCGAAAAAATTGCCGGATCAAACGATGGTCATCCCCCAAGGCGTCAGACTTGGGCAGGAGCCTGCCACCAAAACGGTGCCTTTTGAGAAGAACGCTTTTGCAAAGAAGAGCAACAACGGGACGAAGATTTTTATTGCCGTCGTCGTTGTACTAGCTGTTGCAGTGGCGATACTGCTGTTTATCGTTTGGAATAAATCCAGCGGGTAAAATTATTACCCTTCCTTAAGCCAGCGCGCGGCCTCCACTGCCGAGTAAGTAATGATAAAATCCGCTCCGGCGCGGCGCATGGCGTGAAGCGTTTCGAGCGTGACCTGACGTTCGTCGATCCAGCCTTTTGCCCCTGCGGCTTTAATCATTGAAAATTCTCCGCTGACCGAATACGCCGCCGTGGGATAACCAAATTCCGCTTTGACGCGCTGCAAAATATCGAGGCAAGCCAGCGCCGGTTTCACCATAACCATGTCCGCGCCTTCTGAAATATCCATCGCCACCTCGCGCAACGCTTCCAAAGAATTTCCCGAATCCATTTGATATGCTCGCCGATCGCCGAATTTCGGCGTGGATTCAGCCGCTTCCCGAAAAGGCCCGTAGTAAGCCGAAGCGAACTTTGCCGCGTAGGAAAGAATCGGCATGTCCTCAAGGCCGTCCGCGTCCAATGCTTCACGGATCGCCGCTACCCGTCCATCCATCATATCGCTGGGCGCGACGATATCCGCGCCAGCCTCGGCGTGACTTACCGCGGCGCGCGCGAGCAATTTCAGCGAGCGGTCGTTGTGGACGCGTCCGTCCTTATCTTTTTCGATAATCCCGCAATGCCCGTGACTCATATATTCGCATAGGCAAACGTCTGTAATCACAAGGAGATCGGGCAAAGCCTTTTTCAGTTGCCGCACAGTTTCCTGGACGATTCCATTGCGAGCGTACGCGCCGGAAGCTTTTTCATCTTTTGTATCTGGAATTCCGAAAAGCAAAACTGCCAGCACGCCGGCTTCCCGCGCGGTTTGGGCTTCGCGAACGATTTCGTCCGGCGACAATTGAAATACTCCCGGCATCGCGCCAATGGGTTGGCGGAATTTCCGTCCAGCGCGGGCGAACAACGGCAGGACGAGCCGGTCCGCCGAAAGCGAACTTTCGCGAACGAGTCGCCGCAACGCCGCAGATTGCCGGAGCCGTCTCGGTCGGTAGGCCGGAAATTGTCCCAACACGCTGAAACTCATCCGCGCAGGGTAACGATGGAAACCGGCTGGCGCAAAGAATTTCAAGAGGGCAGACGCATCCAAAAAGCACAACGAGTGAAAGATCAATTCTTATCTGTTGCACGGACGCCTCGGCGAGGCGTCCCTACCAAATTTCAGGCTTTGAACTTCGTGCATTGATTCTAAACTAACGGCGTGTTGAAAAAGGCGGCCATTGCCGTAAGCGTGCTTGCGATTATTTTCGCGGCGGGGCTGTTTTTGGGCGCAGTTTTTTACCGGTTCGTCGTGCCCCAGAGCCCGCGAATTCTCAATACGGCGACGCTGCTGAAAAAAGTCCAGACCCTGTCGCAATTCGTCACCGTCAAATATAACCTTGAAAAAGTTGTCGTGCTCGACGATTTGAAATGGTACGGCGACAGCCATGTAACGTTGGTTGCGCATGGTGTTGTCAAAGCGGCCATCAATCTCGATCAACTGACCCCCAACGACTTTCAAATTTCCGGCAGCAAGATCAGCATCGACTTGCCGCGATCTCGTGTTGTTGACGCGTACCTTGACGATCAAAAAACCCAGATTGTCGAGAGGTCCACAGGCGTCCTGCGCATTTTTGACAAGGACCTCGAACAAAATGCCCGGCGGCAGGCCGTGGAGGAGCTAAGACTGGCGGCCTTGCAAAATGGCATTTTGGATCAAGCTTCGGAACGCGCCCGCTCGCAATTGGCGTTGCTTTTCTACCAGGCGGGGTTTACAGAAGTTGAAGTGCGCACTAAATCGACCATAAATAATTCGATAAATTCCATTAAACAGGGTCTCGAACTTCCTTCTAAAAACGAATAACGCGATCCTAGTCTCCCGAGTCAAAAAAAAGCTGAAATTATTCCGAGGAGATTTTGCCCACGAAATTTGAAAGGAACCTCCCTCTCCTCCACGCGGCAGCGTGGAAGAGAAGGAGAGAAGCACCGCCAATGTTAATTATTAAAGAAATCAATGACTCACGAGACTAGTGCAGTGTCACAGAAGTTTGTTGCATGATGCTGCGCCGGGGGCAGAGGAGGTTGTCAGAGGCGGCGCGGCAGCACCGCCCTGCTACATTATGATGAAGAAGTGTTGTGCGGAAATTATTGGGACGTTCGGGCTGGTGTTTGCGGGGACGGGTGCGATTATCGCGAATGAGGCGAGCGGGGGTGCGATCACGCATGTCGGCGTTGCGCTGACGTTCGGGCTGATCGTGTTGGCGATGATCTACACTTTTGGGGATATTTCCGGGGCGCACTTGAATCCGGCTGTGACGATTGGGTTTTGGGCGGCGCGGCGATTACCGGGTCGGGATGTTTTCGGTTACGTTGCTAGCCAGGTTGTTGGAGCGCTTCTGGCCAGCGGCGTTTTGCGATTTCTTTTTCCGCATAGCGCAATGCTTGGCGCGACGATGCCGTCGGGGACGGAGGCTCAGTCGTTGTGCCTGGAATTCATTCTCACATTTTTTCTGATGCTCACGATTCTGAATGTTTCGACCGGCTCGAAGGAGAAAGGGATTACGGCGGGAATTGCGGTCGGGGCGATCATCGCTCTGGAAGCCTTGTTTGCCGGGCCAATTTGCGGGGCTCGATGAATCCGGCGCGTTCGATTGCTCCGGCGCTGATGTCGGGGCATTTGGAGCATTTGTGGATTTATGTAGTTGCGCCGATTCTTGGAGCTTGCGCGGCGGTGTTGGGTTGCCGATGCGTTCGCGAGGAAGGGTGTTGTGTGAGGAGTGTCGCGTAGTATGGTTGGTGAAATTCATCGAAAAGATCTGACTGAGAAATAATGGGTCGTTTGCGCAGCAACCCCGTGGACGCCTCGGCGAGGCGTCCCTACCAAAATCAGAGGTGGAGTCTAAAGCGAAATTATGAAGAAAAAGATTCTTTTTGTTTGTATTCATAACAGCGCGCGGAGCCAGATGGCTGAGGCTTTCGTGAACCAGATTTGTGGTTCGGAATTTGAGGCAAGTAGCGCAGGGATCGAACCCGGCTCGCTGAATCCGCTCGTGGTGGAGGCGATGTTGGAAATTGGTATTGAGATTTCAGGGAATCAAACGAAGTCGGTTTCGAGCATGATCGAATCGGGGCGTGTGTTTGATTTCGTGATCACCGTTTGCGATGAGACGAGCGCGGAGCGGTGTCCGGTTTTTCCAGGAGGAACGAAGAGGTTGCATTGGGGGTTTCCCGATCCGTCGGGGTTTCAAGGGAGCGCGGAGGAGAAGATGGCGCGGACGCGAATGGTGAGGGATGCGATCAAGGCAAGGATTGAAGTGTGGTGTGAGGTTGCTTGCTGTTAGAGTTAGTGGCGACGGCGCACCGTCAACAGTAGATTATGATTCATTGGCGTAGCAACGCCATCCACGGACGCCTCGGCGAGGCGTCCCTACCAAAATCAGATGCGACGTCGAATGCACGACCTAGTTTGAAATAAAAAAACCGCGTCCTCGGCTGGGCGCATCTCAGTTTCTTGCGGGGTTGAAGGAGGTGTGAGGAAAAAGGAGATGCCATCGTTGGTTGCGCCAGAACATTTCCAAGCATAACAAGGCTTCGTCGCCGCGCTGGCTCCAAAACTGGCCCGGTCGTTTGAACCGGCATTGAGTTTGCCGGCACGTTGCCTCGACGGGGCCGCTGCCGATGGGTTCGCCCGCCCGCCGCCCCGCCCGATAATCCATGCGCGACTGGTGTGCTTGAAGGTATTCTATTTCTTTGGCCACCGTTTGGGCTGGCTCTCCGGCAGGCATCCGTTCCAGCGCCTCTTGCAGTTGGCTGATGACTTTGACTGCGGATTGACTCTTAAGTTGCCACACCAGAGGTTTGAGCCAGCTTCGATATGTCTCTTTATCCTCTCCAAAGAGTGCACGCCCCACCGAGGCCAGATGTTGCACCGCGTGATAGAAGTCCAGCCGTTGCCGGGCCTCTGGAAAACGGTCGTCGGCCAAACGCCAAATCCAAGCCGCCCCATCCGCAATGACCAACGCGCCCGCCGCCTGGCCCAAGCCTCTCCGCATGGCTTCGGCGTGAAGTTGCTGGCGCAACGCGCGGATGCCTTGGCGGGTGGCCACAAAACCGCGCTCGCTAATGACGGGCCGTCCGCCCGCTGTCTGCCCCCGGTGATCCAGACGAAAGACCGTGCCAGTATAGACCCAGTGCCACCGTTCCGGTTCCTGTCCCAGGCGACGCCGCGCCGCGCTCTGGCCCCAGTGATCTCGTTTGCGAATGTTCCAGGCGTCCATTTGAATGATCATCTGATAGGGTTCCAAAGTCAGTTCCATTTGCGCTTTGGCTGGGGCGGCTTGTTGGTCCAATTGGGTGCGCAAGGCTTGAGCGCGTTCTCCCTGGCGGCGGGCTTGCCGGTCCAATGTGGCGCGGGGCATCTTCATGCCCGTGAGATGTTCGAAGACCGCGCTGGCCTCTTGGACGGGCATTTTGCTGGCCAAAAGGGCGGCCGTCTCCTGCACCGCCGGAGAATGACCGGCCCCTTCCTCCAAACCCAGGGCCGTGTCCGCTGGCACGCGCCATTTGCGGCAGCGTTTGCAGTAACCCCTGGTGCGTTTGACGGTGATGGCCCCGTAGCGTGTTTGAAACATGCGCGGATGGTCGGCCGACAACCGCGTGAGCTTTTGCTGGCAGACTGGGCAGAGTGGCAGAGCACCATCGGCTTTGGCCTGCGCCCCGCGCTCCAGAGCCGCGCGCAGCAGTTCTTTGACATCGTGCGCCACTTGGACTTCCAAGTGCCCCAGAGTTTGATCCTCGGAGTCGGCGCAACGGATGATGGAGGCTTCCAGCGCACACCCCGCCCGAGCCGCCAGCACAGCCAGCGGTTCAGAGGCTGCTTGCGCAATGGAATGGGACGAATGGCAGTCAATGCATGTTTCATTCATGCCCCGCAGCTCACACTACCCTGCAAGAAACTGAGATGCGCCCGTGGGGCCGCCAACGATTCGGTTAGTTTGATCTCATTCTTGCATTTCAGGCAAATGATAGTCGGCTCGGCCATAAGGGCGCATTATATTGGCAATCCGCCTTTCATTCAATCGTCTATCGGAGAGCGAATAATCCCGCCTCACGCCCCCCGGAATCGCGGCGACTGCGGCAACACGTTGACGGGAGGTTTTGACCCTTTCAGCGCCGCCTCACGCCCCCCGGAATCGCGGCGACTGCGGCGATTCTTAATTCCTCATTCCTAATTTTTAATTGACCCGCCTCACGCCCCCCGGAATCGCGGCGACTGCGGCGGCAAACTTGCCTTTGGCTTATGTGGGTTATGACGCCGCCTCACGCCCCCCGGAATCGCGGCGACTGCGG
>DATAUD010000032.1:0-40800 GCA_036268455.1 Verrucomicrobiia bacterium
TTGGACGTGGAGGACGACGCCTTGCTGCTGGCGTTTAACGAAGCCGATCTCTTCCCGGTTCATCCGGTTCACCCGAGACGCCTGCTGCGGGCTTTGCGTTGAATCAGTTTCTGGGATTTGGCAAACCAGCGTCGTTGCTCGACTCAGGCCGGATGTTCAGTCGCGGAATCCAAATGCATCTCGCCAAAAAAACGATGTCAAATTCATGGGGGTCTCGGCGACAGGAGCGGCGGCCGATATCGCTGAAATAAGGCTGCACAAAAACAGGGCTGTTAGAAAACCTGATGCCCGGTTTGCCATGAAACGGGAACCCGCGGAACTTTTCAAGTTTGGGGCTATTCGCCCTTGGACGAGAATTGGTCGTCTTTGCTTTTGAAGAGGATGTTGAAAGTCGTCAGCGATCCGTAGCAACGGGTGATGTATTGCTGCATTTCAACTTTTTCGGCGTCGCTGAGTTTTTCGTGGGCGTTTATCTTTTGTTCGAGGACGCGCAGGTTGTTGCGGAGCATGACGATTTTGTGGAAAAAAACTTCCAACGGCACTTCTTTGCTCTGCAACGAGGCATCGGTAGGGCGCAGGACGAGGTTCCCGTTCTGCCATCGGCTGGCGAGTTTTTCGATGATGGATTCGTCCCGCTCCAGGCCCAATTCGCTGATCACGGCGGCGACTGTTTCGGTGATCAGCGTGGGAAGCGGGATGGTCATGCCGCTTAAGTCGGCCTGGGGGTCGGCTGGCTCGAGATTGCTTTGTTCCGGGGCGAGTGAGCGCAGGCCGGAGTCAAATCGAATGTCCGCCAGGTGCTCGGAAACACTTTTGACGGTGCCCATTCCGTAGTCGGGATGACGGACTTTCATCCCGACATGCATCGATTGAAGTCTCATTGCCTTTTATTTTCGCCTTCGAGGCGGAATCTGGCAACTCGGACTACTTGAGTTCGGCTTCGTGGAATTCTTTCCAGTCGTCCAAATTGTTCAGGTTGACGGCGTCGCGGCAGGCCTGGGAGTCGTCGGGCAGGCTGCTGGCGGAGAGAATGCCTTTGCGGGTTTGATCGTCGTGGTTGTAGCCGCGAATGGAATTGTTCAGCGCTTCAACGGAGGCTTTGTCGAGTTTGACGCCGGGCTGCTTTTTGATCCAGGCTTCGAATTGGCAATAGCTTGGCCGGCTGGTCTTGATGTAATCGGCCACGGCTTCGTTCTTGAGGCCGAGGCCATCGAGGACCATTTGATCGTAACCTTTGCCGATGCCGGGATAGCCGGGGGCGAGTTTGCCGCGGCTTTCGAGCGAAACTTTAAGCCAGAGACGGGGCAAATGGATCACACCAAGGGGACCCGCGACACCAGAACTGATCAGTGGAACAATCGTATTCATAATTTCCTTTGTTTAGATTTCACGGCCAGCTTAGAAACCCGGCACTATTTGGCAAGCGCGATTTGGGGAAAATTTGTCGGAGGCGTGTTTTATGGATTTCTCATCGCCGAGTTTGTACACTTTTGCGCACCCCCGGCCATCACCGGGAGGATGACGCGCCAAGATTGAATCCAAGCGAAACAAAACGACTATTCGTCGCAATCTCCCCGCCGGGGGACATTCTTCAAAAGCTGCATGCGGCGACGACCGCTTTGGCAAAAGAGATTCCACCGCAGGCGATCCGCTGGACCCATCCTAAAAAACTCCACCTCACGTTAAATTTTCTCGGGTCGATTGAAGTCGCGCGCATCCCTGAAATCCAATCCGCTTTGGACGCGGCCTGCAAAGGACATCCGGGGCACGAGGTTCAAGTAGCGGGCCTGGGAGCTTTTCCAACTCGAAGCCGCCCGCAAATTATCTGGGCCGGATTGGCCGGCGATTTGCGCGCGTTGGAAAGCGTGAAAAGATCGATCGACGTCCATTTTGCCGCGTGTGGTTTTGTTGCCGAAGCACGGCCGTTCCGACCGCATTTGACGCTTGGACGCGCCTCCGCAATGAGTCCAGGCGAACGCAGAAAGCTCGCAAAAGTTTTGGATGAACAAAGAGCGCGCGAGTTCGGCCCGTGGCAAATCGAAAAAGTCGATCTGATGCAAAGTGTTCTCTCCGCGCAAGGCACCGCTTACACGACACTCGAATCCATCGCGTTGGAAAAACCGTGAATTTGCGGCTACGTTGGCGTCATGCCGAAAATACATCTGTCCGTCCCGCATGGTTTAGGCGCGGAAGAAGCGAAAAAACGCGTTGTCAACCTCGTCGCCCAAACTCGCCAGGACTTTGGGGACAAGATCAGCGACGTTAGCGAAGCGTGGACGGGACTTGTAAACAACTTCAGTTTTCGAGCGATGGGATTTTCCGTTGGGGGAAAATTGGAGGCGCAGCCCGCACAGGTCCTAATCGACATGGATATTCCGTTCGCCGCACTTCCATTCAAGGGCCGCATCGAAAGCGAACTTCTCGCCCACGCCCGGCAATTGCTGGCTTGAGTCAGTGCCGGACACGGACCGACGCCGACCATCCGTGGGCGTCCAGTCCCTCCATCTCCGCGAATTTTTTCACCGCGCCCAGCGCCTTCCGCAACGCCGGTTTTTTGTACTCGACCAGACTCGTGCGGCGCTGGAACTGATCGACAGTCAAGCCCGCAAATGATACCCCGCTGCCTCCGGCGGGAAGAGTGTGGCTCGGACCCGCCACGTAATCTCCAAGGACCGTGGGCGAATCGTTTCCCAGGAAAATCGCGCCGGCCGTCACCAGCGATTTGGCGATGCTGGTGGCGTTGCGGCACATGATTTCCAAGTGTTCCGGCGCAATCCGGTTCGTCAGTTCGATGGCTTGCGGCATGTTCGCCACCTGGACCAGCCAGGTATTGCGTGAAAGAACACGGTCGATCAATTCGCACCGCGCCATTTTTGGCAATTGCCGGACAATTTCCTTTTCCACCGCGCGGACGATTTTTGCCGAGGGCGTCAAAAGCCAGACTCGCTCATAGCCGGAACCATGTTCTGCCTGCGCCAAAAGATCGGCGGCAATAAAGGCGGGATTGGCCGAATCGTCCGCCAGCACCAGCACCTCGCTGGGACCCGGGAGCAAATCCATCGCGGCATGGCCAAACACAAGCCGCTTGGCCGCGACGACGTAAGCATTGCCGGGGCCAAAAATTTTATTGACTCTGCGGATCGTTTCCGTGCCGAAGGCCATCGCCGCAATGGCCTGCGCGCCGCCGAGCCGCAAAATTTCCGTCGCCCCCGCGCTCCGCGCCGCGTAAAGCAATGCGGGATTCACCTGGCCATCGCGTCCGCACGGGGTGCAAACGACAATTTCCCGGCAGCCGGCGACTCGCGCCAGCGGAATAGTCATCAGCGCCGTTGAAACCAGGGGCGCCGCTCCACCCGGAATGTAAATCCCGACGCGCTGGAACGGATTGAACTTCTCCCCGACCATCGCCCCGTGAGAATTCCGCATCGCCCAATCCTTGCGCCGCGAGCGTTTGGCGAAACCTTCGACGTTCCGCGTTGTCTCCGCAATAGCGGCCCGCAACGATTCGTCCGCCTGCACCGAAGCGGCCATCAACTCCGCCTGCGTGACGGCGAATTGTTCGGCACTCAATCGCGCGCCGTTGAAGCGTTCCGTTAATTCGATCAGCGCGGCGTCCCCGCGTGTTTGCACGGCCTCGACGATTGCCTTCGTTTGCGCTTCGATGGAGGGATCAAACAGACTCGAAGGCGCGAGGAGCCGCCGAATTTGTTCATCAAAATCCGCGTCGCGATGGGAGACAACATTCATGCGGGCAGCAAACTAGGGGAATAAAGAAGCAAAGTCAAAATGACCAGTTTGCTTGTTCCTGGTCGGCACAAGCCGCGCCGGCATAAAAAAGGCCGGGAGCTTCAGCTTCTCCCGGCCTCTCTACAGGGCTGTTATGGCTGTTAACCTACTGTAATTTTGCGAGGTTTGACCTTCTCAGCTTTTGGCAGCGTAAGGGTCACTATGCCTTGCTCGATCCGGGCGCTGATCTTGCCGGATTCGATCGACGGGTCCAACTCAAACACCCGGCGGAAATCCGCCGCGCGCGATTCGCGATAAAGCGCATTGCCCGTCGGAGCCGGCCCGCGCCGCCCCACAATCGTCAATACGTTCTCCTCCAATCCAATGTCGAGGCCGTCCTTGGTCACTCCGGGCATTTCAGCCTCCAGAACGTAACCCTCCTTGGTCTCGACGATGTTGACCTCCGGCCTGACGTATTCGCGCTCGGTCTCGGTCTGTAATCGCTGTGGGTTGACTGTGCCTTCCTCTTTTTGGGAAACTGTATTCATAATGAGTTTCTTTTCCTTTCCTTGTTTCGTTTACTGGACCGAGATGGGTATTTGTTTCGGCTTTGCTTCCTCGGCTTTCGGCAAGGAAACCGTTAGAATACCATCGTGATAAGTGGCCTTGATTTTGTCCGGCACCACAGCGCACGGAAGGCTGATGCTGCGATGGAATCGCCCCAGCAGACGCTCGGAACGGTATGTTTCGGCGCCTTCCTGTTTTTGCTCGGCTTTGCGTTCGCCCGAAAGCGTTAGAAAGCCCTCGTGCAGGGAGATTTCGATGTCTTCCTTCTTCATGCCAGGAAGCTCGGCCCTCACCAGCAAATTGTCTTTGTCTTCATAGACATCGACTGCTGGAGACCAGCCTTCGAGGAATTGCGAACCGCCGTCGGGATCACCGGAAGAACCAGCCACTCGTCCAAACGCCAAGTTAAATAGATTGTCCACGTCCTCCCGCAAGCTCGTCATTCGACGAACTGGGTGAAACGTCCACAGATTAGGTCTTTGCCATTTTGTTAAGTTCATATTCAATCGTCCTTTTATGTTTTTTACTTCTATCTTTATAATAAGCCTATGCCATGCCAAGATAGCCGATATACATAAACGACTGAAAATGAACTGGTTAATTTAACAGCGAATGGACAATATGCGCCATAATGGCGCATTATCGGCGGGTACCAGCAGGGACAATATGGCACTATCAGCGCAGGTCAATCAAAGGCGTGACCAGCGCAGCAGAGGACATCACGGACTTTATGGCGGACCAGCTCTTTCACTTTGTTTCGCGCGGGGGCCAGATATTTCCGGGGGTCGAATTCTTTGGGGTTTTCCGCGAAGCATTTTCGGATCGCGGCGGTCATTGCTAAACGCAGGTCGGTGTCGATGTTCACCTTTGTGCAGCCGGTGCGGCGGGCAATTTCAATGTCGGCTTCCGGCACACCTGCGGTATCTTCGCCCATTTTTCCGCCGTACTTGTTGATTTCCTGCACCAGATCCTTCGGAACGCTCGAAGCGCCGTGGAGGACCAACGGATAATCGCCCAACCCGGCGTCCATGAGCGCCTTTTTGATCGCTTTAAGGCGGTCGAGGTCAAGACGTTGCTCCCCTTTGAATTTGTAGGCGCCGTGCGAGTTTCCGATGGCCACGGCCAGGGAATCAACTCCCGTCTGGCGGACGAAAGTGACGGCTTCCTCGGGATGGGTGTAAACGCCTCCTTTGGAATAGCTGCCGCCTTCCTCGCCATCGTCGTGCTGGGCGCCGACCAGCATTCCCAGTTCGCCTTCGACGACGCAATCGTGTTTATGGGCGTATTCGACCACGCGCCGGCATACTTCGGCGTTTTTCTCGAAAGGCTCATGGCTGCCATCGATCATCACGCTGGTGAAACCCTCGTCAATGCACTCTTTGCAAAGTTCGAAGGAGTCGCCATGGTCGAGGTGGACCGCGATGGGGATGTTGGAGGTGCTGACGGCGGCTTCAATCAGTTTCTTGAGATAGACGGGGCTGGCGTATTGGCGGGCGCCCTTGGAAATCTGGAGCATGACGGGCGCTTTTTCCTCCTCGCAGGCCTCAACGATTGCCTGGAGGAGTTCCATGTTGTTTACGTTAAAAGCGCCGAGGGCGTATTTGCCTTTGAGGGCCTTTGCGAACAAATCTTTAGTATGTGTTAATGGCATATGATGTTTGGTATGCAGGCAGCGGCGTGATGGGGTAATTCCACGCGCACCCTGCCCGATACTAAAAAGGGACGCGGGAAAGGGAAGAAAAATCTTATGCCCCTAAAAAGGGGTGTCTTGACTGGCTTGACCGGAAAAACCGAGAAAAACCCCCTAAATCATTCATACGATGCTCAATATTAGAGTGTTGCAATTTTCTACCGGGATTGGCCTTGACCATGAAAGTGGTTTGACTTGGTTTGACCAAGCTTGACTGGCCTTTTGCCCTTGCATCCCGATTTTCAAAGAACAATTTCTCCCACAATCGAATTGTCCCATACAAACATGGGAATGTCAACGACTTTTGGCGGCTGTGTCAGACCCAGTCGATTCGTTTTTGAACGGTTTCTTTACTGAGGTGTTTGTCAGTAAAGTGCAGCCCCACGGTCCACGGTGTCAAAAGTTGAGACTGAAACCGGCTTGGCTCGCTTTCCGGTTCTGCTCGTTTTAACTTTGCTGCTTATACATTATGGAAGATGGGCCATCATTACCACAAATTAACATGCCGATTTCTCATGCCTCACTAGGCGAGTTCCGGGCAGATCTGTCTTGCTGAGTTCTCGTTTCTCATGACAGAGCTTGGTTTTGTGGTTGAACCGCTGCCAATCGAGCAGCCACAGAATCAGTTTCAAGTGCGCTTCGTTGGTCCAGCAACACGAGTGATTGTCGAGGGGCGCGCCTGGGGTGAAAGTATCAATGTGAAATTGGAGCGCCTCGCTGGGCGTTGGTCTCACCTAACGGACATTCTAGCTTTGAGGAGTCCGGACTCAGCCGCACCTTTTTTTAAGTTCGGCGACCAGCGCGTTCTCCTCCGTTATGCCGCTTCCATGATGCGTCAGCACGCCCTCGACGCTCTCCGGGGAGAACCGGACATCTTCCAGGCAGCTGAGACACACAGACAGAAGATGATTGAGATGCTACAGTCTGAATGATACCAGTAGTATGCTTCCGGGCCGAAAGGCCTCGAAGTTCGCGAGGCGTTTTTGCGATTTTTTAAAGAGGGGAAAAGCGAGACTTACGGCGGTCTTATGCCGGGACGCGGGCGGCGTCATCCTCCGCCAACTTTCGATACAGGGTCGCAACGCTAACGCCGAGCAGTTCGGCGGCCTTTTCCTTATCGCCGGAAGTCTGGGCGAGGGCGCGGTTGACGTAGGTCAACTCCTGGTCGCGCAGGTAATCTTTGAGAGGGCCGATCGGCTCGGAGAACGAGGCCTGGGTTGGGGCGCTGGCAGTCCCGACCGCCAATCCGCCCAGCGGTTCGGCAGTGTCTTCCGGGCTTTCCACCAGATCTTCGCCGCCTTCGACGGGAGCGTGGCGGCGCAGAATGGGAGGCAAATCGGCGACGCGAATGACGCTGTCCTCGCACAAGGCGCAGGCGCGTTCGATGGCGTTCTCGAGTTCCCGGACATTTCCGGGCCAATCGTGAACGGCCAGAACGTCGAGCGTTTTGCGGGTAATGCTGTAAAGCTTGCCGCTGCGGGGGTTTATCTTGCTTCGCAAAAAGTGCATGGTCAGCAGCGGGACGTCTTCGCGGCGCTCGCGCAAACTTGGCAGGGTGATGGGGATGACGTTGAGACGGTAGAAAAGGTCTTCGCGGAAAGTGCCTTCCTTGATGCGCTTTTCCAGAGGTTCGTTGGTGGCGGCAAGGACGCGGACGTTGACGCTGGAAGGAATGTTGTCGCCAACGCGCCGGACTTCCCGTTCTTGCAAGACGCGCAGAAGGCGGCTTTGCAGGACCGGCGGCATGGAGCCGATTTCGTCCAGGAAAATAGTCCCGCCATCCGCTTCCTGGAAAAGGCCTTTTTTGTCGTTGATCGCGCCGGTGAAAGCCCCTTTGCAGTGGCCAAAGAGTTCGGATTCCAGGAGGTTTTCCGGAAGGGCGCTGCAATTGATTGGAATGAAGGGAGCGAATTGGCGGCGGCTGTTAAAATGAAGGGCGCGCGCGACCAATTCTTTTCCGGTCCCGCTTTCGCCGAGGATCAAAATAGTGCTGTCGGTGTCGGCGACGCGCTCGATCATTTTGAAAACGTCCTGGATCACCGGCGAACTGCCGATAAGCTGGCTGAACTGATATTTTTTCTTGAGCTGTTTGCGCAGGTAAATGTTTTCCGAGATGGCGACGTTGTAGGAAAGAGCGCGCTGGACGCACAGGCGAAGGTCATCGACCTTGAACGGCTTTTCCAAATAATCGAACGCGCCTTTTTTCATCGCATCGACGGCCGTTTCAATTGTGGCGTAAGCAGTGATGACGATGACTGTGGCCGGGGGATTGAGGGCGCGGGCCTTTTGGAGGATTTCCAAACCGTGGGTGCGGGTCTTGTCGAGATAGAGGTCGGTGATGACCAATTCGGGGACCTGGCTTTCAAGAGCCTCGACGGCGTCTTTGAAAGCGCTGAAAGGGAGCACCTCGTGCCCTTCGCGGCGTAGGAGCTCGGTGACCATCTGGACCATGGTCACCTCGTCGTCGATCAAGAGAACTTTCGCCATGTCTCAATTCTAGCCACTGCGTGTCTCAACACAAGCACCGCATGGGCAATTTAATGCCGGCCCGAGACCAGCTCGCTTAGTTTGAAGATCGGCAAAAACATGCAGATCACGATGCCGCCCACGACGACGCCCAGAAACACGATTAATATCGGTTCGATCAACGCCGTCAAGCCCGATAATATGTTCTCGATTTCCTCGTCCAGGAAGTCAGCGACGCGCTCAAGCATGGAGTCGATTTTGCCGGTTTGTTCGCCGGCGGACATCATGCGAATGATCATGGTGGGAAAAATGGGATGCTTGCTCAACGCGGCGGAAATGCCTTCACCGCGTTCGATGTCCACGGCGGCTGCTTTAATGGCGGCCTCCATAATGACGTTGCCGACGGTGTTCTGAACGATGGTGAGCACTTCCAAAATAGGCACGCCGCTACGGATGAGGGAAGCCATTGTGCGCGTGAAGCGGGCGAGGCAGATTTTGTGCGCGATGGATCCAAAGATCGGCAATTTAATTCGCTTATCATCCCAATATCGCAGGCCGACGGGTGTTTTGATAAAATAGAGCCAGCCCCCCACGATAGATCCGCCGGCGAGGATCAAAATGGGGAAATAATGTTTTAAGATGTTGCTCAGTTGAATGAGGAACTGCGTAGGGGCCGGCAGTTTGCCGCCGAAGCTGGAATAAATATCGCCGAAGACGGGCACGACCTTGACGAGCAGGAAGATAGTGATGCCAATCGCGACGACTGTGACCACTGTGGGATACATCATCGCAGATTTGACTTTTTTGCGGAGGCGGGCGGTGTTTTCCAAATAAGTGGCGAGGCGGGAAAGGATTTCCGCCAGCAAACCGCCTTTTTCACCGGCGCTGACCATCGAGTAATAAAGGCGGTTGAAAACCTTGGGGTGCTTCTGCAAGGCGTCTGAAAAGCTGTCGCCGCCCTCGACTCGGGTGGTGATGTCCTTGATGATGTCGCGCATGACCTTGTTGTCGGTCTGCTCGGCGAGGGCTTGCAAGGATTGGACCATGGCGAGGCCGGCATCGACCATCGTGGCCAATTGGCGGGTAAACATTACCTGGTCGGCGAGGGAAACTTTGCCGCCGCTGGTGCGGCCTTTTTTTGCAATTTTTTCCTGGATGGAGACGACCAGGAGGTTGCGGTTCAGGAGCGCGGCAATGGCATTGGCCTCGGAAGAAGCGTCCACATTGCTGCGGATTTCCCTGCCGCTGCCAGAATCTCTGGCGACATAACTAAATGAAGGCATATTCGGTTATTGTTTATCCGTCTGGCGATGCGAAGCAGGTTGCGGGCCAAGGTCGGGTTGAGACCGGGCTTTAAACGCAAGGACGCGAAGGAAAATCAGCACAATAGATGGACGAGCCGTTTCACGGCTGGCAAAGGCGCGAAAGACTTTAGCGAGATGCTTGCAGCGCTATTCGGTCAGGAAGGGTGGCAAAATATTGGACAGGTTTGTCCATAATCGGCATGGAATTAATTCCCAAAGGGACGCTACGCACCCAATTTTACAGGTCTTGTTCGCGATCTAAACGCAAATCGAGGGGGCCGCCGTAAAACACGTTTACTCCACATAATCCCAGGATTCCAATAATTATGAAAAAGTATCCAATCCAAGGGACCGGAATAATCCCATCAAGCAGGCAGGATTTTAGGAAGACCGCAAGAAAGCCGCCTCCCCCAATCGCCCAACATGACATGACATAGCGCATTCTCCTTCGCTTAACTGAAGCGCCCTGCGACAAGGGTACGCTCGCATCTTGATCAACAGTAATTGCTCCGATTGACAGAGCTGATGTACCCTGTTCGCTGGCGGCCTCCTCTTTCCGCCTCGCGCGTGTCATGGCAATAAAAAGACCCACATTGGCGAACACGACAATTACGGCAAGCAGCGCCAATGCCCCTACCTCGTCCTTGGGATTGCCTTTGCCCCGTAAATGCTCCACGAGAATGATAATAATTGGCACGCTCAGAAGTGCGAGCTTGATGAAATTTTCTTTATAGAAACGATAGTTGAGCTTCACAAGATTTAACGGGTTTAGGGAGCGTAGGTTAATTTCCTGACTCACCGATCAACTTTCGGATTTTCCTTTCACTTTCGCTTCTTCCGCATTGTTTTGTAATTCCAGTTTGGATCAAAATCGATTTGCCCGGCCAGTTTCAATATTCCCAGACGTTTTCGCCGATGGACGTTCTTCTCAAGAGCATTATTAACAGCTTGCCGCTTGGACTTGAAGCGTCCCACTTTCACCGGCTTATCGTTCAACTTCGAATTCGTGGGCACTGTGAAGAAATACATCGGCGCAGAGTTACGTGTCAACTTGAAGGTTTTACCAGCCGATTTGGACTGGGAATCCTCAAAATCAGGGGTTCCCCGATTGACGCCCGCCGTTCTTTGTTCTACGAAAGTCGGTTGATGATTGAGCAGTTAGAGTTGGGGAATCATGCCGCTTTCTTCTTCAAGACGAACGAAGAACGGCTGGCGTACACAATTCCCCATATAATCCACGGCCTGCAGAATAACGAACGCTGCTTGTACATCGCTGACGAAAATACCGTGTTCGAAGTTCTGGTAAAATTTCACCAGGCTGGTGTGGACGTGAGAAAAGCTCAAAGAAGAGGCGCTTTGACCGTCGTCACCAAGCGCGAAACCTACCTTAGGCATGGTCTTTTCGAGCCGGAGAAAATGATCGCGGATCTTCATGGCGAAGTGAAATATTCGCTCGAACACGCGTTTGCGGGGTTTCGGGCCACTGGCGAGATGTCCTGGGCGTTGGATTTGCCCAGCGCTCTGCCGCGGCTTATCGAATACGAAGACAAACTCCAAAAACTTTGGCCCGCTGAACTCTGCGCTCTTTGTCAATACAACGAAACTCTGTTTTCCCCGGAACTCGTCGAGAAAATGATAAGCCTCCACTCGATTATTGTTCGTGGAGGAAAGATAATTCGGCGTACGCTACTGCGTCAGGACTCGGTAGAAGTGGGCGCTTAACGTGTTGCTGCCCGGCTGTTGAAATGAGAAATCCCCGTTTGTGTCGTCGGGGGAGGCGATTCCAATTTGACTCCAATTCGCCAGATCGGGAGAGGACTGGATAACGTAGGTCCGCACCGGGTCGGCCGTGAATTCCAGGAGGGGCTGGCCTGACTCGGCTTGCACTGTAAGATTGGCAACCGGAACGGGAAGATGACTGTAAAGATCGGGTATTCGATGGCTGCGATAGACGTAGAAGCCGGTGGAGTTGGTATTGGTGTTGGCCGGATCGGATAGCTGAAGGTCGAAAACCACAGTGGGATCGGCCTGATGAGTGACTTCTTTGATTCGCACGATGGTTGCGTTGGTGGCAATCGGGTCGGGGTGCATTCCATTTTCGTAGGAAACGAACCCGAATGTTATAAGGACGTTGCCGGTTATCGGAAGCCATGCGGCGTTGCCAAGGGCGTCCGTGTAAAGACGATCTTCGTTGGTGCCGGTGTATTGCCAGACTTGCGAAACCTGCATGTTGGTTTCGTCGATGCTGAATTCGGCGGCGCGGCTGTAGTTGTCCTGGTCAGGCAGGGGCGGGTCGAATGGCTCGGCGCGGCAATTGCCGTCATCGTAGAGGAGGATCGTGCCTTGCGGGGTGAGAATGGGGGCGTGCTGGGCGTAGTTCCATTGGAATGGCTCGCCAACGGGGGTCAGGAGGTAAGGCTGCCATTCAGGTCCCCAATTATTGGTCGGACCCAAGATCCATTTGAGCTGGCCGGAGCGGGTGAATTTTACGACGGCGTCCTGATTGCGCATGGAGACGATGAGCGAGTCGTCGGCGGGGTCATCAACAATAGCGTTGGCGTGCTCGGCGTCGATTCCATACAATGGGATGGCAAAGCAAAGATAATTGATACGAGTGGGGTCGAGCATGCCGATGAGCGACCAGCTATTGAGAAGGGCGGCGTTGGTGAAGGAAATTTCTACCGGGCGGCCGCAGGTGACGTCGGCGTTTTCGGTGGGGGCGTCGGGATCGGTGGCGCTGGAAGGGAAATTGGGGACGACCTGTGTGGTATAGTTCAGGTAAAGGATGGTTCCATGATCGGTGATAAGGTCTTCATGGGAATCGACGTTGTAACCAGGAAGCGAGGGCCAAATTTTAACGGGATTGCCGAGCATATCCATTTCCTCCAGGCCCAAGGTGTCGGTTTCGGGGAAGAAAAGGTTTCCGTTGGTGAGTTGAAGGACATCCGAGGTTGTGGGAAACGGGCCGACCGTCCCGCCAACGCCGCTGGCTTCGCCGTACCAAACGATTTGACCTGACCTATCCACAATTGTGACGTAGGCGGCGCCGGTGGTTTGGTTGGAAACACGAAAGATCGTGTAACCCGGCTCCATGAGCCCCGGATTGTTGGTGATGAGGGTGAAGGTAGGCATGTTGGTGGGCAACGGCTCGGTGAGGAAGTACAAGGGTTGGCCGGTGGTGAAGGTATTCCGGTATTGATCACGCACGGTGACGGTGATTTCGTTGAAGCGATCGGCTTTGAATCCGAGCAGCGTCTCGGTATGGTTGGTGGAGTAATCGTAGAAATCCCGCCGCCATGTGTCTATTCCATCGTACACGGAGACGCTGACTTGGGAGGGCGTGTCTGTGGTGACGGAGAGAACGCCCGCCAACGGGGCAATCTTGGAAGGGGTGAAGGAAGGCGCTGAAAGGATCGTCAGCGCCCGGGAGGAAGGGGGGACGAAAACGGCGATGATGGTTGCGAGTGTCACTATATTGCGGGGGGAGAAAAAACTGAATGAGCCTGTATTAGTTTTCATGTTTTGCGCATCTCCTTTTACTTATGTGTAATCCGAACCCGGACAGGACTGTAGTGTTATGCCTCTCATGTGTCAACAGTTTAATAAAAATAAAAAGACCTTCAAGCGCGCAGCCCTGTGGCAGCGTGCGGGCGTCCCATACACCGTCATATTTGTCTGAAGTCTTTTTTTGGAAGTCGTTGCCAAATTGACTGGGTTCGTTCAGAAATAAGCCGTGAGCGAACCATCTCTCTTTCGGCTGGGGATTCTTGGGTCCGGAAAAGGCTCCAATTGCGCCGCCATCGCCGACGCCTGTGCCGCTGGAACCATTCCGGCGCGCATTGCCATTGTCATTAGTGATGTGGAAAATGCGGGCATTCTCGACCGGGCACGCGAACGGGGATTGGAGTGTCTGCACATCCCGCCAGGGAAATTTCGCACGAAATTAGACGAACCGGCGGAGGCGGCGTTCGTCGAGGCGTTGCGAAAGGCGGACGTGGATTTAGTGGCGCTGGCCGGGTTTATGCGGATTCTCAAGGGCGAGTTTTTGCGGACGTTTGCGCACAAAGTCGTGAATATCCACCCGGCTTTGCTGCCGTCTTTTCCGGGGCTTGAGGCTTGGAAACAGGCGCTTGAATATGGAGTGAAGGTCACGGGGGTGACGGTCCATTTTGTCGATCAGGGGATTGATACCGGGCCAATCATCGCGCAGGAGACGGTGCCAATTCTCCCCGGAGACACGCCCGAAACGTTGCACGCGCGCATACAGGAAGCGGAGCGGAAGGTTTACCCGGCGGCCATCGCGGCATTGGCGCGGGGCGACGTTCGGATTGGCGGACGCCAGGTCCATCCCAGGGGCGCGGGATGAAAACGAAAAAGAAAAAGTTGGCTTTGCCGCGCCGCCCGTGGAAAATCTCCCCCGTCACGCGGGTGAAAGAGTCCGCCAAGAAATACTCGCGGAAACGGGCGAAAAGGGACTCGGCACAGTATGAATGAAATACTCAAATTAGGCCTGCCAAAGGGCAGCTTGCAGGACGCGGCCATCGCGAAGATGGGGAAGGCTGGCTTTCACATCCAAGTCAGCAGCCGCTCCTATGTGCCCTATGTGGATGATGAAAGTTTGATGATCCGGCTGATTCGTGCGCAGGAAATCAGCCGTTACGTCGAGCATGGGTATTTGGACTGCGGCATTACCGGGCATGATTGGATCGTGGAAAACGGCTCGAAGGTGCATGAGGTAGGCGAATTTCAGTTTAGCAAGGCGACCAACCAACCGAGCCGGTGGGTTTTGGCGGTGCCCGAAAATTCCAACATCCAGTCACCCAAGGATTTGAAGGGCAAACGCATCGCGACGGAAGTGGTCAACATTACCAAACGTTACCTGCGCAAACAGGGAGTCAAGGCGGAAGTGGAATTTTCCTGGGGCGCGACAGAGGTCAAGGCGCATGAATTGGTGGATGCGATTGTGGAAATCACGGAGACGGGGTCGTCCTTGCGCGCCAATAAGTTACGGATTGTCGATACCCTGCTGGTTTCCACTCCGAGGCTGATTGCCAATTACGCGGCATGGAAGGAACCGTGGAAACGGAAGAAAATTGAGACCATGGCCATGCTGTTGCGAGGGGCGTTGGAAGCCGAGTGCAAAGTGGGCCTGAAAATGAACCTGCAACAGAAGAATTTGGACACTTTGCTGAAGAATTTGCCCTCGCTGCGAAATCCGACCATTTCCAGTTTGAGTCAACCGGGCTGGGTTGCGGTCGAAACCATCATTGACGAAAAGGTGGTCCGGGAATTGATACCGCAACTCAAAGCCGCGGGGGCAGAAGGAATTATTGAATACCCCTTGAACAAGGTGGTATATTGACGCCGCGTATTTGAACAAAAAATTATGGGATCACTAAAAAAACGTCGCAAAAGCAAAATTAACAAACATAAACGGCGCAAAAAGCTGCGCGCCAACCGCCACAAAAAACGCACCTGGCAGAAATAGCCCGGGCGGCAAATGGGAGATTTCGGGCGGCGCGAGGCATCCGGCCATCGGGGCGGCGGAAGCGGGTTTTTTTAGCCATCAATCCACGCATGAAGGCATTCCATTCCATTTTGATCGCGGCCTTGGGAGGCATCCTGATTTCCGGATGCGCCACCACGGTCAAACGGACATCCTCGGCGGCGCCCGCGCCGGAAGCACAGAGTCAAGACGAAAACAGGGTCGCGGACGAAGCTCCGGACCCCGCGCCCGTCCAATTGGCCAAGGGCAACCCGGAGGCTTTTGCGCGATTCGCCACAGGCGTCTCGTACGAGAAGAACAACGAGGAAGGGCGGGCCATCTCGGAATTCGACGACTCAGCGCTTGCCGATCCGGCGAACGAGGAATTGGTCATTGAGGTCGCCCGCCATTATCTGAGGGACAAGGATGTTGCCAAAGCGCTGGCGCTTTTGACGAAATCCGAGAAGCGGCCGGATGCGTCGGCGGGATTGATAAGCTGGCTGGCCCGCGCTCAACTCCAGGCGGGGCATACCAACCTGGCGCTGGCCGCGAGCAAGCTGGCCATTCAACGCCAGCCGGGGGAACTCGACGGCTATGAAAGCCAGGTCGAAGTCTATTTTCATTCCGGGCAGCTTTCCGACGCTCTCAAAACGCTGAATCGCGCCTCGCGGGACGTGCGCCCCGAACCCACAACGCTCGCGGCCCTTGCGGACCTTTACGTCATCTACCTTAAGAGCCAGCCGAAGGACGTTGACGCGAAGGCGCGCGCGGTTGCGGTGCTGGATCGCGCCGCCGCGGGAACGGCCGCTTCGGATGATTTGTGGCAACGGCTGGCCGAGGCTTACAGCCACCTGGATCAGCCGAAGAAGGCCGCGGAAATCTATAACCGCATTCTTTCGCAGTATCCGGACGGCTCGACAATGGTGGATTCGCTTCACGAAAAGTTGGCGGGAATTTACTTTCAATCGGAAGACAAGACCAACGCGATGAAGCAACTTGAGGCCATCGTGCGGGATAATCCGACGCGCTACCCGCGGGCCTGGTTTTTCCTTGGCGAATTGGCTTACCAAGAGAATAAATTGACCGAGGCCATCGACGATTTCCAGAACGCGCTGCACTGGGACCCGTCGATCGAGCAGGCGTATTACGATTTGGCGCTCGCGCAATTAGACCTGCACCGGACGGATGAAGCGTTTCGGACGCTGGACCAGGCGCGGGCGCAATTTGCGAAGACCTTTGCGTGCGAGTTTTATACAGGGGTCGTTTTTGCGCACGTGAAGAGTTACCCGGAAGCGATTCGCCACTTCAAGGAAGCCGAAGTGATTGGGCTGGCGACGGAGCCGTCTTTGCTTGATCAGCGGTTTTATTTCCAATTTGGGGCCGCGTGCGAGCGCGACAAGCAATTCAAACCGGCGGAGGAATATCTGCAAAAGTGCATTGACCGCCAGCCGGATTTTGCGGAGGCGCTCAATTATCTTGGATTCATGTTCGCGGATCTTGGCCAGCAATTGCCGCGCGCACGGACGTTGATCGAAAAGGCCGTCAAGCTCGACCCCAAAAACGGCGCGTATCTTGACAGCCTTGGCTGGGTCATGTTCAAGCAGAACCAACCGCAACAGGCTTTGCCGTACCTTCTCAAAGCCGAGGATTACAACGGGGAGCCTGACCCGACGATTTTGGACCATATCGGCGACGTCTATCAGGCGCTGCATCAAACCGACAAGGCCCTTGCCGCCTGGAAAAAATCGCTTTCCCTCGAATCGAACGACGAAATCAAACACAAGGTGGACCTTTATTCCGGGGGAAGTTAATCGCGCCCACGGAGCGGGAGCAAAAACATGAAACTGTTTGTTCGTGGCTTCGTGGTGATGGCCGGTTTCGTTATTTGCCTCCATTCAGTAATGACGCCGGCCGCTGTGATCAATGTTGGCCCGACGGATAATTACAGCAAAATCGAAGCGGCGAACCCAGGAGACGAGGTGATCATCGCGCCTGGAACTTACGCTTTTCGCGTCTATCTGACGAAGCAAGCGGGAACGACAAATCCCATTTACATCCACGCGCAGGACCCCGCAAATCCGCCAGTGTGGGATTTTGGGACAAATCTCGTGGATAACGCCCCTGGCGATTATACCGCCGGCGATACCGCGCGTGGAGGATGGCAATTTAGCGGGGCGCAAAACTACACGATTTCAGGAATCGTTTTCCGGCATTGCCGGAACAAAGCCGTGAATTGCGCCGGTATTCGTTATTACGAGACGACGACGAATCTTTGCATCAGGAATTGTTTCTTCACCTCGAATGACGTCGGCATTACCGGGGGAACTCAAAACAGCCAGGCGACCATTGAGTACTGCGAATTCGACGCCAACGGCAACACCAATGCGCCGTCTTCCGCGCCAACCCACAACATCTACATTTACGGCGGCTATCTGGCGATGCGTTACTGTTTTGTGCATGACAGCGTCCAAGGCCAGGACTTTCATCTCCGATGCCGCATGGCCACAGTCGAATACAACTGGTTCGCGCGCGCGGCCAACTACGAAGGCGATCTCATGAGCGACGACGATTTCACGGGGTCGGGACGTTACGCGCAAACGTTGATCTTTCGCGGTAACGTCGTGGTCCAAAACAATTCGCCGGGAAATCATTCTCAGGTCCTTGTTCTTTACAATGACGAGGGCACGCAGAATCTCACAATGTCCATCCAAGTTTTGTACAACACTTTCATCGGCACGTATGGTTCATCGCAGTTCGTCCATCTCTCCAACGCCGATGGCACTCCCATGAACGCGGAGATTTCCGACAACGTGATTTACGGCACGACGGTTCCGTATTATATCGAAGATTCCCCGGCGGGTTCGGCCAGTGGTGTCAATAATTGGATGCCGTTGAAGGCCACGGCCGGCGTCCTCAGCAATTCCGTCCAAACCGCCTCGCCCGGCTTTCTCAATCCGACCGCGGAGGATTATCACCTTGCAGCCGGAAGCGCCTGCATCGGCGCCGCCAACGCGACTGTTTATGGCCCGCCCGGACGGGAATATTATTACAACGAAGTCACAAACTTAATGTGGCGTCCCCGCGCCGCCGCCCGCGACATCGGCGCGTTTGAAAGCACGAGCACGAACAGTCCTGTCGGGCCTACGATCCCACGCCTCAGCCGGCTTTGAATTTCAACATCGCCCCACGTTCGACGAATGCGCTGCTGTCCTGGCCGCTCTTCGCGCAGAATTTTCAGTTGACCCAATCTCCGTTTCTGATTCCCGCTGCCTGGAACCCGGCTGCCGTTCTTTATTCAACCAACGCCTCTAATATCACGGCGACAGTTCCCATCACATCCAGCTCAGAATTTTTCCGTTTGCAGGCGTTCTGACGCCGCACTAGGACTCCACGCTTTTAATGACATCCTTCATCAGGAGCATCATGTGAAAGGAGTTTATCGGCGAAGGAATGAAGCCGTATTTGGCGTAAAAATCGGCTGCCCGCTGGTTTTTGGCATGCACTAACACCGCGCGAATACCGATGACACGAGAAGCTTCCAAGATCTTGAGCAAAGCGTGCTTTAACAGTCCCGGGCCGATTTTCTGGCCTTGAAATTTCAAATCCACCGCCAGCCTGGCCAGCAATGCAACGGGGATTGGATGCTGTGGGGTTCCTTTCGCCACTCGTTCTGGAACTGTTGCCCGTTCGACAGAACCTGCCGCAATCGAAAAATATCCGATCACGGCGGCTTGATCCACGGGTGTAGTAACATACGTTCTGGCGATTCCGGCGCTCGTATTAGCCAGGGCATATTTGACGAGAAATTCGTTTAATGCTGTGTTCCCGGAATCAAAATTCCGAACGTCATGCGAACTGGTTATCAGGGCGGGAGGCGAGAACATTAACGCGCCTCAAAAATGGATGGTTCAGTCAATAACCGTTTGAGTTCAGGAATTTCCTTTGCAGGCGCATCCAATGCCGCATTGAACGCCAGCCATTGTGCTTTGGGCAAAACAAACCGGGTCTGCTCCGCCAATACGGCTTCTGCCGCATCTTGGGATGACCGCACCACGAAGTCGGTAAGCGAGTGTTTGCGCAGTTTTGCGGCCCTGCGGATCAGAATTTTGACCGCCGGCGCAACTCGCAAATTCAGACGCTCAGACGCCACTTGGGTTTCAACAGCCCGTTTCGACATTGTGCTCACAACGTGCGTACAGTATGGCTTATCGATCTGGTTGTCAAGCCTCGCTCGGCCTATTGGCGGAGAATCTCAGACACAATTCCAAAGGGGATGCCATTGGATGCAGCGACGGTTAACAGGCGTCGTGTGTTTATGTCTCCTGCAAACAAAGCTCACGGTTGATGTCTGCAACAATCTCATCTGGCTAATGCTCTGCTGCGTATCCTGCTACAACCAAAAACAGAACATTCTCAGCCAAATTGCGACTGCCAGTATCACCAAAAACGCCCTCAAACGCCGAGTAATCGAATCGTGTCTTCGCGCTCTCTGTGATCGTATTCCAAACAAGGTCTTCAGAGTGGCTCATAAGTTTGTTGATTGCTGCCCAACGACCAAGGACCGCCGCCGGAAACACCCGGACGGCTGCAAGAGGCGCTGACAAATTATCCGAATCAGCCGATTGCACAGCGGGGCGGCAGTTTGCTGCAGCAATTCTCGCATCCTCCAATTCCAAGTCGAGGCTATTCGATGTTGACGAGTTTAACGAATCACTTCACACAATCGCGCGCACCAAATTCGGGAAGACGCAATCGGTGCAGAGGGCGTCGGTTTGATCGCAGAAATCGTGGAGGATTTGCAGCAGGCCTTGCTGGCTGGCGGCTGTTTTTAATCGCATCTCGGGGCGCTCGCCAAGCAGCCGGTGCCGGGCAAGGCGGAGCAGCGTGTTGTCTTGCGCTTCGGGCCAGGCTCGATATCGCTGTTCGGCAATGGCGGCCAGACGCTCGTTTTTGCCGGCGCGGGCGCGCGTCCAAAACCACGGAATAATGACGTTGATCGCCATGTCGGTGGCGCGCGATTCGCCCAGCAGCGGTTGCGGCTTGAGCAGGCGAGGCGATAAAAAACCCCAATGCCACGACCAAAATTCATCCGGCGGCGGTTGCAAACATCCAAGCAACGAACCGGCAAGATTTCCGGAATTTGCTTCATCGAGAAACCACTTTTCGAGTTTTGCGGCCAAATCCCCGGACGCCAGCCAATGGGCCGCCAGCGCAAGACGCCGCTGCGGCTGGTTGGACGGGCGCAGGCCGTTCAAGCGCCACAGATTTTTTGGCAATTGCACGGCGCGGAACCGGTCCCGCTCGCGCCACCAATACTCCCACAAAACGCGCAGATAATCGTCAGGCCGAGCGTCCGCGGCAGGCAGGAAGCCGCTGACACCCAAAAGGCGCGCCTGGAGGGCTTGCACGGATTCGGCGCCGTCGGTTAATTGCGGGATCAATTCGGCGACGCGCTGCATCGCCCACACGTTCTGTTTGTAGCCGAGGGCGCGAAAAATTCCCTCCCATAACGCCTGTTCCCAGCCCACCTGGCGCGCGCGAGTTTCCAGTTCGGCGGCCTTGCGCTGAAAACGGACCCACGCGGCCTGTTGCAGCAATTCTTCGATCTGGTCGGCCTTCAATTGCCCGAGCGGGGCGCAGCAGGCGCCGCGCAGACTTTCGGGCCAGCGCTCGGCGACGCCGCTCACCGCCCATTTTTGCATGTCGGCGACCGGCATATCGAGAAATGGCTCCAGCGCCAGAGCGGGGGCGGGGCTGGAATCACCGACGCCGGACGCCCAAACGACGTGCAAAATGACGTTGGAAAACGCGGGGTTGCGATGGTGGTTGTGCGCCTGCCAATTTTGTGGAACCAAATCAACTTCGATGTCGCCCGATCTCGGCTCCTCCTGGCCAAATTGCACGACCGCGCCGCGAAAGTCCGGGCCGGCCTCGCGATTCCAAAAGCCGGGGTGCAACACGCGCACGGGATTTCCATCGACTGTTCGCAGTTCGTCCCGGCGAAGCCGTTGATGGCGCCAGACGCTTTGCAGCAGGCATTCAGGGGGATTTGCGGAATCGCGCTCCCGCAAAAGAGATCGCGCTTCCTGCTCCGCGCGCCATCGCGCGTAAAAATCCGGCCCGGGAAGTGACACGGACAATTTCTTTCCAAACGCCCGATCAAAGTCAAGTCCAAGCGCCCCCAAATTTTCCTGTCCGGCGCGGGCGCTTGGTGTATTTTCATGGCATCGTGACAACTGCCAACGCCATCGAATTGCTGGAAAAGTTTCGCGCCGGCAAAGTTAGTTTGACGGACGCTCTTGCGGCATTCCAGGCCCCGCCGGTCGCCGATCTGGGTTTCGCGCAGGTCGATACTCACCGGGCTTTGCGCAAGGGTTTTGCGGAAGTCATTTATTGCGCCGGAAAAACTTCCGCGCAAATCATCAAAATTGCGGCAAAGATACTGGAACAGGAAGAAAGGCTATTGTTGACTCGCCTTGCCCCGGACCAGGCGGCTTCGGTAAAGAAGAAATTCAAGGCGGCGCAACACCATGAATCGGCCCGCTGCATCACCATTGAAAAGCGTCCGTTGCCCAAACGCCCAGGAACGGTCGCGGTCCTGGCCGCCGGCACCAGTGATCTCCCCGTTGCGGAGGAAGCCTGTGTCACAGCCGATATCATGGGGAACACCGTGGAACGCATCTACGACGTTGGAGTCGCGGGCTTGCATCGATTGCTCAACAAATTGGAAATGATACGGCGCGCGAATGTGGTGATTGTCGTCGCGGGAATGGAAGGCGCGCTGCCCAGCGTCGTCGCGGGGCTTGTCAGCCAGCCGGTCATCGCCGTGCCGACCAGCGTCGGCTATGGCGCGCATTTCGCCGGGCTGGCTCCGTTATTGGGCATGCTCAACAGTTGCGGCAGCGGCGTGACTGTGGTCAACATCGACAACGGTTTTGGCGCGGGCTACGCCGCGAGCCAAATCAATGAACTTGCGAAATGAAGACGCTTTACCTGGATATTTTTAGCGGCATCAGCGGCGACATGTTTATGGGGGCGATGCTGGACCTCGGCGTCAAAATGGAGGATTTAACGCGCGAGTTGGAAAAGCTGGGTCTTCCAGGATACCATCTCCACGCGTCGCGGGAACAGCGGCATCAAATCGAAGGCGCGCGATTTCAGGTGCACATTGGACACGACCACGGCCATCAGCATCATCATGAGCACCACCACGAACACGATCACCCGCATGAACAAGGCCACAGCGAGGAGCACGCGCCGGGGCGGAATTATTCGGAAATCCGGCGGATGATCGAAGCGAGCCATCTTTCAAATTTCGTCAAGACTAAATCCATCGCCGTGTTCCAACGAATCGCGAATGCCGAGGGCAAAATCCACGGATTGCCCCCGGACAAAGTGCATTTCCACGAGGTGGGCGCGGTGGATTCAATTGTCGATATCGTCGGCGCGTGCGTCGCCCTTGAAATTCTGGGCAAGCCGCGCGTGCTGGCCAGCGCTGTCGTGGAAGGTCACGGGTTTGTCGATTGCGCCCATGGCCGTTTCCCCGTGCCCGCGCCGGCCACGTTGGAAATTCTTGCCGCACGGGGCGCGCCCCTTGCGCAATGCGACGAACCCAACGAATTGGTCACTCCAACGGGGGCGGCGCTGCTGGCTGAATTCGTCGAAAAGTTCGGCCCCATGGAAAATTTTGTGCCGGAACGCGTCGGCTTCGGAGTCGGCGGACGCGACAACAAGAGCCGCCCCAATGTTCTCCGCGCGGTCCTCGGCCAATCGGCCCCAGCCGCCGCGCATGATTGGGAGACCGACACGATCGCCGTTCTGGAAACCAATCTTGACGACGTCAATCCCGAATTGCTGGGGCATTTTGTCGATCTGGCGATGGCGGCGGGAGCGCTGGACGTTTCCCACGCGCCGGTGCAAATGAAGAAGAACCGCCCCGGCATCCTGCTCAGTGTTTTGTGCGCCCCGGCGGACGCCGACAAATTTTGCGAAATGATCCTGCGCGAAACGACCGCCTTTGGAGTGCGGCGCTCGACGGCGGAGCGGCGCAAACTGCGGCGTGAATTTTCCGTGGTGAAAACCGCGTACGGCGACGTGACCATAAAAATCGGCCGGCTCGACGGCGAGGTTATACAATCCGCGCCGGAATTCGAATCCTGCAAAAAACTCGCGAGCGAGAAGGGCGTCCCGCTGAAAGCGGTTTATGACGCCGCGCGCAAAGCCGCCCCCTGACTCGCCAAATTACGGGACGGACCCGGTGTCCAACCGAAGCACCGTGACGGAGTACGGGGCGAATGTATAAGTGAAGTCAGCCGTGACGTTGGTCACCGCTGTTGTCACGGGAACGACGTGGACGGGGTCGTCAATCGAATTGGATTCGCTGAGGCTGGACGCCGAAAGCGTCGTGGCCGTGCCTTCCGGAGCAATGGACTCCCTGCCGTTCAGCTTGATCTCGACGGGTTTTGCCGTTGATTCGGGATTGGCGACTTTCACGTAAACATCCCCGTTTTGAAAATTCTTGGTGACACTATAATTAAGCGAAGAATCGGAAACAGACGTTTTAAGGACGGAGTCACCGCGATTCTGGCTGAACATCTGGATGGCGTAATAACTCGGCGAGCCATACACGTTAAGGCCGTTGTAGCCAATCAGGTCCGGGCGCCATTGCCGCGCGCCGCGGTTGACGTTCACGAAAAGCGGCGCGTAGCACTGCATCACGATGAGGTCGGCATTGCGTTCCATGCCGCACATCCACGCCGCGTCGGCAACGGCGGCTTTCAAGTTGGGCGTGGGCGGCAATTTGCCCGAAGGCGGCTCCCACGGCTTGACGTCTTCGTAAGCCGCCCATTCTCCAACGAAAACTTTCGGGCCGGTGCGGTCGTAGTTGTCCCAATGCGTTGGCGAATCCTGGTCGTAGGTCGCCGCCGGGGAATAATAGTGTTCGTCAATGACATCCGGCTTGCGGCTGTGAACCCTTTGGTCGGCGGGATGCTCAGTGCCAACGGTGGAAATGCACTTGAGGTTCGGGTATTTCGCTTTGATGGTGTCGTAGAACTGGGCGAAACGGGCGTCGTAACTTCCCGATCCGTCAAACCAATCCTCATTCCCGATCTCGACATAGGCGAGCTTGAACGGGGCGCGATGGCCGTCCTTGGCGCGCGCCGCTCCCCACTTGGTACCCGTGTCTCCGGTGACGTATTCGATTTCGTCGAGCGCATCCTGCACGTAAGGTTGAAGCGCGGGACCCGCGTCTATGTGCGAATGGTTGAGGTTGTATCCGGCGTAAACGGCCAGGACCGGTTCCATTTTCAAATCTTCGCACCATTCGAGAAATTCGAGAAGCCCCATGCCGTCGCTGGATCGATAGCCCCAGCAGCAGGCGTGGCCGGGGCGATCCGTCAGCGGGCCGATGGTCTTCTTCCAATCGAAACGGGATTCCAGCGTGTCGCCTTCGACGTAATTCCCGCCGGGAAAACGAAGGAACCCGGGCTTCATTCCAGCCAGCATTTCCATAATGTCCACCCGATTCCCGTTGGGCCGGTTGTGGAAGGTTGGAGGAAACAGCGAAACCAAATCAAACCACACTGTCCCGGGCTGGCTGATGGAAAGTACCAATCTTGTTTTCGCCGTGGGTGGGGCATCGCCTGTTTTTAATGTCGCGGTGTAGCGCTTCCATTCGCCTCCAACACGCGAAACTTTGGCTTCCGCGAACGTCGTTGCGCCGTCGTCGCTTTCGATTGCAATCCTGACGGGACCTTTGAATTCCGGAGCGGTTCGCGCGTAAAAAGATGCGCGATATTTCGTGCGCGGCTTGACCGGAATGCCCCAGTAGCCGTTATTCGCAATACCCGTCCGGCCCGACTCCGATGCCGCCGTCGCATCCAGCCGCAGACTGTTGGTAAGGACACCGCTCAGAGGCGTGGCGTGATCGAGCGTGATGGTCGCAGCCGCGCCCGGCCCCTGTACTGCGGACCAATGGAGAGGCCGGTCGGAATTGTCCAGAAAGGCGCGGTTCTGGACCAGTTCGGCGTAAAGGCCGCCATCGTAGGAATGATTGATTTCCTCGGTCATCAACCCGTAGAAGTGCGGGTTGACGTTCCCAACCGCTTGTTCTTCATCAATGCTAATAAGCGCGCTCCCGCCGATGACGGATGTCACGGACAGAGCCAGCATGATCGGCAGCGCCGGAAATAATCGTGTCATACGAACATCCTTCGGCGACTTCCGAATTTTTGCAAGCTCTCGTCGCGCCTTGCGGTCCGCCTCTACTGCTGCTCGAGGCGGAAATACTGATTTCCACCGGTGATCGGCGCCACGACGGAATCCACTCCATTGGTCGTAACGACTTGCGCGCCGAAGGATGTCCAGCCGTTGGTCAGCGTCAGATCGCTCGTCACCTCCAGGTTGGTTCCGCCGCTCGCGGGCCACGAGAGAACCAACACGGCATTGGACTGAACGATGCTGATTGAAACCGGTGTCCCCGGCCCAACGGCCGAGAAGGTCAGGTTGTCAATGCCAAGGCCCTGTCCGCTGCCGGCGGAATTATTCATTTCCCAAACGACCCACAGCGCGGCGCCGGCGGGCCAATTCGTGGTGAAGCTTTGGTTGGCCAGGACAACATAATTGGAAGAGACCGGCCCATTCGTGCCCCAGGCTGTGCCGCCCGTCGCAAAGGCCAGATTGGTGAGCGAACCGCTGACAATATTAGTAACAAACCCATTGGTGCCGCTGAGGTCCAGGTAATAAAAGTTCGTCACTGTTTTGGCGGTAGTCGTCTGCCTCCAGAGTTCGCTGCTGTAGCCCAAGCTAAACTGGTTGAGGCTGCCACCTGTCAAGTTCAGGAGGCGCACGCCGAACGCAGTCGGGCCGGTGCTGCTGGTTGCCACTAATCCCAGCGAGCGATCCACCGCCGCCGAAGCAATGTTTGTCGGGCCGAAGCTGAGAACCCCTCCAGTGGTTTGATCCCCGGCCGTCGCGCCAAATCTTGCCAGCACGTTCCCCAATCCATACCAACCGGGCATCGTATTGGACAGCCCAAGTCCGCCCGTTCCATTGGATTCGATCACGTAGGCGAAGTCGAAGGGATCACCCAAAGAATACGTAACGCCGTTGATAACGACCGGATTCGCCGTGTTGATTGAATTGGTCGGTTCGTACGGGAGTGAATCAAAATTCTGTGAGTAAACAGAATTGGCGTTGCTGTAGGCGACATAGGATGGCCCCGGGACGACGGTCAGAGTTACGACTGTGCTGTTCGTGGAACCGCCAGTATTGGACACATGCACGGAGTAGCTGCCCGCTTGGCTGAATTGCACGTTCGTCAGGATCAATATGTTGGATTGCGATCCTGTAATGCCGTTTCCGTCGCTGAGAGGCGACGACCCGAGCATCCATTGATATTGAAGCGGAGCGGTGCCGGTGGCACTGACGGAGAAAACCGCCGTTCCGCCGACGATCACAGTTTGCGGCGAAGGCTCTGTGACGAACGAAGGCGCAAGCGCTATGACCGACAAGACGGCGGGTTGGCTGATATTCGTGCCGGCGACATTGGTAACGACGAGAGTGTAAGTTCCAGCGTTAGTATATTGCAGATCGTTCAACACCAGATTGGTGGCAGTGGCGCCCAAAATAGGCGCGCCGTCAAATTGCCACTGGTAGGAAATGGGTTGCGTGCCGGTAGTCGAGGCGAACAACACCGTGTTTGAGCCAAGATAATTCGTCTGGCTGAGCGGCTGCACTGTAAATCCGGGTGGAACCGCCGTCGAATTTACTGTGAGCGTCACGGGAGCACTGGTGGCGGAGCCATAGATGTTGGAAATCACCACCGTGTAAGTCGCCGCGTCGGCGAACGTCGTCGGGTTGATCGTCAGGGTTGGGGCCGTCGCGCCGCTGATTTCGTTGCCATTGGCTAAGGCGACGCCGTTGGTGTACCATTGATACGTGCCCGAGAGGAGATTTGAAACCGACACGCTAAACGAGGCCGGCTGCCCAACTGAAACCGATTGAGCCAGCGGTTCCGTCGTGATGACGGGGGCAAGGTTTGTCGCAAGGGTGGCCGAGAATGCCAGATTATCAATGCCAAGGCCCTGAGCGCTTCCCGCGGAACTATCCATTTCCCAAACGACCCAAAGCGCCGCGCCTGCGGGCCAGTTGGTCGTCAAAGCCTGATTTGCAAAGACCACGTAATTGGAAGACACCGGCCCGTTGGTTCCCCAAACCGTTGCGCCAGTGGCAAAGGTCAGGTTGGTCAGCGCGCCGCTCACAATATTGGTGACAAATCCATTGGTGCCGGTCAGGTCGAGGTAATAGAAATTCGTCACCGCTTTGGCCGTCGTTGTCTGCCGCCACAGTTCGCTGCTGTAAGCCAGGTTAAACTGCCCCAGGGTGTCACCAGTCAAATTCAAGAAGCGGACGCCGAACGCAGTCGGGCCAGTGCTGCTGGTCGCCACCAATCCGAGCGAACGATTAGTCGCCTCGGTCGCATTGTTCGTCGGGCCAAAACTAAGGACGCCTCCGGTGGTTTGATCCCCGGCTGTGGCGCCGAATCTCGACAGTAAATTGCCCAGCCCATACCAGCCCGGCATTGTATTGGACAATCCCAACCCGCCTGATGCGTTGGACACCACAGCGGCGAAGTCGAAAGGATCAGCCAGGTCGTAGGTGACGCCGTTGATCGTGACTGGATTCGCCGTGTTGACCGAAATGGTGGGTTCGTACGGCAGTGAATCAAAATTCTGCGAGTAAACGGAGTCGGCGTTGGTGTAAGCGACGTAAGATGGGCCGGCTGGAACTGGTGGAACCGGCGGGCTTGCATTCGAGAACACCAGGTTATCAATGGCGTAGCCATTGCCGCTGCCGGCGCCGTAGTAGTTAATCGACCAGATCAACCAGATCGCGCCGCCCGGTGTCCACGGCGCGGCCAACCCCATGTTGTTGGTCGCAAGAGCGATTTGATTGCTCGGTTGCGTTCCATCGACCATTGTGACCAAGGGCGCGGTCGGGAAACTGAAAGCGAGGTTCGATACCAGGACCGAATTGGTTATCGACTCCGCGGTCAGCAGGAAGTTGGTCGCCGTGGCGTCTTCGGAGTAACCAAAGGACATGACTCGCGCGCCGGTGCCGTTGTGCCACAACTCACCGGTGAAGCTAATGGCCACGTTGGTGATCGAATTGCTGGTTTCGTTGATCAATTTCAGGGCAAAGGTCGTCGAGCCGGTGGTGCTGGTCGAGAGCAAGCCGAGAGCGCGGTTCGTTCCGGCAAGCGCGCCGCTGTCATTGGGTCCGAAATCAATCACGCCGCCGGTGGTCTGATCCCCGTCTTGCGCTCCGAAACGGGTGATCCCGCCTACCCCGACGTAGAGCGTGTCCGCGGCGCCGTACCAGCCTGACATGGTGTTTGGAAGGCCCAATCCGCCAGTGTAGCCGCTGGTAATGACTGGGAAGCCGAAGTCGAATGGATTAGCCAGCGAGTAGGCGACTCCATCAATGCCGCCGGGGTCCTTGGGATTGTTAATGCTATTGACAGAATTGCTGCCCGGATCCGGCAGAGAGTCGAAGTTCTGCGCATAGACTTGATTGCTATAACGGACGTAGGACGGAGGCGGAGGCGCAAGCACCGAAATAACCGCAACCTGGCTGGTCACGCTGCCACCGGGATTGCTGATCACTACCGTGTAGGAACCCGCGTCGCTGTAGTTTACGGGATTTATCGTCAATGTTGGCATGGAAGTGCCGCTGTATTCGTTGGCGTCGTGCAATTCCGTCGTGCCATCGTACCATTGGTAAGTCAATGGAGGAGTGCCGCTGGCCGCGGTAGCCGTGAGGTTGAAAATCGCGCCCACAAAAGCCGTGCCTGATCCCGGCTCGCCGACAGTGACGGTCGGCACATGGTATAGCACCGTGAGCACATCCATCAGGTTGGAAGTCGAGCCGGCGGAATTGCTGGCGACAAGGTAGTAGCTTCCCGCGTCGCCAGAAGCCATGTTAGAGATGGTAAGCGACGACGTTAGGGACCCGCCGTATTTTCCCCCTCTGTCCGACAACGGATTGCCGCCGAAATACCATTGATATGTAAACGGCTCGGTGCCCGTCGGCAAAATGGAAGCAAAAATCACCTGGTTGTCGATATAGTTTGTTACATCGGTTGGAGAATTGGTGATGTCCGGCGCCTGGGCCGTTGCGGTAACCGTCAGAGCCGCCGGCGCGCTGGTCACCGTGCCATACGCATTAGACACGACGCATTGATAATCATCGCCGTCCAAGCTGATATTCACCCCGTTAAGCGATAACGTAGCGCTGGTGTCCCCCGAAAGAACGCTGCCGTTTTGAAGCCACTGATACGACAAAGGATAGACGGATTGAGCGCCTACCGTGAAGAACGCGCTGGCGCCGCTGACGGTGGAATACGGCATCGGCTCGGAGGTAATGAGCGGCGTCACATCGGGAGTAAAATCGATGCCCCGGAAAACTTCGTTGGTCGAGGTGGCCGTGGCCAATGTCTCGGCCACAAGGTTTGTGCCGGGATCAACCCCTGTATCAACGATGCGGATGAGGCGATTCTGGTTGGCGTTGCCCTGGCTGTTATTGGGTGGCACCGTGCCGTTTTCCATAGTCGTCGCGTAAATGACGGGGTTAGTGCCGCTGAAATCGACGCAGATGCCAAAACATCCCTGATTCGCAACTATCTGCGCGGTGGTGCCGAGATTGGTAGCGTTGAAATAATACGGCGCCGGCTGCCAACTGCCGCCGGTGTTGACAAATTTTACAATTCCGAACGTTTGATCCGCGCCGTAGGCAATCGTGCCCGCGTCGTTCATATCGAAATTGGCGATATTCTGGTAGGCCGGTCCCCAATTGAGGAACAGATTGGTCAAAACAATGTGTTGAACCGGGTTGGGAACGTTTGGATCGTAAGGCAAGGGTACTACTGCGTCGTTGTTCCGCGGGTCCAAAAAGTTATAAATGCCGCCGCCGGGAACCACTATATAAAGGGTGCCGCCGATGATTCGGGCTTCACCCGCGGCTTGAATATAGTTTTGCAGTTCAATTGGCGTCGCCGAAACCTCGCCATTGTAGAACAACGTGCCGGAGGCTTCCGTACTGCTTCCCGTAACGTTGCCGGTTCCCCAAAAGTTCGTTCCGTCGGCTGTGGCGATGCCCGTGGGATTATTCTGTGTCACTCCTGGCGGCAGACCGAACCAGTTGGCCGGATCGGAATAGAGGACCTGCTCATTGCCAAATACATCCACCGTTCCAAAACCACGCGTGACAGACGTATCTGAAGATGGCTTGGCATTGGTCGGGCTAAGGATATCACCGGTATAACCTTCCAGCGCAAGGTATTCGCGATTGGCCGCGCGAGAGATGCCGCCGCCTTCCGATCCGGCGTGGGCATTGATCCAAATCCCGTTGGGAGCGTTTGTCGGCAACGCCAGCGAATACAACGGATCCGCCTGGTTGCTGGTCGCCGTATCGAAGACCTGGACAAAGCAAGGCTGCACTTTGGAAGTGCTAATGTTCCAATACCCCGTGTCATCTCCCGCTTTAAAGACAGCCAATTTCCCGGGCGGAATGACGACATTGGTGTTTTGCGCCTGTGCTCCCAGAGCGCAACAAAGAGCAACCGCAACTGTAGATAGTAGTTTCTTCATGAATTTTTACGTGTCGAAAAATTTTCCAAGACGGGCGAAGTAAAACAGGCCGAAGTGACAAAACGGGGGCTGGATTGTGACGTTTATGTGAACTTTCGTTCAAGGCAGCCAGTCTGAGCAACGTTTCACCTGATCGTAACAATCCCGACACCGTATCGCAATCTGGACATTCTACATTTCGCCGCAATGGGAAACTCAACCCGTCCTGTGCCCGCAAAAAACGCGGCCTTCACACTCATCGAATTGCTGGTCGTCATCGCGATCATCGCGATTTTGGCCGCTTTGCTCCTGCCCTCCTTGGCCAGGGCCAAGGAAATGGCAAAACGAACACAATGCCTGAGCAATTTGAGGGAATGGGGGCAAGCTCAAAGTCTCTACGTGGACGATAACAACCAGGTCTTCCCACAAACAAAAATCCCCGACGGCACTCCCGGCGCGGCTCCCGGCTATAACGAGGACAACCCGACCTGGACGGATTTGGCGGATTTCTATTATAGCTCGCCGCCCCAGGGAATGGACGCGTGGTTCAATGCCCTGCCGTCCTATGTTGGCAGCAAACCGCTCTATTTTTACAAAGCCATCGAGAACGGCAACGCCGGAATCGACAATTTCAACGGGCGCGGAAATATTTTCTGGTGTCCCTCGTCAATTATCGATCCCTTGATCAATGTCAATGTTCGGGTTGCGTTAAATTATGGAATGAATTCCAAAGCGCTCGACGACGCGCCAGCCGACGTCCTTAACCTAAAGTCCCAGATGATCGCGCATCCCTCGGCATTCGTCATGTTCTCCGATGGCCGCACGCTCATCAGTGAGACCCCTTTCTACGGCGCTCCCTCCAAGGAAACCGATATTTGCAAACCCCAGGTTTACACCAGCGACTTTTCGTCGCGCCACATGGGGGGCGGCTGCATCACTTTCAGCGATAATCACGCGGCTTGGTACAAATACAGTTATGTCTGCTCGAACACTCCCGCCATCGCCGCCGATCCGGGCCACTCGGACATCAATTGGGCCGCCGACGGCACCGTCGTGCCGCCGTGATCGTCTTCATCGCGCAATTTCAAACGCGAATCCTTTAAGGTATTCCGTCTCCGGCACCGCGGGTAAAACAGGGTGGTCCGGCGATTGGCTGTAGATTGCCACGCGCCGCAACGTTCTCCGCGCGTCAAACGCCGCGTCCAGAATCACCGCTTCAAACATCGTCGCATCCACATGGTGCGAGCAACAAAACGTCGCCAGCGTCCCTCCCGGCCTGAGCAATTTGAGCGCGCGCAGATGGATTTCCTTGTAACCGCGCATCGCGTCCGGCACCGCGGCGCGCGTGCGGGTGAACGAGGGTGGGTCAAGTATAATGGCGTCGAATCGCGGTATGACCCTTTCGTGCGGGCGCACCGCCGTGCGGGCCTTGAGCCAGTCAAAAACGTTCACGGTTTCAAACGAGCAGCGGGCGCCCAAGCCGTTCAATTCCGCATGCCGCTGCCCCGCCGCCACAGCCTCCGCGCTTTGCTCCAGGCAATGCACGCGACTCGCTCCAGCGCGCGCGCAATGCAGCCCGAAGCCGCCCACGAAACTAAAACAATCCAGCACCTCACCGGAATTCGCAACGGTTGCCGCAAGCTGGTAATTCCGCTGCTGGTCCAGGTAAAGCCCGGTTTTGTGACCGCCGAGAATATCGACGTCAAATTTCAAACCGTTAATATCGATGCGCACCGACCCTTCCAGCGCGCCGCGCAACAGTCCGTTGGTTTCCGGCAAGCCTTCGAATTTTCGGAAAGCCGCCTCGCTGCGTTCAACGATCGCTCGCGGCGAGAAGAGGTTCTGGAGCGCGTCAACGATCATTTCCTTGCGCTGGTCCATGCCCAGGGACGAAATTTGCAGCACAAGAACCTCTTTATACTTGTCCACAATTAATCCGCTGAGAAAATCGCTTTCCGCGTTCACGACGCGGAACGATGTGGCGCCGGGCAGATGTTTTTGTCTCACCGCCAGCGCCGCCCGGATGCGCCCCGCAAAAAAGTCGGCATCGACGGTTATCCGTTCGGAATCCAGGACGCGCACCTGGATTTTTGATTTCGAATTGTAAAACCCGACGCCCAGAAACCGCTGGCGATGGTCTTTGATTTGGACCAGCGCCCCGTCAAGGGCGGGCGCGGTAAGACGCAGGACGGACCCCGCGTAAATCCAGGGATGCCCTGCGACCACCCGGTCCGCCGCTCCCGGTTTGAGCACAACAGTAGGTAATGTTTCCATAATTTTTGTAAACAGTTTGCAGGATAGGTTTCCACCTTTCCCCGGCGTTCACCAGAGCATTCTTATGATACGTGGTTTTGAAATGTGAACAGAACGTAACCTGATCGCCATTCAGTTGCCACATCGCTGTGCGACCGTCATCCTGTGAAAAAAGTCTTGATCCTGACGGCGGGTTTTGGCGATGGACACAACACGGCGGCGGGCAACGTGGCCGACGCATTGGAATTGATCTCCGATGAGGTCAAAGTAGAGGTGGTGGACGTTTTCCAGAGCGGACTCGGCCTGCTGAACGACGTGCTCAAAAAGGCCTATCTCGGCCTGACTCGCTACGCTCCCGGCGTCTGGAGCGGCATTTACTCTGTGCTCGACAGTTCCACCAAACTGGAAAGCAACCTGCTTGCGTTTGGCAATCTCAAGAGCGCCCTGGAACGGCTCCTCAGCCAATCCCAGCCTGATTGCGTCATCTCCACATATCCGATTTACGCGCACGTTATCCGCGAAATTTATCGCGACCATTCGGAGCGCCCTTTCCGCCTGATTACGGTCGTGACCGATTCCATATCCGTCAATTCCTCCTGGTTTCGCGCGCCGAGCGATTGGTTTTGCGCGCCCAACGAAGCGACGGCCGAGGTGCTGCGCAAGAACGGTGTCGCCTCGGAAAAAATCAAGCCCTTCGGGTTTCCTGTAAATCCGATTTTTGCGGAGGAACACCCAAACACCGTCGAGGTCCCGAAATTCGGATCGCCCGTCAAAGTCCTTTACATCATTAACACCGGCAAAAAGAAATCCGGCAAGTCGGTCGATCGGCTGCTGGAAATTCCGCGCGTCCATCTGACAATTACCGTCGGCCGCGACGCGGAATTAAAAGAAAAACTGGTTCGGCGGACGAAAGAATTTGGCGAACGCGTTTCCGTCCTCGGCTGGACCAACCAGATGCCCCGCCTGATGTTGACCCACCATTTGGTCATCACAAAAGCGGGCGGCGCGACCGTTCAGGAGGCGATTGCCGCGCGATGCCCAATGATTCTCAACCAGGTCATCCCCGGGCAGGAAGATGGCAACGCCCAACTGGTGCGGGAGTTGGAGGCCGGGGTTGTCGCCGAGAAAAATCGCGAAGTGGCGGATTGGGTGACGAAAGCTTTTGCGTCCGAATCCCGCTTATGGCGGCGGTGGCGCGAAAATTTGTCCAAAGTTTGCAGACCCGACGCCTCGATTCGCATCGCGGAGCTTGCGCTCAAAGAATGCGAAGTGGACAGGCCGCTTGGCAAATTGTTTGAATCCGATCGTCCGGGCATCGTTCCTTTGGGCCGCAATCCGGCCAATGGCGCGAGCGAAAGCCGGATGCTCTTGTGCGATTTTCACATTCACACGAATTACTCGGACGGAAAGCTGACCGCGCCGGAGGTGATTGATTTTTACGGCAAACGCGGCTTCGATTGCATCTGCATCACGGATCACCTTGGCGACCCGCGCCGACTGATTGGGAAATTGAGCAAACTGCTCAATCTCACGCTTGGGCCGGAGCAACTGGATGAGTATTTCGATGTGATCGAGCGCGAACGCCGACGCGCCTGGCGAAAATACAACATGCTCGTCATGACGGGACTTGAGTTCAACAAGGATGGCTACACGCGCAAAACCTCCGCGCACCTTCTGGGAATTGACCTGAAAACGCCGATCAATCCGGCGCTGGATTTGCCGCCGACGATTAGCGAGATTCATGCGCAAGGCGGTCTCGCCATCGCCTCGCATCCTCACATTATGAAAAGCGAGTGGGGCAAGAACACGCTGTTTCTCTGGGAGAACCAGGAGGTGTTCGCGCCCTTGATTGACGCCTGGGAAATCGCCAATCGCAACAACATCTTCACTCCCGTCGGGTTGAAACGCCTTGCGTTTTTGGCCAACAGCGATTTTCACAAACCCAAACACATCGCCTCGTGGAAAACCCTTCTCCACTGCGAGAAAGACCCGGAGGGAATCAAAGAGTGCATCCGCAAGAATGAACGTGTGGCCATCACACTTTACCGTGACACTCCCAGCGGCAAAATAGGAACCCAAACCGAGGTTGACGAATCCCATGTAATGCGGTTTGAGCCAACAGCTTCCCTTCGCAGGTTGAGCGCATAGTCAAAAATCGCAAGCGCCAATACTCCGAAACCTGAGTATTCCGCCTCCGTTGACACACCTTCAAAAAGCAGTGCTTCTACCCATTGGTGCGGCCTCTTGCGCAAGCTATGTTATTGACGGTAAACAAAACAGAACAGATTGGAGGTCTATATGAAGAATGTAGCAAATATTGGAAAGCTTGCGTTGGGTGTTCTCTTGGGATCGTTTTTGTGGGCGGGCTGCGCCTCAACGCCAAACCAGTCGGCGGAACAGCCGGCCGGAGTAGTTGAAACGACTGTTGATCTCAACGACGTTGGGCCGCAATCCCCCACGCAGTACAGCACAGGTTTGTACGATCCATATTCGAGCGAGTGGAGCATCGAATCCATCGAATAGATCGGTTAGATTGCGCTGGCGCGGCATGAGAGAGTGTTGTAGTGAGGAGGGATGAAGGCGGTACAGCTTCTCGCTCATGGCGCGCCGGGCAAGTTCAGTTACGGAGACGTTTCTGATCCCGTTCCCGCCGATGATGAAGTAGTCGTCCGAATCCGTGCTTGCGGACTCAACCATCTCGACCTTTGGTTCGAGGAAGGACAACTGCCAGTCCCGCTCTCACTTCCCCGAATTCCTGGCGGCGAAATTTCCGGGGAAATTGCCGCGATTGGGCGGGATGTTTCGGAATGGCGCGAAGGCGAGCGGGTAGCCATCCAATCAAATCTCTTCTGCGGTCAGTGCGAATTCTGCCGGCGTGGCCGGGAATCGCTTTGCCTTAAGGGACAGTTGCTCGGAATTCAACGGGAGGGAGGCTTCGCGGAAAAAGTAAGCGTCCCCGTCCGAACGTTGGTGCGTCTTCCAAAAGAATTGGATTTTGCCGCGTCAGCCGCGTTGACCTTGGCGGGAAGCACCGCGATGCACATGCTGACTGATCGCGTGTGGGTCCAACCCGGTGACTGGGTACTTGCCATTGGAGGCGCGGGCGGGGTGGGATCGGCGGCGATTCAAGTCGCGAAGGGATTGGGCGCGCGAGTCATTACCACTGGATCCAGCGAAACCAAACGCAAATTCACCCTGGGCCTCGGCGCGGAACATGCGGTCGATAGCAGCAACCCCGAGTGGCCCGCCCACGTTCGCGAACTTACCGGCAAGCGAGGGGTCGATGTCATCGTCGAGCACGTTGGCGGCGAGGTGTTGGCGCAATGCTTTGCCTGCCTTGCGCGAGGAGGAACGATTGTCACGTGCGGCGCGACGGCTGGCCGCGAAGTTCCCCTGAAGCTATGGCCGCTCTTTGTGAAAGAGCAAAAGCTCATCGGCAGTTATGGACGCAACCGCAAGGACATTGAGGCAACTCTTGATTGGGCGGCAAAGGGCAAGATCAAGGCGACGATATGGAAGGCTTATTCGCTTGCCGAAACTCCCGCGGCATTCTCGGCTTTGCGCGAAAGGCGCGTTTTGGGCAAGGTGATAGTGGAGCCGCCTTTTATTGCACCTTGATTAGGTAGAATTGCTGGGGCACAGTATTGGGAGAAAATGCGGCGAAAGATCGAAACAGAGTCAAAATATGACAGCGACAATCGAAGCAGTTTACGAAAACGGGGTGCTGAAGCTTTCTCATCCGTTGCCCTTGAAGAACAACAGTCATGTAGTCGTCAGGATTCAATCAAAGGAGGACAACAGAGAGACTGAGGACCGAGAAACGTGGCTGCGCTTGTCCGAAGCGAATTTGACCAAAACCTGGAACAATCCAGCGGACGACGTTTTCAATGAGCTTCTCGACAGGTGAAGTCATTCTGTTACCGATTCCATTCGCCGATCTGACCAGCCGCAAGGTTCGCCCAGCAGTCGTCGTTGGGCATGGCACCTTCATGGGCGACCTATTTGTAGTTCCCATATCGTCGCAGACTACAAAACGTGGATTTGACATTGGCAGACTGGCAGGCGGCGGGACTCAACGTTATTTGTGGACTAAAGTCTCAAATTGCAACCGTGGAAGACCGGCTTGTGATCAAGGTAGTCGGAACACTTTCGTCCGTTGACCAGATCGCGTGTAAGAATCAGCTTCGGGCATGGTTTGGGCTTTGAAAAGCTGCCAAGGCCCATGCACCTGTCGCCCAGAGGAAAGCGCGAAACGGAGAGATTCTTTTCACTTTTTCGATGCGCTAAGCTTTCGGGCCATGATTAGGCGCTTTTTTAAAAAACAACAGAGAAAATCTGCCACGCGTATATTCAGTTGAAGGGCTTTGCGGAGTCTGTTAGCTTGCAATTATGCAAAGGAGCTTTTCAATTCGGCTGGGCGAACTGTGCCGTGCCCTGGCGGTCTTTCCATTGAGTATCGCCAAGTATGCGGAGTCAAACAAAGTTTCCGTCACACGCGTGTTGGCATTGGTGGCGGCGGGGGTGTGCTGGCTGGGGATTTCGTCGCCCGCCCGCGCGGCGCAGCAGCTCAAAGGTCATGTGCCTCGGGTCACCAAACACCTCAAGCCTGTCGGCCGACTCGAAGGCGACAGGGAACTGGACCTGGCCATCGGTTTGCCGTTGCGCAACCGCGAGAAACTTACAAACCTGCTCGAAGAGCTTTATCAGCCGTCCAACCCCAATTTTCGCCATTATTTGAAGCCGGACGATTTCGCGTCCTCGTTTGGGCCGAGCCAAGCGGACTACCAGGCGGTGATTGATTTCGCGAAGAAGCACGGGCTGACCGTCAAAAAGACCCATTCCAACCGAACGTTGCTGGATGTCCGAGGAACGGCGGCTGATATCGAAACGGCGTTTCACGTCAAATTGCGAAAATATAAACACCCAACTGAGGCGCGCACTTTTTTTGCGCCGGATGCGGAGCCATCATTGGACCTGGATACGCCGGTGCTGGCGATCAGCGGGCTGGACGATTATGTGAAGCCGCAGCCGCATTTGCACACCGAGATACGTCCGCTGGGTGGGGGCGGATCGACCGGTGGCGGCGGAGGCGGCACTGGCAGCGGAGGGACCTATATGGGCTACGACTTTAGGTCGGCATATGCCCCTGGCGTTTCGCAAGACGGCACGGGACAATCCATCGCGCTTTTTGAATTGTCCGGATATGATCCTGACGACGTCGCCCAATACGAAAGCGAGGCCTACCTGCCGAATGTGCCCTTGCAAAATTTTTTGATAGATGGCTTTGACGGGGACGACACGAATCTGGACTACGCGATCGAGGTTACGGGGGACATCGAAATGGCGGTTGCGATGGCGCCGGGATTAAGCAACATCTATGTTTATGAGGGGCCGACACCGCTCGATGAAGCGCCTCTGGGAACAAATTATGTCCAGCCTCCTTCAACCACCGCGCAAATCAACGACGTGCTCAATCAAATGGCGACAGATGACCTGGCCAGCCAATTGAGCTGCTCCTACCAGATGGATATTAACGCCTCGACGGTGCAAATTTTTCAGCAATACGCGGCGCAGGGGCAGAGCTTCTTCGAAGGCAGCGGGGACTTGGGCGCGTTTCCCGGGGCGATTGACGAACCGGCGGACGATCCGTACGTGACGGTCGTAGGAGGTACGACACTGGCAACCTCCAGCCAGGGAGGCCCCTGGCAATCGGAAACTGTCTGGCTCACACCCGCCTCCGAGGACCCACTGGCCGGCAACACGCCGGAGGAAGCGTCCGGGGGTGGAGTGAGTCTGGCCTATGCGATCCCATCCTGGCAGCAGGGAATCAGCATGACTGGCAACCAAGGCTCCACGACAATGCGCAACCTGCCGGATGTCGCCCTGGTTGCAAACAACGTGGATCTGGTTTGGGGCAACGATTATTTAGGCGGCCTGTTAGGGTCCGGCCTGGATATTCCGACGGCGGGGACAAGCCTTGCGACGCCGTTATGGGCGGGTTTCATGGCGCTTGTGAACCAGCAGGCCGCGGCCAATGGCCAACCGCCGGTCGGCTTTGCCAACCCAGCGCTTTACGCCATTGCCAAAAGCACCAATTACAGTTCCTGCTTTCACGACGTTACGGCCGGAAACAACTTCACTCCCAGAAGTCCGACCAAGTATTCCGCGAGAACGGGTTACGATCTTTGCAGTGGATGGGGATCGATGATCGGCAGCAACCTGTTGCAGGCGCTGTTGGCCCCGCCCTCGGAAAGCCTTGTCATTACACCGCCCTCGGGTTTCGTCTCCACTGGGGTTGGAGGAGGCCCGTTTACTGCGTCCTCCCAAACCTACACGCTGACAAATATCGGATCAGCCGCTTTGAACTGGAGCGTCGTGAACACTTCGCTTTGGCTGACGCTGAGTTCGACCGAAGGCGCGCTAAATCCCCACGGCCCCGCCTCGACGGTGACGGTGAGCCTCAATACGGCGGCGAGCAACTTTTTGATCGGCAACTACAGCGGCAACGTTTCGTTTGTCAACCTTGGCGATGGCACGGCGCAGAATCGCCAGTTTGATTTCTATGTCGGCAACGGCGGGTTTGAAACGGGCGACTTCACCGACTGGACGATGGTCGGCGAGACAGACCTCGTGTTTGCCTTGTCCGGCGATGACGTGGACGTGGCAGGGACCAATGCGCTGCCCGGCGAACCGGACGAGCTTTTTGTCCATTCGGGACTTTACGGCGCATACCTTGGCGAGTTTCCGGCGAACGGTTCGCTTTCGCAAACCGTGGCGACGACGGCGGCCCAGCAATACGTGGTTTCATTTTGGCTGACTAGCGTTCCGTACGAAGGAAACACCACGCCGAATGACTTTGAAGCGCGATGGAATGGCTCGACGCTCTACTTTCAAACCAACCTTCCGGCTTTCGGCTGGACCAATCTGCAATTCGTCGTTCCCGCCACGACGGGCAGAACAACCCTTGAATTTGATTTCGATAATATCCCGGGGGCGTTTGGATTGGATGATGTCAGCGTGGAGCCCCTTCCCGCGCCGGTTTTGCAGTCCGCCAGCGTGGCGAACGGTGCGATCACGTTTAGCTGGTCCGCTACTGGCAATTATTCCTATCAGGTTCAGTCCACAAGCAGTTTGAGCAATCCCAACTGGACAAACGTTGGAACTCCGATAACCCCGTCCGGGGGCGCCGCAAGCGTCTCCTTACCGGTCGGCGGGGAATCGCAGCAGTTTTACCGGGTCATACAGATTCCGGCTCAATAGCTAAAGCATCGACTTGTATTTTCCAATAATCAACAGGAGCACCCCAAGGACGCAAGTAAACGGCACAACGAGGTTCACAGATGCGTGCTGCCGCGGCACAACGAATAACACCGCAAACCACAGAACAACGAAAATCAGCGGGATTTTCGGACCATCCACCATCCATACCCAAATCACGGCGCTCCAAAACATAAGGAGCGCAAATCCGCCAAACATATTGGCTACATTAACCGCAAGCCCGTTAAAAGGCGCGAAACTTTTAACGGGCTGCCCGACCCGCCACGGCTGGCTCATGAACTTTCCAAGGCGGCGGATTGCTTGGAGGTGACGAGGGCGAAGGCGCGGCGTTGATGTTCCAAGCCCATTTCTTCGTGGAAGTCGGACAAGGTGGCCTTGGCCCGTTTGGGGTGTTGCGCGCGC
>DATAUD010000033.1:0-20630 GCA_036268455.1 Verrucomicrobiia bacterium
AAAAAGAGGACTGTCATGATCGCGAATGGGCCGCGGTATGTCTGGTTGGTCGCGGGTTGTGAGGACGTGGAGGCCGCGCCTGTCGGATTGATCGTTGCCATAGTGGCATTCTTAAATAGGCGGATTGCGATTGTAAACACCGAAATCCGCCGCTAAATTCCCAACATCACCGGATGAGTTTCAGCGTCATTGGCATCGGAGAAGTTCTTTGGGATATCCTTCCCTCTGGCAAACAATTGGGCGGCGCGCCCGCCAATTTCGCCTTCCATGCCCGGTCGTTGGGAGGGCGCAGCCGCGTGATCTCGCGCGTCGGCCAGGACTCGCTGGGCGCCGAAATCCTGCAACGACTCCAAACCCTTGGGCTGCCTACCTCGGAAATTCAAATCGACCCGTCCAAACCGACGGGGACCGTGAGCGTGGAGCTTTCGTCCGATGGCCAGCCTCGCTTTACCATTCATCAGGACGTGGCCTGGGACAATCTGGCCTTGGAAAAAAGCGCGTTGACGGCCGTTTCGGAGGCCGACGCCGTCTCCTTTGGCACACTTGCCCAGCGCCGCGAACCATCGCGCGGCACGATTCGCTCGCTACTTGCCGCTGCCCGTCCCAGTGCTTTGCGGATTTTGGACATCAACTTGCGCCAGGACTACTTTTCCCGGGAAATCATCGAAACTTCGCTCAAGCTCGCGAATGTTTTGAAGCTAAACGATGGGGAGTTGCCGATTGTCTCGGAGTTTTTGGGAGTATTCGGGAATATTCGGGAAGTTGTCGAACGAATCGCGCAGCGCCACGGTCTGCGCCTGGTCTGCCTGACTCGCGGCGCGCATGGGAGTCTCCTTTATTCCGCAGGCGAATGGGCGGATGATCCCAGCGAACCTGTCGAAGTGAAAGATACGGTTGGCGCGGGCGACGCTTTCACCGCGGCGTTGGCGATGGGCATGCTTGAGGGCAAACCGCTGAGCGAAATCAATCGTCGCGCCAACCAAATCGCCCGATATGTTTGTTCGCGCGAGGGTGCCACGCCGGCGTTACCTGAATTTCTGGTCCATTGAATGCGACCCCCAATGTTGCGCGTCTGTGGCGGCCCGGCTTAGTGCTTCTGCTTGTGGCGGGTTCGCTGGCGCTGTTATTGACTCACAAGCCCATCGCACAAGACCCGCATTATCACGACTTTGCCGACGGACGCACGTTGCTCGGCGTTCCGAGTTTCTGGAATGTCATCTCCAATGTGCCGTTTCTATTTGTCGGCGTCGCGGGCCTCGTGCTTTGTCTTCGGCGTCGCTTTGTGGGCGCCTCCGCCTGCTGGACCGTTTTTTTCATTGCGGTGGCATTGGTGAGCGTCGGGTCGGCCTATTATCACTGGCGGCCTTCCAATGATACCCTGGTGTGGGACCGGCTTCCGATGACCATCGGGTTCATGGCGATGTTTGTGGCGCTGTTGAGCGAGTCAATCAACGAGAAGCTTGGCTCGAGTCTGTTGGTGCCGGCGGTGTTGGTGGGGCTTTTCAGCGTGGTCTATTGGCACCTTTTTGATGACCTGCGAATCTATGCCTGGGTGCAGTTCATGCCGCTGCTGACGATTCCGGTCGTGCTGGCTTTGTATCGGAGCTGATACACGTGCCAGTGGTATCTGCTTTTCGCGCTGGGCGGTTATGTGCTGGCCAAGGTTTTCGAGGAATACGATCATGCCATATACGCCGCCACCGATCACGTTATGGGAGGGCACGCGCTGAAGCACGTTTCCGCGGCGGTGAGCTGCCTGATAATCCTAGAAATGGGCAGAAGACGAATTCGGAGGGCCTAATTCCCCTTCCCCCTCGGAGTTTCGCGGGGGCGGATTTTCAGCTCGTGCAGCTCTGTGCGGCGCAGGATTGTCACGGCGCATTCAACTCCGATTTCCTTGGCGACCAATCGCCGTTGCAAATCATCGATGCTGGCCAATGGCTCGCCCTGGAATGCGACCAGAATATCCCCTTCAAGCAGTTGCGCTTCGGCGGCGGGGCTGCCGGGTTCGATGCCCAATACCAAAATGCCTTGGGCGGTTTTGATCCGGTGATAGCGGGCGATGCGCGCGTGAATCGCCGCGGTCTGCCCCATGATCCCAATCCAACTGCGCCGGATAAAGCCGTCCTTAATGAGCCACGCGGCGACAAGTTCGGCGGTGTTGCTGGCGATGGCAAAACAGATGCCTTGCGCGGACTGGATGATGGCCGTGTTGACGCCAATGACTTCGCCGCGGGAATTGACCAGCGGGCCACCGGAGTTTCCGGGGTTCAGCGCGGCGTCGGTTTGGATGATGTTATCGATCAAGCGGCCGGATTGCGAGCGCATGGAGCGTCCGAGGGCGCTGACCACGCCGGCGGTGACGGTTTGCTGAAATCCGAACGGGCTGCCGAGGGCAATGGCGATTTGCCCGACGCGGAGCTTTCGCGAATCTCCAAAACGAATGAATGCCAAGTTGGGAGCGTCGGTGCGGATGACGGCCAAGTCGGACTCAGGATCGTCGCCGACAAGGCGTGCGGGCGCCACGCGGGCGTCAGCAAGGGTGACGTCGATGCGCTCCGCGCCATGCACGACGTGGCTGTTGGTGACAATGTAACCATCCGGCGCGACGATAAATCCCGAGCCGCCCGATTCCTGGCCGCGCCGCACGCGGATGTTCACGACGGCTTGGCCGACTTTTTCGGCAACGCCGGTGATGGTCTGCGAATAGGCGTCCAGCAACTCCTCATCTTCTAGGAGCGAGGGCCGGGGCTGGGTGACCAGCGGCGCCGGATCGATCCCTCTTCCATTCTCGTAAATTTCTCTAAGTTTCATCTTTGCGCTTAAATATGGGGCAAACCTGGAAACCTTCAACGTGTCACCATGGCCCAATAAGGGAATACCCTTGACAAGGGACCGGGGTAAACCCTACCATCCGAGTAAACCTATGAGATCCCTCTGTTCCACAACGATTTTTTTTTGGATTCATGGCGCTCGCTTCTCTCCGGGCTTTCGCGCAAGGGGTGACGCCCACTGCGAATGTCCAAACGGCCGCTTCGAATTTGACGGGTTCGGATTACGTTTGCGTCCAGCGCGGGCCGGATTCGAGGGTTTGGCAACGGAGCGTGATCCGAACAAACGCGGATGGCAGCGCCTCGACGAATGTTGAGTCATTCAAGGAATTGCACAGCGGGGTTTGTCATCAGAATGAGGCTGGGCAGTGGGTGGATTCGGTGGAGGAGATTGATTTGACGGCGACGGGGGCGGAGGCGACGCAGGGGGCTTATCAGGTTCAATGGGCGGCAAATATCAATACGCCAACTGGCGCGGTGCGGTTGACGTCGCCGAATGGCCAGGTTTTTTCCAGCACGGTGTATGGATTGAGCTATAGGGATGCGTCCACTGGCACCAATGTTCTTATCGCGCCGCTTCAGGATTCCATTGGACAAATCGTCGGACAGAACCAGGCGGTTTATACGAATGCGTTTTCGGGGGTCAACGCCGATATCGAGTATATTTACAAGGTGGAAGGGATGGAGCAAAACATTGTGTTGCGGGAGCAGCCGCCTTCGCCGGCCGATTTTAACCTGAATCCAGAGACGACATTCTTTGAGGTCGTCACAAAGTTTTTCAATGCCCCAGTCGCGTCGAAAAGCACCGTGATTTCCACCAATGTGACGGATGACCGTGTCATTGGTTTCAAGGATATGCTGATGGGCCAGGGTGTGGCGTTTCTCATCGGAAACCAAAGCCAGGGCTCGGGGAGCGGCTTCGGAGTAACCAAGCATTGGGCGCCGCAGGAGGATGGTTTAGCGATCCTATTTGAAGAGGTCCCCTATTCCGCTTTATCCAATGTGGCAAACGCGTTACCGCTCCATTCCTCGAATGCCAAGCCGGCCAAAGAAATTCGGCGAACCGCCTCCCTCAAAGCGCCTTCGCAAAAGGCGTCCGCCGGCGTCCAAAACACAAGCAGCATGAAAATCACGCGGCGCGACGAGCATGAAGGCAAAAAGCCAGGGTTTATTGTTGACTACATGCTGAATGGTTATGAAAGCGGCCCATCAAACTTCGTTTTCCAGAGTGATACGACCTATTTTATCTCGGGCGTTTGGCAATTCAAAGGCGCGCCAGGCACAATTATCTTTGAAGGCGGCACAGTGGTCAAATATACCAACAATGCGACCATCTACAATTACGACAGCAGTAGCATCGGTGTTTTCGGAGGTTCGGCGTATCAGCCGTCCGTTTTTACTTCTTGGGAAGACAACAACGTCGGAACGACGATCCCTGGAAGCTTCGGCTCGCCGTCCGTTGTTCCGTCAACGACCTATTATATCGAGGCCAACAATGGAGCGGCCTGGTCAAACTATGTCAGCAATGCCAGGTTTTCTTATGCCGATTACGCATATACTGACTATACCCACCCTGTATTCACTTTTGAGAATTGCCAGTTTGTAAACTGCATTTCGGCCACCGCCACGGAAGGTGGCACGAATATCTTCTTTAAAAATAATCTGTGTTCCGGATGTTCCAATGTTTTTGCCGGGGGCTCCAAAAACTTGCCGGTAACGGTAATTATCGATGCTGAAAATATCACGGCGGATTCATGCGGCGCTTTTGCCAAGACGAACTCTTGGTGGGGGCCTTGCAGTTACAGCGGCGGCATTACAAATTCCATTTTGACCGCCTGTGACAATAGCACGGCTTTATTTACACTGGATCATACAATTGTGACAAATAGCGGAAGCAACATTTATCAAAATGCGGTTGCGGGAAAATATTACCTGGCAAATGGAAGTCCCTATGCCAATGCGGGCACGACCAGCATTGACCCCGGACTTCTTTCCGATCTGCAAACGCTAACGACGCATCCGCCGGTTGTTTTCAGCAATTTGGCTATCGCAACCAATTTGACGCTGTCTCCATCGGACGTTAGAAATACAGGGGCGCCAGACTATGGTTACCACTATGCTCCGATAGATTATGCCTTCAGCGGACTCACCATTTCCAATGCGAGCCTATCCGTCATGCCTGGTTGTGTGGTTGCGGCATTCGGCTCTCCGTCCGCGTCATTCGGGTTGATGCTGGACTATGGTGGCACAACGATCTTTCAAGGAACCGCGAGGAGTCCTGCCTGCTTTGTGACTTGCAGTGCGGTGCAAGAAGAATGGGAGTCAAACGCGCTGTCCGTCAGTTTCGTAACGCCCATGTATGGGATTACCCCACCAAGCGCAAACTTTCAATTCACGATATGGGCCACGCTCGCCAATCAGACACAAACGGATGCTTCGGACATGGCAAGCATTGGATTTCAGAACTGCCAGCTTTACGATGGCATATTTTACGCGATCTCTCCCACGCTGCACATCACAAACTCCATGTTGCGCCGCGTCACACTCTCGCTTGACGATAGTGACGGATACCCTTCGTCCCCAAGCGGCAACTGGATGGTTAACAATCTTTTGATCAACGGAAGCCTTCAGTTGAATCACGGAAACACAAACGTCGCTTGGATTTTTCGCGACAATTTATTTGACGGAACTGGCATACCGCAACAGCTTACCAACGATATCTGCAATCACAACGCGCCTACGTCACAAATTGTCAAATGTTGACCTCTACGTCAATGGTTTACGACGTCATCCTGACAAACAGTCCGTTATATCAAATCGGCAACTTGGGCGAATACTATTATCCTGCCAATTTGACAAATCTAATTCACACCGGAAGCGAGTTGGCGTCTGCGGCTGGGCTGTACCACTATACTGTCACGACTAACAACGTCATCGAGGGAACAAACCAAGTCAGCATCGGTTTTCACTACGTCGCGGTCGATGCCTCCGGAAATCCGATCGACACCACTGGCGACGGATTGCCTGACTACGTCAAGGACAGCAACGGCGATGGCGTGTACGACGCGGGAGATTTGGCCAACTGGCTCTCTCCGTTTAACATTTACGACGAAGGCAAAACATTTGAAGGCTGGGTGCCCCAGCATCTCCGACTTGGCTATTGCCGATTCAATAATACCAACAGCTTTCCTGCGTACCTGACAAATGAGGCGGGGTCTGCTCCGCCTTGGGGCTGCCCAGGATATCCGGTCTCTGATTGGAGTGGCAATGCGGTCTGTCCGACGAATTATTACTTTATCTACCCGACGGTCGATACGACCATTTCAAACCCAATGGGAAATGGCTGGACAAACGCCGATTATACCAATGGTACCTTCAGGTTCTGGTGGTGCCCATACAGTAGCACAACTTCCGGCCTCTGGTTATCAATTCTGGGGACCTCAAACGCTTATTACACCGCGGAAAGCAGTACCGCTACAGGATTTTATATCGAAAACGACGGTTCAGACGTGACGTATTTACAGACACCACCGCCTGGTTTTGTTTCAAACCAGTGGTATCAAATCGTTTACACCTTCACATCGACAAACATGGCAATGTACGTAAACGGGGTTTTATTCGCGGCGCCAACCTTCCTGGACGCACCTGCATCATTGATGAATTTTATGGACGATGGATTGGTTTACTATCCGTCGCTGGCTACGGATCCGTCTTATGACTTTATGATTGGAGGGCCGTTTACTGGGGAGTTCGACGAAATTGAAACCTTCAACTACCCGCTGTTGGCGCAGGCAGTCGCCTACGGATTCCCGACGTTTGCCGGAGCAAATTGGGGCGGCGTGACAGACGTGAAGCAAGATACCGGATACGTGGGGCGGAGCGATTTGATTCGCATGCTTGTGGATGGGGTTAGCAGCAACAATCTGGCGTCGGTTACCAATGTGCCGGAGTGCCAGTTGGGATACTGGCGTTTTAATGACGCGAGTTTGATCGGCGAACAAGGGCAGATTCCACTGACCAACGTTGGAGCAACTCTGGTGCCAAGCTGGAGCGGATACGCCGTGAACGTCGGTAGCAGGGCGAACAGCGAGCTGGTCTATCCGGATGTATCACCCAATGGATGGGCTAACTTCAATTGCCGATGCGGGACAATCCAATTTTGGTTCAAGCCGAACTGGAACTCACATCCCGGCTCGACCGGCCAATTCTTCTATGTCGGCGATAGTTACGAGTCCAACGAGTGGACTCTTACAATGAGCAGGTCTAGCAGTACCGTGGACTTCGATATCGGATCATCCGGCGGCACGATAGCGCCATTGACGGCGACACTCTCCTCTCTTGACTCCAACCACTGGGTCCAAATCACATTCACTTATAGCCCTACCAATACCATCTTGTACACCAACGGCTTTCAAGCTTCAACCGGCTCCGGCGTTACAACCTGGCCAGCTCCCGGCTACCGTTCAAACGGAATTGTAATTGGGAACGATTTGGCAGGCAATGCTCCCATCAACGGGCAGTTTGACGAGCTTAAGACATTTAATTATCAGCTTTCCAGCAACGTCATTTGGCAGAATTTCGCAACTGTCCAGGCTTTCGACGCCAACTTAGATGGAATTCCCGACATTATTGAGGACATTGACCTGCCGACGCCCGCTCCATTTCTGGGCAGCGCAGTCACGGTGACCGGCACTATCGAGGCGGAACAATTCGACCGGGGAGGATTTAATACCGCGTACCACAACAGCCAAACGAATCCAGTATCAGGCTACCGCGCGAGCGGCATGTTTATTACCAACTGCGATGACACAGGGTTGGGCACAGTGCCAATGGGATACTGCCTGGATCAGACCCACGCTGGGGATTGGACGAGCTATACAATTAACGTCTCGGTGCCACAAACATACGTGGTAGAGGCCCGAGTGGCGGGCGGGACCGGGTCGGGCGGGATGTTCCAAATCAGTTTCACAAACGTGAACAATCCCGCCGTTGTCACGAATACCGGACCGTTGACCATTCCAAGCACGTACTGGACAAATGTCTCGGCAGTCGTGTATCTTACGAATGGAGCATACCGCATGACTTTGAACTGCCTCACCAACGGGAGTACCGGCTACGTGGGGAAGTTCAATTATTTCACCGTTTATCCGTGGTGGCAGGCGGGATTTACAGCGGGTGTTACCACAAATGTTCCAGCATCTGCGCTTGTATCAAACGTTGCGTCTTGGAGTGCGGCCTCGAATAACACCAGTCAAATTAACTTATATTATGGTGCCATCAGTTCAACTGGAGGTACTCTCTCATTTCCCCCTGGCACCTATTACGTAGCGCAAACCAATCCTAACGAGACCAACGGCGCCGTATTGAATGCCGTGCTAAATATTACCAACAGCAACATTCAAATTCTGGGATCGAATACAACGCTCATTGGGTACAATCGCGCCACGACATTTTTCTACATCGGCGAGGATGCCATGAGTACGCACTACCAGTGCAGCAATATCACTTTCGCGAATTTATCGCTCGTCGCACAACCGCATCTTGCCGTCACAAACCTCACGAACGTAGTGTGGACATACCCGGAGTTGATCCAGCAGTCGGAATTGGAATTAGGCGATACCGGCGACTTAGTCGGCATGATTGCTCCCGACAGCAATCATCTCCTGTGCAACATCCTTGTCAGCAACTGCCAGTTTACCAATGCGAATGAAGCGATCAACGTCACCGATGGTGTGAGCAACTGCCTTATCTGTAATTCCACGTTCGTCACATGGTCGGGGACGAACGGCTACACGACCAATGGGCTCGGAACGAATATTTACGGGGGTGTGGGCATATTCGCAGGGGATGAAGGACAACCTTACGGAGGGGTATATAACCTGGGGGTGGTTGGTTGCACCTACAATGGGAATCCCAACCTGGCGACGGCAAGCGACACAAACAATTTGTTTTGCGCAAACAACGGTTTTGTCTTCCTTCAGCAGGGCGGAAACTGGTTTGTGTTGCGCAATAAGGTCACCAATTCGGCGTTGGAAAATATCCAACTTCAGGCGGGGCCGGCCACGATCGCGGGCAACAATCTTTCGACCTTGGCGAACGACCCCGCGGCCTGCGCGTTTGTAGTGTTTGCATGCACGAACGGGGCATATCGCTCCTTCATCAGCAATAGTTTTACGATTGTCGGAAACTCAGTCTCGGGAAATATCTTCGGACAGTGCGTCGATGTGTTGGAGTTGGTGAGTAACAATTGGGTGATAACACCATATTCCCTGAACTTTTCGGGCAATTATATCCAGTTAACGTCGCCCGAAACCTCTTGCGGCGGCTCTTATGGTTCAGTTGGGGCAGGGGTTATGCTCTACAATTGCCAGCCCGCAAACATCGCTGGCAATACGTTTGCCAGTGCGATGCATGGGGTCGCATTCGATGGCGCTTCGTCCAATTCAATCATCTTGATGAATGACTTTTCTGGATGCGCGCGCAGCAGCATTGTGGATGTCGGGAATTTATTTACGAACTTTGTTGCGACGAACCAAGTCAACAACGCCATTGTCATTGGGAATAATTTGGCGGGAAGCCAGGGATTTCACCTGAAAATCCCTTGTGTCGAAGCCAATTCGTGGCTATTGTATAATAATCAGTATCTCGACGGCATGTCGAACTCCGTAAACGCCTCGCTGGACCCGCAATCCGCGCCGGTTCATATCATCTATTAGAGTCCCATGAAAGCCACACCATTTGCTAAAAATTCGCTGTGCCTGGTTGTCACTATAATATTGACCGGAACCGGGATTGCTCGGAGCCAGACATGGGTGCAGACCTCCGCTCCCACCAATTCGTGGACATCGATTGCCGCTTCGGCAGACTTGTCTGTCATTGCCGCAACCGTCAACGGCGGCAACATTTATGTTTCGACAAACTCAGGGTCAAATTGGATTGCAACCGCGTCAAGCAATGCTTGGGCTTCTTTAGCCTGCTCGACGAATGGAACCAAAATGATTGCGTCGGTCAATGGAGGGGGGATCTGGATTTCCACAAATTCAGGAACAACCTGGACACAAAGTTCCGCTCCAAACAATACTTGGCTTGCCGTGGCCTGTTCCGCCGATAGTCTTAAAATGGTGGCTGTGGGTGGCGACAACGTGTGGTTGTCCGTCGATTACGGTGCAAGCTGGCAGATAAGCAGTCTGCCCACGGGTCCTCTAAGCTATAATTATACTACTATAGCGTCATCGGCAGATGGGTCTAAATTAATTGTAGTGCAGTATAACTTCGGGGGATGGTTTGATCTTTCGGATGATGGGGGTGCAACGTGGAGGCAAACAAACATCGCGAATCCATTAGGACAGGTCGCGTCTTCGTCTGATGGGTCCATTCTATCGACGATCAGCTATGGTGTTTTGGTCTATATATCTCTGAACAGCGGAACAAATTGGGCAGTGAGTCTTGATCTTCCTCAGGCCAACCTAGAAACCATAAGTTCGTCGAGTAATGGAGCAAAGCTAATTGTTACAGCAGTTTCGTCTCCATTTTACCTGTCGGCGAACTCGGGGACAACTTGGGTCTCGCAACCGGCACCGAGTGTCCCATTGACTAGCGTGGCAATGTCCGCTGATGGAAACATGGTTGTGGCGGCCGCCTATGGCGGCGGCATCTATCTTTGGCAGCCGGCCGTACCCGTCATTGTTGCTGAACCGCAAACCACAACCAACGTTGGGGCCGCCAATGCCGTGCTTTCGGTCGGTGTCTTTACCACAGCTTTGCCGCAATACCAATGGATGTTTGATGGCAATCCGATTACTGGCGCCACAAATTCATCTCTCGTGCTTACCGATGTCGCATTAACGAACGCCGGTTCTTATTCGGTGCTGGTTTCCAATGTCAACGGAAGCAGCCTGAGCAGCAATGGAGTTTTGACTGTTGTGCCGGCGTTCGTGTCCACTCTTGCGGCGAGTTGGGGAGCTTCCGACTCCTTCATCAGCGGTTCCGTCACCGCCGGCTCGAACAGCACCGTTGCCTGGTTCGATTGGGGCGCCACAACCAACTTTGGGAATGAGACGGGCCCGATCACCGTTCCGGAAGGGGCGAGTCCGTTTGCTTTTACAAACCATCTCACGGGGTTGCAGCCCTTCACAACGTATTATTACCAGGCTGTGGCGTCGAACTCATTTGGGATTGCCACTGGCGCAATCGCCAGCTTCACGACCGCACCCCGGTTCGTTCAGACGACCGGCGCCAACGGCGGATGGACGGCGTTTGCCTGGTCGGCGGATGGCGGCAAGATTCTGGCCTCGCAAAATGGGCCGTTGTTTTTTTCCACGAATCAGGGCGCAAGCTGGATGAGCACCGGCGGTTCTGGAACTCTATTGGCTGTATCGGCTGATGGAACAAGCTGTTTTGCCATTAATGGGACAAATAGCTGGTTTTCGACTAATCAAGGAGAGTCCTGGATGATCAACAGCACACCGTCGGCGTTCAGTCTCCTGGCCTGCTCGGCCAATTTGGAGGATGTGTTTGCCAGCGACGGCGCCAACATCTACGCCTCGACCAACGCCGGCATGACCTGGACAATCACTTCCGTCCCCTCCCCGGTGGAGAGTGTATATGGATGGGTCGCGCTAGTATGTTCGTCCGACGGCAGCAGGTTATTCGCGGTGAGGTTGGTTGCCGGCGACAACCGCACACTCCGTTACAACGACTTGTGCATATCGGCGAACGGAGGAGCGACCTGGGGGGATGAGGGTTCGTATGGGCAGTACTGGTCGAGCGCCATCGCGGTTTCGTCGAGCGCGACTACGGTGTATTACAGCCTATTCGACTACCTTATGGAATCTACCAATGGCGGCGGGAGCTGGTTTAACATCAATCCGTCGGCGCCTTTTGGGACACCGCCAACCTCGCTGGCGACCTCAGCCGATGCGAGCACAGTGGCGGACGCGGTGCCGCCGTCTGTGTACGCGTATCGTGCCGGGGTCTGGGCACAGGCCAACGCGCCGGGGGTTGGGCCGCTGCTCTGCTCCGCCGACGGAAACGAGCTTGCATTGCTTTACAATGGTGCCATCTACATCGCCCAGTTGACATCGTCGCCGCAATTGAACGCAGTGATGTCGAGCAACGGCATTGTGCTGTCATGGACCGTGCCGTCGAGTCCGGCGACGTTGCAGCAAAGCTTCAATCTGCGGACGTGGCAGCCAGTGACAAATGCGGCCGCCCTCAACAACACCAATCTGCAAAACCAAGTGACATTGCCGACATCCAAGGCGCAGGCCTTTTACCGGCTTGGGGAAACCAATTAGACGCGGGCCCAGCTTTTTGCCTATGAGCCCTCCTGGAGGAGAAAGGAAAACGAGATAGTTTCAGGATCGACCAATGTGAGCTTGGCCGTTGATCCGCTGGCGGCGCCAATCCATGTATCCAACTAGAAAAAAAGTCTATGAAAACATCTCGTTCGGCTCAACAACTTATCAAAGCGCCAAGCCCGTATCGAGCGGAACTCCGAGAATTCACAAATAAGTCTTTTCCTGAGTTCATGAGTTTCAAATTGGGACTGGTCGGACTTATTTTCATGTTGTCTTTTTGCCTGCGTCCTGCTTCCGCCCAGGTTCAGCAGGCCTGGGTCGCCAAGTACAACAACGGCATTACAAACGGCACTCATCAAGCCGTCAAAACGGCTCTGGACACTGCCGGAAACATCTACATAACCGGCTTTTCCCAAAACACCAACGGAAATATAGGCTATGCCATTCTGAAATACGCGCCTAATGGAGATTTAATTTGGGTTTCGCGGCTTGATTCAACTGATTTTACCAATGCACAGCCTTCCAGTCTTGCCCTTGACGCCAGCAATAACGTCTTTGTGACCGGAAGTGGTGGCACCTTCAAATATGACCCGAATGGAAACGTTGTCTGGGCCACAAATATTTACGCCACTGCGCTGGCGCTCGACACCAATGGAAATGCCTATGTGACAGGAGTTTCAAACGCGTTTACCACTATGAAGTTCGGATCGACCGGAAGTAACCTATGGACCGTTACCTTTGCGGGGTTTGGATTGAGCAACATTGCACAGGTGATTGTGGTGGACTCCCAAGCAAATGCTTATGTTGCAGGAAGCGCGACTGCTCCATATGAATACGGCTTCCCCCCCCAGGCGCCGCTTGAAATTTTCAAATACGACTCCAATGGAAACGAGATCTGGAACGCTCACCCCAGTTCTACTCCGCCTCAGGTAGTTACAATCGTGACTAACGGAACGAATTTATATATTCTTGTTAACTATTATGCAGCGGGGCAGCCATACAATGTTTTAGCCTATACAACGGATGGAACTCAAGAATGGACATCAGTGATCCATTCTGCCCTAGTGGCACTGCATTTGGAATGAGCTTAGACACAAAGGGGGATGTGGTGATAACCGGGCAAGGGTGTGTCTTTGGTCCGAACTACCAATGGGCAACATCAACTTATGGAACATATTGGCTAAGTGCCAGTGGTTCAGTAACAGCCGATACGAATTATCCAATAATTGACATTCCGGCTAGTAGCGCGTTTGCCATCGCTAATGATCTTAACGATAACGTTTACGTTACAGGCTATTCTCCTGGAAATGCGTTGACCAATGATATTGTTACGTTGAAATACACCAGCACGGGCAATCAGGTCTGGCTGCAACGTTATACCGGGCTAGGCTACGGCGCTGTCGGCAATGCCATCACGGTCGATGGAAACGGCAACGTTTATGTCGCAGGTTATGAAGGCGTATCAGGCGGTGGAACCGAAATGGTTTTGATCAAATACTCGCCAGTCGGGGTGCAAGGGCAATCAAACGGAAACTTCATCCTAGAGGCATATGGCTCTCCCGGAGAGAACTTCGATATCCAGGCCAGCGCCAATCTCCAAACCTGGCAGGACCTCGGCCGCGTCATCGCCGACACCAACGGTTTCGCCCAATTCGCCGACACGAACGCCTCCAACTTCAACGCCCGCTTTTACTTCACCTCCCCTCAATAGTCATGTCGCGGCTTCCACGCAGTGCAAGCAGGTTCACGCTGGGAACGCGCCCCTGGGCAAGACACTACCTCGAAATTTGTGTTGCTTGGCGACAGCGGGAACATTGTGGTAATCATGGCGCATGGCTTTTTCGCTTGCGGACAAATGGGTTGCATAGGCATCCGGTGCGGGGTCGATTTATGCTCAACGGCAAAAGCCCGTGTCACCAGTACTGGTGACTTTCGGGATTTCCGAAATAGGGTAGGCTAATCATCGTTGAGAGGGCGAAAATGCGGTTTCCGTGTGTGTGTGAAAGCGTGGTTCGCAGCGCTGCCCTGGGGCGGATGAAAAGAATTTAACGTTTGTTCTCAGTCAAGAAGGCCGGGCCAGGAACCCCGGCCTTTTTGATTTTTTACCTTCCAGCTTTATCCCCAAGCACTTACGTCTTCATTCGGCTTTGACGGAATTGGTCCAGGCCGACGGCGAGGATGATGACGACGCCGATGATGATTTCCTGGGTGAAATTCTGCCAGCCCATCTGGTTGGAGCCGTTGCGCAGGACTGCCATGATCAACGCGCCAATCATCGAGCCAAGGATGCTCCCAGTGCCGCCGTTTAGGCTGGCGCCTCCAATCACCACCGCCGCGATGATGTCGAGTTCCAGACCGATGGCGACTGTGGGATCGCCTTGCGTGAGCCGCGACAACTGCATTATGCCGGAAAGGCCAACCAGCAGCCCGGCGATCGTGTAGATCAGCACCTTGTTTAGAGGGACGCGGATGCCGCAGAGGCGGGCGGTCGCTTCGTTGGAGCCGATGGCGAAGATGTAACGGCCAAAAACGGTCTGCCGCATGACGACGGAAACAACAACGGCCAGGCCGATGGTAATCCAGACGCCGGGGGGGAGCGGGAACAACGTAGTGGGCGATCCCAATTCCATGAGACGATTGAGCGGAGCGGTGGAGGGGATGTTGACGGTTTGGTTGCCGGCCAGCCATTTCGCCGAGCCGCGCAGCACGCCCATCATGCCGAGCGTGACGATGAACGGCGTCATGCGGAAGCCGGCGATGATCAGGCCGTTGACCAGGCCAATCGCGCCGCCGGCCAGCACTGTCAATAATATTGTTACCGAGGTGGAACAGCCTTTCACGAGCAGGGTCGCGCCGAGCACGCTCGTCAAAGCCACGGCGGAGCCGACGCTCAAGTCAATTCCGCCGCTGACAATGATCATCGTCATCCCGAGCGCGCCGATGGCGACGATCACGGTTTGAGTCAGGATGATTTTAAAGTTGCCGCCGGTGTAAAGATAGGGGCGCACCTCAGCGTTGAGGGAAAAAAGGCCAAGCACCAGGAGCAAGCCGACAAACGGCCCGAGTATGTTTATAAAACGGAGAACGTTGACGGCTTTAGCCGGGGATGATTTGTTCATGGAAAATTCATTCGGGGGCGCAGGCTTGCCCGATGGCCGCGGCCATTATCTTGTGTTCGGTCCATTGGTCCACAGGGCGAACTTCGGACAGTACGCCCCGACACATCACGCCGATGGTATCGCAGATACCCAGGAGTTCGGGAAGGTATGAGCTGACGAAAATGATGGCTTTGCCCTGCGCGGCGAGTTCGCCCATGAGTTTATAAATCTGGGCTTTGCTGCCGACGTCAATGCCGCGTGTGGGTTCGTCCAAAAGGAAAACGCTTGCCTCGTGATGCAGCAAACGGCCGATGGCGATCTTTTGCTGATTTCCGCCGCTTAATTCAACCACGTTTTGCCCTGGGTCCTGGGCGCGCACGTCGAGACGAACCATCCAATCCTGCGTGGCCTGCTTTTGGAGTCGCTTCTGTATGAATCCGCAACGCGAGAGAGGTTGGTAACGGGTCAACGTGAGATTATCGGCGAGGCTGCGGTTGAGCATCAGTCCCTCGGCTTTTCGATTTTCGCTCAGGAGTCCGATTCCATCGGCGAGACGTTTGGCGGGGGTGCTGCGGGTAGCCTCCTGAGATCGCACGAGCACTTCGCCGCTGTGAATGGGGTCCAAACCAAAGCAGGCCCGCAACGCTTCCGTGCGGCCGGCCCCGATGAGTCCCGCGATTCCCAGGATTTCGCCCTCGCGCAAAGTCAAAGTGGCCGCCTGGGGTTTGGCGCGTCCGGCAATGGCCCGCCATTCGAGCACCGGTTTTCCCGGCTGATGCGGAGTGCGGGGATAGATTTCGCTGATTTGGCGGCCGACCATTGCCTGGATGATTTGGGTCAGGTCCGCCTTCGTCATGTCACCGGTGGCGACACTTTCGCCGTCGCGAAGGACGGTGTAGCGGTCGCCGATCCGCTGACATTCCTCCAGGAAATGGCTAATATAAATGATGCTGACGCCGCGCTTGCGCAAACGCCCGATAATGGCGAAGAGGTTTTCCGTGTCGGTCCGCGTGAGGCTGCTGGTGGGTTCGTCCATGATGACGACTTTGGGTTCGCCGATGAGAGCGCGGGCGATTTCGACGATTTGCTGTTCGGCGATGCTGCGGGTGTTGGCGGGGGCATCCAGCGGCAGGTTCTGATGATTCAACTCGGCAAGGGCCTGGCGGGCGAGTTCGCGGCGGCGGGAACGGTTGAGCCAGCCGAAGCGGGCCGGTTCCTCGCCGAGGAGGATATTTTCTTCGATACTGAGGTCGGGCGCGAGGGTCAGCTCCTGGTAGATCATGGCGACGCCGCTACGCCGGGCATGCAAAGGATTGGCGGGGACAAAGGGTTTGCCATCGAGTTCGACTGTGCCGGCGTCCGGCCGGTGCGCGCCGCTGAGGATTTTCATCAGGGTGCTTTTGCCGGCACCGTTTTCGCCGATCAGGACATGCACCTCTCCGGGGGCGACCTCGAACGCCACATTTTTAAGCGCACGGGTTGCGCCGAAACTTTTCCGCACATCGGTCATGCGCAGGCGCGGGATGGTAGTTTGTGATGCGTCCATTTCTGTGGGAACCTTTATTAGCCTTTACTAGCCTTGATTAAGGGATCTGGATGATTGCGGCGGGTAAAGGAACCGCGACGCGGCAAGATGGCACTTGACTGTAGGGCATTTTGCATAGCCGAGGCTGATCTAAACAGATTACAAAGGAAAATAAAATCCAACGGTTGGAGTTTTAGACGATTTTTTGAGGAAATTTGCCAGATAAGGCGGTTGTGAATTTGGGAAAGTAATCCTAATACTTATTTTCCCTGATTGACGGTCGGCGCAGCATTAGTTTAACTGAACCAAGTGGACGGGCGGTTGTAAATCCAATGACGAGACTTCTGCGCAATTTATTCAAGTCCTCGCTGGGCAAGAAATACCTGATGGCGGGCAGCGGGGCCGTTTTGTTTCTTTTTGTCGTCGGCCACCTCGCGGGCAATCTTCAGATTTTTATTGGGCCGGAATCCCTGAACCGTTACGGCAATTTTCTGCAAACCAATGTGGAAGTCCTTTGGCCCGTGCGGATTGTGCTGCTGATCCTAATCGGAATTCATATATGGTCGGCCACAAAATTGACGCTGGAAAACCGGGTGGCGCGGCCCCAGGCGTATCAACAATGGGGGCCGACGGTGGCGAGCTACGCTTCTCGGACGATGATGTATAGCGGGGTGATTGTGGCGATTTTTATCATTTATCACCTTTTGCACTTCACGGTGATGGTCAAGGGGGTGAATTTTACCGGGCATGATTTTGACGCGCGGCCGGAATTTCTCGACGCCAAGGGGCGGCACGACATTTACAAGATGATGATTACGGGTTTCAGCGTGTGGTGGGTTTCCGCCTTTTATATTCTTGGCGTTGGACTTCTGTGCCTGCACCTGAGCCATGGGATCAGCGCGATGTTCCAATCGATGGGGTGGAAAAAGCGCTCGTACGGGCCGTTGCTTGATGGCGCGGCCAAATGGGTGTCCATTTTGATTTTTCTGGGTTACATCTCAATCCCCGTGTCCATCTTGTGCGGATGGGTCCACCTATGAAGCTCGACGCGAAAATCCCGGATGGACCGCTGGCCCAGAAGTGGGACAAGCACAAGTTTGATTTGAAACTGGTCAATCCGGCCAACAAGCGGAAGTTTGACATTATTGTTGTCGGTTCGGGGCTGGCGGGCGCTTCGGCGGCGGCTTCACTCGCGGAGTTGGGCTACAACGTGAGTTGCTTTTGTTATCAGGACAGTCCGCGGCGCGCCCACAGCATCGCCGCGCAAGGCGGCATCAACGCGGCCAAGAATTATCAGAACGACGGCGACAGTGTTTACCGGTTGTTCTATGACACGGTCAAGGGGGGCGATTTTCGGTCGCGCGAAGCGAACGTTTATCGGCTGGCGCAGATCAGCGTTAACATAATTGACCAATGCGTGGCCCAAGGGGTGCCTTTCGCCCGCGAATACGGAGGGTTGCTGGCTAATCGTTCGTTTGGAGGGGCGCAGGTTTCCCGCACCTTCTATGCGCGGGGCCAGACAGGGCAGCAATTGCTGCTTGGCGCGTATCAGGCGTTGTCGCGGCAGATCGGCCTTGGAAAAGTGAAAATGTTTCCCCGGACGGAAATGCTCGACCTGGTCGTCGTCAACGGGCACGCGAAGGGAATTGTCACGCGGAACCTTGTGACCGGGGAAATTACCGCACATGCGGCGGACGGTGTGGTGCTGGCCAGCGGCGGTTATGGAAATGTTTTTTATCTTTCAACAAACGCCAAAGGCTGCAACGTCACGGCCTCGTGGCGGGCTTACAAGCGGGGCGCGGCTTTCGCGAATCCGTGTTACACGCAGATCCATCCGACGTGCATCCCGGTCAGCGGCGACCATCAATCCAAGCTCACGCTGATGTCCGAGTCGCTGCGCAACGACGGCCGCGTCTGGGTTCCGAAGCGGAAGGAAGACAAACGCCCGTCGCAAGAGATTCCTGAATCCGATCGCGATTATTATCTCGAACGCAAATACCCCAGCTTCGGCAACCTTGCCCCGCGCGATATTTCGTCCCGCGCCTCCAAGGAGGTGTGCGACGAAGGACGGGGAGTCGGTCCCGGCGGCCGCGGGGTTTACCTGGATTTTGCGGACGCGATCAAACGCATCGGCGAGGCGGCGGTTCGGGAGCGTTACGGAAATCTTTTTGACATGTATGAAAAGATCACCGGGGAAAACGCGTATCAGGCGCCGATGCGCATCTACCCTGCGGTGCATTACACGATGGGGGGGCTTTGGGTGGATTACAATTTAATGAGCACGCTGCCGGGGTTGTTCGTGCTTGGGGAGGCGAACTTTTCGGATCACGGGGCCAATCGCCTTGGCGCCAGCGCGCTGATGCAAGGTTTGGCGGACGGCTATTTCATTGTGCCTTACACCATTGGAAATTATTTTGCGACGGCCAAAACGCCCAAACCGCGCGCGGACCAGCCGGAATTCAAACAAGCCGTCAGCGAAGCGGATGCCTTGACGCGCAAATTCCTGGGCATTAACGGCAAGCGGACGGTCAATTCGTTTCACAAAGAACTCGGGACGCTGGTCTGGGAAAAGTGCGGCATGGCCCGCGACGAAAAAGGATTGAACGAAGCGCTCGCGCAAATTCCGCGGATCCGGGAGGAATTCTGGAAGAACGTCAAAGTCACCGGCCAAAACGAGGAACTGAACCAGACGCTTGAGCACGCGGGGCGGGTCGCCGATTTTCTGGAGTTCGGCGAGTTGTTGTGCCGGGACGCTTTGGAGCGGCGCGAATCGTGCGGCGGCCATTTCCGCACAGAATTTCAAACCGAAGAGGGCGAGGCGAAACGGGACGACGAGAATTTCGCGTATGTGGCGGCCTGGGAATACGCCGGCGCGGGCAAGGCGCCGATTTTGAACAAGGAACCGCTGGTCTATGATGAAGTGCACATGAGCACGCGCAGTTACAAATGACCGTTCCATGAACCTCACACTTAAAGTCTGGCGGCAAAAAGATGGGAATGCGCAAGGTTCTCTGGTGACATATCCAGCGAACGGCGTCCTCGCCGATATGTCTTTTTTGGAAATGCTGGATGTGGTCAACGAAGGTTTGATCGCGAAAGGCGAGGAGCCCATTGCGTTCGATTCCGATTGCCGGGAAGGGATTTGCGGGACTTGCTCGATGATGATCAACGGCATCGCTCACGGCGGGTTGCCGGGCACGACGGTGTGCCAACTTCACATGCGGCATTTTAAGGACGGCGACACGATTGTCATTGAACCGTGGCGCGCGCGGGCCTTTCCAGTCATCAAAGATTTAGTGACCGACCGCGGCGCTTTTGATCGGATTATCCAGGCGGGCGGATTTGTTTCCGTGAACACCGGCGGCACACCGGACGCCAACGCCCTGCCGATTGCCAAGACGGATGCGGATGTGGCGATGGACGCGGCGGCGTGCATCGGATGCGGGGCTTGCGTTGCGGCGTGCAAAAACGCTTCCGCGATGCTCTTTGTATCCGCGAAAGTTTCTCATTTGGCGACGTTGCCGCAGGGCAAGCCTGAGCGCGAACGCCGCGTGCTCAACATGGTCAAAGCGATGGACGAAGCCGGGTTCGGCAATTGCACCGTGACGGGATCGTGCGAAGCGGTGTGTCCGAAGGAAATCAGCTTGGATTTCATCGCGAAAATGAACCGCGAGTACGGCAAAGCCATTCTCAAAAACTCAGTCCCCCGCGAAGGACGCGGCGGGGATTAGGCTGAAACTAGTGTAGTGTCCCATAAATAGCTAGCCATTCGCGGCGAGGGATTTTTGACGCAGGCGAGGCGCGAGCGACGAGCATATCCGAATGGATCTGTGAGGAACGAGCAACGAAGCCTGCGTCAAAAAGACCTGCCGCCCTT
>DATAUD010000034.1:0-27241 GCA_036268455.1 Verrucomicrobiia bacterium
CCTTGGGCGCCGCCGCCAGGCGATTGGGCGCGATGGGCTGGTCGTGATTGCTGTCGGTTGTTTGGACGCGATAGCGGCCTTTCTGGCGTCCGCGCAGGCCCTTTTCCCTCATCAGCCGCGCGACGCGGTTGCGCCCGTGGCGGCGTCCGCGTTTGCGCAACTCCCGCTCGATGCGCGGAGCGCCATAGGTCTTGCGGCTGCGGGCATGGATCTGATCGATCTCCCGGGCCAGGGATTGATTTTCCAGGGCGCGTGCGCAGGGACTTTCCTGGCGTTGCTCCCAATCGTGGAAGCCGGAGGGGGAAGCTTTTAAATAAAGGCAAAGCAGCCGGACAGGGTGGTCGGTTTTCATGGCTTGGACCCGTTGATAGCGCTGGTGGGCGGTTCGGAGAGGATGCCCAAGGTTTTTTTTAAAATCTGGCACTGCTCCCGCACGTGACGAAGCTCGCGTTGCGCCGCGTTCAATTGGTCTTGCAGATCGCCCAGCGATCCCGGCTTTGGTCTGGCCGCCTTTGCTCCAGCGACCTCGGGGACCAGCTTTCTCCACGCGTAAAGCAGGTTGGCGTTAATGCCCAGTTCCTCGCCAACCACCGCGGCGGACTTGCCGCTATGGAGCCAGTTCTGGACCGCTTCGCGTTTAAAGGTTTGGTCGAATTTGCGGCGTTCTTGGACAGATGTCTCTTTCATGCTCTTGATCCTTCATTGTGAATCCGATTCCCTGTCCGTCAAATCGAGGTACCCTCAAGCTGCGGAAAGAGCGCGAAAGAAGAAGCGGGTGGATTGGGAACGGGCCGGCTGGACATATCAGAGGCGGCTAATTCCTGATCCCCGAGCGTTACAGCATCTTAAGCAACTCGGTTTTTCTTTTGCGCGAGACCGCCGAAAGACAGCACCGAATTACATGCAGGAAAAGCAAGGTGAAAAAAAGACGCTTCGTGAAATTATCCTAGGCGGGACGCTGTTACCCTTCTCTGTTCGAATGAGGATCGCCATTCGCAAAGGGGATTTGTTTCAACTGCCTTTGAACAAGGACGGCGAGATCATTAAGGATGGCTCGGAACCATACTGGTCTAGCTGGTATCGCGTTACCTCGACTGCCAGTCTTATTGAGATGAAAAGCGCGGTTATCAAGCCTGGGGGAGAATTTACGATGCCTCTGGGATTGAAGGAATCGATACTGGTTCGGAAGGCGGGTAGCGCGAACTTAATGGCGTTTTTAATTGGATGCCCTTCCGCATCACAACAAGCGGAAAAACTGAACCTGCGGATCCCGCCAACGCCAATCGAAGCGACTAAAAAACCGGGCGAGTTGATCTGATTAGTCCGATGACGCGACGAATGAGGGCTCCACGTTATGATTAACCATTTGATTCTTCTAACCGAAGATCAAAACCTTCATGTGGCGGATGGAAAGCTGATTTCCGGGCACCGGAAGATTGCGGTGGAAACGCTGGGTAGTGTGCAGTGTTTTTCAGCCGCGTGCCGATGGTCGCAAACGGCGCTGGAATTGCTTTCAACGCAGTGTCCGGTAGTCATGGCGCGATGGGACAAGCATCGCAAAAAGTGGAGAACATTCGATCTCTCGCCCCGGGCACGTTATGTGAATCCGACGAGATTGTGGAAACTATGCCGTTTGCCACCCCAGCGGGCTACGCAAATGGCCAGCGGATTGCTTTGGACCAAAGTATGCAACCAGCATCAGATGTTACGGGCATTTGACCCGCGCCTTGCCGACAAGCCGCAGCTCAAAGAAAATTCCTTTAATCGAATATTGCGGATGGAAGCGAGCTATTCACGATTTTTTTGGCCGCGTTATTTCGCTGTGATGGCGTCCGACCTCTTTCAGCGCGAACACCGAAAGCCGACTCATCCCATCAATGCGGCGCTTAATTATGGCTATGGATTTCTATACCACGCCTTGGAGTGGCAATGCCTTGCTTCCGGCCTTGATCCTACTATCGGAATCATCCACAAGCTGCGGCGCAGCCGCCCAAGTCTGGCTTGTGATTTGATTGAACCGCTTCGCTGCGCGGTCGAATTGACAGTTATTCGGAACCTAGAGGATTTAAAGGAACCCAAGCGAATGGCCGGTCATTTTGCAGAAATGTTAGAAACACAATTTTTTTACCGTGAGGGAAAGTTCAAGTTGCGCTCGATCGTTCGACTAATGGTGGAATCGTTTGTGCGCTCGCTGGATGGCAGGGAGGCTTTTCAACCATTTGTACTTCATGCTCGTGATGCTTGCGTATGACGTGCCGGAACAACGGCACCAAAATTTTCTGCGCAAGGAGTTCGAGCGCGTAGGCGGCGTGCGCGTCCAATACAGCATCTACCTATTCAATGGTGAGGCGCATGAATGTGAGCGTGTTGTTCGTTACATGCAGCGCGTGGCTCAGGGCATTCCAGGGGATATTCGACTTTTTCCGATGGAGGATTCGACATGGGAGGCCCAAGTGGTTATCACCAAGTGCATTGAAAACACCCGCAGAGTGGCCGAATTAAAAGAGTTCGTGAAAGTCTGGTGAGCCGAACCCGCTCGGAAAGAGCGGGTTCGGATTCACCGATACCAGAATGCCCCGTGGGGGCGAGATCAAAACGGAAACTGCGAATCAGGAACGGACAGCTTTATGATACCAGAATGCCCCGTGGGGGGCGAGATCAAAACCGCGGCCATTGGCCGGTCGCGTGCGGGACTTCGATACCAGAATGCCCCGTGGGGGCGAGATCAAAACGCGACCAACACGGCGCTGCCTCGGGGGGGGAAGGCAAAACCCGTCTTCGCTTCGCTTCGACGCGGCAAGTATTCTCCTCGACATGCCTCCAGGCGGAGGCAAAACCAGTGTTGTGTCTTGCCCTAATCTTTAATCCTTCCCGCCGGGAGAAGGAGACCGGGCGCGATGCCGCGGCCGGCCTTTTGCCATCTTACCGAGTCTTGGTTATGGATTTAGCCGGTAAAACGTTGATGTCGGCGAACGCGCAACAGTCAGGGCGTTCAAGCCATTCACGACGGTGGGTGTGCCGGAAACGGCTGTCCAAACTCTGGTTGCCAGATTGGTCGAAGATTGCAGCGTATAGCCCGTGATATTGGCGGGCCATTCGAGGGTAATGGAATTTCCCGCAGCCGATATTTGCAACGTCGGACCACCGATTGCCTCGGGGCCGGCGGCGTAGAGACTTGCCACCTGGGCGGCTGTCAATGCGCCGTTCCAGAATCGGAAATCGAGATACGATCCCTGGAACATCGGGTCCTGCCACTGATCGCGCGCCATCCAGTTGTCGGTGTCCGGCAGGGTATTCCACAAAAACGGGTTTGCGCCGGTGGCCACCAGCACTCCGTTGCGATAGAGCTTGTCCAATTGGCGGTCTTGGTCGTGGGTATAAACGATCTGGCTCACCGCGCCAATTTCGAGAGCCGGGCCTTGCAGTGTCACATCGTCATTGTTTATAGAGCGTTGGTCCCATTCCGCGTGGAGATAACCGCCAGAGCCGTCGTAGGGGCAGACCATGAGGTACTGCCCGCCGCCCAACGAATACCCTGGCGTGGCAGCCTGGCCGAAGTCGAACATCTCCTGCCAAACCGGACCGCCAGTCCAAACCACCCAGATCTCAAAACTGGCTTCGTTGGGCAAGCTGCTGACCAGACCCTCGCCGGCGGAAAAATCAACCCAGCCGCTGCTGGCGGTAGGCAAACCACTGGAAGCCGACACGGGGTTTGGACTCGGCATCACGAGTTCGGTCCCCGTCAGGACCGCCGCGCCTTCGACCGTCCCATCGATTGTCCCGACTGAATCATTGATTGTGGTACTGTTCGCGGGATCGTGAAAGTTCCAGCGATGCAGCAGCGTCGGATATGCGTTAGTATCGAAAACAGTCACCGGCAGGTTCGCCGACAAACCGTTGTACGTCGCCGTAATTGTCGCGAGTCCGATATTTTGAGGAACAACGACGCCGTTGACGACTGTCGCCACACCCGGGGCGCTGCTTGCTATTGTGACCGTCGGCACGCTTGAAATATTCACATTGGTGATATTGGCAAAATTCGCAACCACAGAAATGGGAACGCCCGCTCCGTGGGCGTCCACAGTGTTCGAGCCGACCAGCGATATTGATACCAGCGCTCCCGGATTGGTGACAATGTTGTTCGGCCCGGCGGCATTATCCACGGCGATTTGCAACTCTGTTTCGGCCCCCGAGAGGATTCGGAATTCATCGATTGCGCCCGGAAAATATGGGTCGCCTGATCCGTAGAACTGCGATTGCCCAAGATAATTATCGACATCCTGGATGGTATAGAGCGGCTTGGTTTCCGGGCCGGAGGCTACTTTGAGTCCGTTCACATAAAGTGAAGCGAGTCCCGCATCGTAGTTGTAGCTGACGGCAATGCTGACTTCGCCGCCGGGAACTGTGTTGGTGTCCACCGGTGAAGGGTTAGAAATCGTGCCGACTGGCATTTCCGCGGGCCCGTCAACATCCACTTCGCCGCCCTCGTTGATGCCCCAGCGCAGCGTGCCAGTGGCGCCGTTTTCAGGGATGAGCGCCATGTAGTCCTCGCCCACAAGGCCGTTATTCGTCCCGAGGGAGATAAGTTCCGCCCATGTGGCGTTGCCGTTATACTCGGCCCAGATCTCGAACGTCGCGTTCGTCAGATTGGGAAGAATGCCCGAAGGCAATGAGACGTAGGCCGAACTCTCGTTTCCGTCCAGGATCAACTGGCCGGCGCCGTTAAGCGACGCTGTCGAGGTGCCATTGACCAGCGTTCCGGTTAAAGTGCCAACCGAGTCGGTAATCGTTGTGCTTCCGACCGGTCCGTTGAAACTGTAACGGTGCTGCAACGCAATGATAGGCTGGGCGACGGTCACCGATATCGAAGCGCTCAGGGATTGGTAGTTTGCCTGAAGGGTGACAGTCCCCGCTCCCACCGCGTGAAAATTGCCGTCCGTGCCAACCGTGATCACGTTCGTATTGCCGGAGGAATAGGTGATGCCCGCCGTCCCCGTGATGTTGGCGCTGTTGGTCAGCAACGCGTACGTGCCAAGAACATTCGGCGCTATGATGGCTCCGATTGTCGTATTGGTTGGAGTGGAGATCTGGATTGACACCAGGGAGCCCGTATTAATGCTGGCGTTGGTCGGGCCTGATTCATAGCTGGCCTGCACTTGCGCGGCAGTCAACGGGCCATTCCAAATGCGGAATTCCTCGTAACTGCCGTTGAAGCACGGGTCCTGCCATTCGTCGCAGCCGAGCCATTCGTCGGGGTCTGGCGAAAGCTCGGCGAACGTAGCCGTAGTGGAAGCGCTGGCGACAACTTCGCCGTTAACGTAGAGATAATCCTTTTGATGAATTTGGTCGTGGGTGAGCACCACATGGCTTGTGACGCCCGAGGGCAACTCCGGCGCCGTCAAAACCACCGCGCCGTTCACACCAAACCACTCCGCATGGAGCAGGGAACTGTTGTCTTCGGGGCAGAGCATCAAGTAATGGCCGCCGCCGAGTTGCAGCCCGGGTTGAGCGGCCTCGCCGAAGGACATAAACTCCTGCCAGATCGGGCCGCCTTGCCAGTTGATCCAAAACTCGAAAGTGGCGCCGTTGGTCGGCAAACTCGAAATCATCTCGGCAGGCAATTGCACAAATCCGGTTGTGTTCGTGTTATGCGTGCCGTCGGTATTCGGGTAGAAAATACCCGGCAGGGTGAGCTCGCTCCCTGTAAAGGTGCCCACCCCATAAAAAGTCCCGTTCGCGCTGCCCCCGGAATCAGTAATCGTTGTCGCCGAGCCGGGCGCGGTGGTGGTGGCGGATTCGGTGAAGCTGTAACGGTGGATCACCGCCTGCGCAAAAGCGCCGGAGGGCCAGGTGAGGATCCCGGCGGTTAAGGTGGAAAGCAGCGGGACAGTCAATAGGTTGCGTTTCATATAGTAGCCTCTATTCGTTGGTTTTGTGTGTTGGCAGATATGATGTGACACGGGGCAGAATGTATAAAATTTCTGAATTTCATAGTTTCGTTATGGGAACGTTAGGCAGGAATCCTACCGGGCCGGCTTTTGAACGCATATCGTCCATACAGATGAGAAGGCGTTTTGCTGACCGGCCGAAAATTCCTCATCGCTTTGGACGATTGAGGAGCGCCGCCGGGTGGAGCAATATCAGCCTAAGAACCTCGAATGCGAAACATGCGACACTTATCCGCCGCCTCGAAAACTGAGCTTCCGCCGGGCGTGGTTTCGTGCGGACGTTGCGCCTTCACTTTGATTGAATTATTGGTGGTCATCGCCATCATCGCGATCCTTGCCTCCCTGCTTCTTCCGGCCCTGTCCAAAGCGAAAGACGCCGCCAAACAAACTTCCTGTATCAATAATGAAAGGGAAATGGGCATCGCCGGCGTCATGTATATCGGGGATTTTCACCAATACTCAGGCGACCTCTCCACGCCCTCCGGCGGCTCAACGAAGTACTACTACGTTTGGATCCCGCGCCTGTTCAATTTGATGGGCAACAACCGCAAAGCCTTCAGTTGCCCCGCCGCGCAACCCTATACCGACTGGGACACCAATATGAATACCTCCCTCGGCGGCAATGGCCCGGGCGGCGTCTATGACCCTTGGGGGGTCACCGCGGTTTCCTATTTTTCCTACGGCTACAATGATTGGGGCATCCACTTTCAAGACGGGGCGGAGGCGATCACCACCCCGCAGCTTGGGCTGGGCGGAGATGTCGATGGCCAGTTTTATCAGGGGCCGATCAAGGACAGTGACGTTAGGAGCCCAGCCAACATGATTTGGGTCTGCGACGTCCCGTCCGTTCCCAAATCCGAGGAGCCCAGTTTCAACGCCAATACCGAACCGGCGGATGTGGATGCCGCGACTGGACATTCCGCCTGTCCATCCAACCGCCACGACTATCACACCGATGTTATGTTTTGCGACGGGCACGTCGAATCACCGAGGCGAAACGACGTGCGGAGCCCCAACAACGGGACATGGCGGGCGCACTGGAACAATGACTACAACCCGCATTTTGAATACGGCTATTGGCAGAGTAATCCCGCGTGGATAAATACGCTGGACCAGTAGTTTTGTTATTCGCTCACCCGCCAGAACGTCCGGCTGGCAAAAGGAGTTTGGGGAACAAATACCGTCCAAATGCCCGCCAGCAAGTTGGGCATGTTCGTCACCGCCATCCAAGGCAGCGCCAGGTTCGCGGTACATTGAAGCAAAAGATAATGTGAAGTTTGGGGCCACGAAAACTCGAATTGACTGCTGAGTGGCCGGAGGGTGAGCTTGGGGATCGAGGCGTTGCTGAACGTCACGTTCTTAAACGCAGCGTTGCATTCGAAAGCCCGCACTCCAATCTGGCCCCGCGTGAACGTCCGATCAGTATAGCTAATGGCCGGTTTGTTGGTCGTGTCCACATAAATTGTAATGTTGCTTCCTTGAAGGTTTATCGTGAGATGATGCCAGCTATTGGTGGTGATCGAAATGGGAGTATTGGCAAGCGCCGTCCAGGAGTTGCTCTGGATTCCCAAAATAACAAATCCGCCAGTGTCCAGGCCGACGTAATAATCAAAACCGTCGTCCGGTCCAGTGTAGTCGGGATTAGTCGCGCGAAAGATAAGCCCCGCGTTGCCAAGCGTGGACACCATGACATCGGCTTGCAGCACGCCATCAGACCAGAATTCATCACCCGTCAGCGCTTTGCCATAGGTGTTCGTGTCGTTCAACCAGTAGGTATCGTTCGCAATGGCAAAATTGCCTCCGTAGCGTGTCCAGTTAGAATCCGTTCCGGAACTAAAATCCGCGGCATACTGGCGCGGCCAGACAATCGGCGGCGAAAGAGTCCCAAACGTGGACCACAGGCCGTTGGTTGTCGCCCACGCGGCCACTTGATTTGATTGAACAAGGTAAAGAGCGCCCCAATCCAAAAAGAACCCAAAATTCCACGGAGGCGGGTCGATTTTCTGCCATGTCGCCCCAAAATCGTCGCTGAAGGACACTTGATTTTCCGAGGAATTGACAAGCAGCCGTCCATCCGGCAACGCCGTGATAAACGGCCCGGCGTGCTGGCAGGGAATGTGCGTGCCGAGCGTCGAAGGCCAATTCATTCCGTTGCTGGAGATGTTGTAGTAAACATCCGCATTGCCGATGCCAACGATCTCATAGACCATGATGTAATTGCCCGTCGCCATTTGGCATATTTGTGGCATGCCGGGCCGGAGACCGCCGCCGCCAGCCTGCGCGACAGCCCAGATTTCGTTCCCCCACGATGCGCCGTTATCGGTGGAAATTCGTTCCGAGATCATTTGGCTGTATCCAGGGTGAGATTCATTCGAGTAGAACGCCGCCAGCACTCCATTTTGCAACAAATAAAACTTCGGCTCCCACAGTCCGCCTATATGGGTGCCTTCGTTTGAATCGATGTTGCTTAAATAAGTCCACGTTTGGCCGTTATTCGTGCTTTGATAAACCGGAAGGTGATAGGAATTGCTAAGAATGAGCGAACGCATCGTCAGCAGCACCGTGCCATTGGTTAGCGTGATTAACTCGCCGTTGTCCAACACCCGCCCGGACTCCACCACATCGGAAACGTATTTCCAGGTCTTCGCGCCGTCCGAGCTGGTGTAAATCTCCAGAAACGAATTTTCCCCCCGAGGATATGTTGTCGAAACGCAAAGCCAGTTCCCATTAGTCAACCGCGTCATTCGTCCCCATCCACCCCCTGTGACCAGCGTTCCTTGAGTGGGCGTTGTAAATCCCGGCCAGCTAACAGGCCCCGACGGATCCGCAAACGACACTGAGCCGAGCGCAAACCAAACGGCCAGCGTGACGCCCATAACCGCCGCGACGCAAGTCTTTCTGCCGCTGGTGCTTGCATTTTGCTTTATTTTCACGATCAAATTTAAAATCTCTATCACACTTTACCCGAAATTCCCGCGCCGCGTATCGTCCAAAACGATGAGTGGCGACCTTTCGATTTGAGTCGCGGTCATAATGATGGTATTTGCCTTGGGGCGGCATTCTGGGCGATTTTTCCATCGGGTTTTTCCAGCGTCACTGCGCAATGCTTGTAATTTGGCTGGCGCGAATGCGGGTCAAAGCTTGGATGAGTCAATCGGTTGACTTCCGCGTAGTGCATCGGGATGAATACCTGCCCCGGCTGGACGGTGGGGGTGACAAATGCCACCGCCACCAGGCTGGCGCGGCGCGACCGAACCCGCACCGTGGCGCCAGGCTTGAGGTCAAGGCGCGCGGCGTCCTTCGGATTTATCTCAACATAACAGTGGGCGGGGGACAGCGCGCGCAACACATCGCTCTTGTTGGTCCGCGAGCCCGTGTGCCATTGAGCCGAGGTGCCGCGACCCGTCAGCAGGACAAAAGGAAATTCGGCGTTCGTTGGCTCGATTAGAGGACGTGGCGTGTCGAAGAAGAATTTTGCCCGCTGATCCTGCGTGTGGAAAAATCCGTCCCCAAACAAGCGCCGCTCGGCCGGAGGGATGTCTTGACCAGAGGCTTCCGCCCACGGCCACTGGATGCCTCCACATTCGTCAATCATGCGATAATCGCGGATGCCCGTGATGTCGCAAGGCTGCCCGCGAGAAAGTTCCTTCAACACCTGAAAAACTGCTTCGGGAGCGCGCCATTTTTCAAACATTTTTCCGCAGCCCCAATACTCGGCAATCAATCGGAAAATGTGGAAATCGGCCAGCGCCAATCCCGGCGCGCGCCTCACTTTTTTTATCAGCCCGATGCGGCGTTCGGAGTTGATCAGAGTGCCCTCCTTTTCACCCCACCCGGCAGCAGGGAGAAACAGATGAGCGCGTTGCGCGGTCTCCGTGCTCGGATACATGTCCTGCACGACAAGAAACTCCAATTTGGCCAGTAGATCGTTGAATTTGTTTTGGTGAATCCAGGAATGCGAACCGTTGGTGGCGATGACCCAGAGCGCGCGAATTTTGCCGTCGGCAATGCCTTCCACAATCTGATCGTAGGCCCAACACTGTTCGGTCGGCATCAGTTCCTCCGCGACGCCCAGCACGGCGCTTACTTTTGCGCGATGCACTGGGTTGCCAAAATCGTGCCCGCCGATGAGGCTGGTGATGTTCGAGTAGAGACGTGAACCCATCGCGTTGCATTGGCCCGTAATGCTATTGGCGCCAGTGCCAGGCCGGCCGATGTTGCCGGTCATCAGCGCGAGATTGATGACCGCCTGCGCGGTGCGTGTGGCCTCATGTCCTTGGTTGACGCCCATCGTCCACCAGAACGAAACGCGTTTGCCTTTGGCAATCGTGCCCGCCAATCGATCCAGTTGATCACGTGTCAATCCCGACTCGGCGCAGACAAGTTCAGGCGTGAACCGTTCCAAAAAACGGGCGAATTCATCGAAATGCGAGGTGTGGGCATCCACAAAAGAACGATTTATCGCGTCAAGCGCCAACAGTCGGTGGGCAACGCCGTAGAGCAACGTCAAATCGCTCTTGGGCCGGAGAGCGTAATGCTGGGTCGCGGCCATCGCGGTCTCCGTGAGGCGTGGGTCCACCACGATGATTTCGGGACGGTGCTGGTTGCGCATCACGCGCTGCCACATAATTGGATGCGCAATGCACGGGTTTGCGCCCACAAACACCAGCACGTCGCTCTCCTCAAAGTCCGCGTAGGTGAACGGCGGCGCGTCAAAGCCGAACGATTGTTTATAGGCGACATGTGCCGTGGCCATGCATTGGCGGGTGTTGCTATCGCAATGAAAACCTCCCATGCCGAATCTAAAAAGGCATCCCAACAGAGCCATTTCTTCCGTGCAAATCTGGCCGGTTCCAAGGAAGGCGATGCTGTGGGGGCCGTGCCTTGCTTGCACGTCTTTCATGCGGGCGCAAAATTCCGCCATCGCCGGGTGCCAACCCACTTGCCGCCACTGGCCTGTCGCGTCGCGCAACAAAGGGGTAGCGCCACGGTCGGACGCCGAAAGCGGCGTAAGCGCTTCCCATCCTTTTGGACAAGCCATGCCGAGATTGACCGGGTGAATAGGATCGGGAGTGAGGTTAACAGCCTGACCGTCGCGCAGATGAATATTCAGCCCGCATCCAGTGGAACAAAAGCCACAGACCATGCTCGTGGTGGCGTCGGGTTTCAGCCGCGCGGGCACTTGACCCAGACCAAATTCGCCCGGCGAGCGAACGAGGTCGGTCGTCATCGGGCCAGCCCATTGGCGCAACAACGAGTTGGCGCGGCGCGCCTTCATGTGTTACCGGGCATTTTATCGGGCGCGACCGACACGAAGAACAAATACCGCTCCAGCAATTCGCCTCCGAAACAGAGTGCGCAGCCAAGCATGGCCATGTCCGGCGCCACCGCTCTTACGGCAAGGGAAAACGGAATGAGCACCCCACCCGAAATGGCAAATAGCAAACGCGCCGAAAGGACCAGGCGAAGCTGTCCTCGTTGGAGCGCGGCTGCGCGGCGGAGTTGTGTCCAGTGGTCGTCGTCGGAATCGGCGTGTTTGAGAACGGCGATTTCAGCGGCCAGCTTGCAGAGCGTGACGAATGAAAGTGCGAAGGCGTTGGTTGTGTTACGCGCAAAACAAAGATTCAGCGCAAGCCCGAGCACGGCTGCTGTGCCCAAAAAGCGGGGAAATGTTGAGCCGATCCGCCAGAAATCGCGGCGGGTGTCGGCATAAACCATGGTTTGCGCGATCAATGCCGCCATACCGATTATCGCCAGCCACAAGATCGAGATATGTGCCGCCAAGGCCAGGCCGGCGACAGCGCCGAAAGCGGAGAGCGCCACCACTTCCCGGCTCAACCAACTCGTTCGCCAACCTAGCCACGCGCGCCAGGCTTTCGCCGGCTGACCAAGATGGAAGGCACTGGCGACAATGCCTGCAATGAAAAGCGCCAACGCGAAAACACGTTGTTTATTCGGCGAAGAAACGACCGAGCCGCCGATGCCCGCTTGGGTGAGAATTAGCATCAAAATCAGCGGCCAATGCGCAGGCGCTGGCCGGGGGGAGAAATGATCGGGGGAGCGGAGGTCAGCATCGGGCTTCGTGGAAATGTATCGGGTGGTTGGAAACGTATAATCGGGTTGGGGAGAATCGTGCAGCCAGACGTTTTCCTTGACGGAAAGTCTGATTTTTACCGCATTTTTCTGAGTAAGTGTGATGCGGATGGCTTCGCTCGGGCAGGCTTGGACGCATGCCGGCGCTTCGCCCACGGCGAGACGGTCATGGCACATATCGCATTTGCGCACGATGCCGCGTTTGGCCGAAAATTTTGGCACTTCATAAGGGCACTTCATTACGCAATAACCGCAACCGATGCACTGGTCGCCAAGATGGCGAACGATGCCGGTGACCGGGTCTTTGTCGTAGGCCAGCACAGGACAGCCCTCCAAACAGGCGGGATCGATACAGTGATGGCAGGCCGTGGTGACGGTTTGCTGGATCGGGACGACGCGGTTGCCACCCTCGGGCTTCCGCACCAGTCGCTCGCCAAAAAGCGCGCCGACTTCGCGCCACGTTTCACCGTCGTCGAGTCCGTTTAGGGAGTGACACGCGCTCACGCAAGCCTTGCAACCGGAACATTTGTCGAGATCGACTTCAAAGGCGTATTGCTCGCCGGGCCGGGGCGCGCTGAGAGGGATGAGGTTGCGGTAATGCGTCTCAAGCAGCGGGCCTTGGTGTCGCTGGTGAAGCTGGCTGAATTTTTCCACCGCGGTCAGCGTCCGCTGCTCGGCCAATAGCGCGTCCACCAGAGTTTCTGGCTGTTCTGCGGTTAGCATTCGTGGAGAATCACGTCGCCATTATTTTCGGTGACGTGATAAACTTTTATGCACTCGTGGGCTTCCGCTCCCTGACCTGTGGCAAGGTCAAACTTATGGGAATGGAGCGGACAGATGATTTTACCCGCTCCACAGATGCCTTCAGAGAGCGGACCCTGGCGATGTGGGCAGCGATTTTGAGTGGCAAAGAGGCGTCCGTCTCGTTGCCGAAAGACCGCGATTTCTTCGCCATCCACAATGTAGCACCGGCCCTGGCCCATTGGGATTTTTTCGACACTGCCCAAATTGACGTTTTGTGATGTTGTGTTCATAAAAATCAGCCGTTGTTTTCCGCTGTTTCGAGGACGCGCGCCAGTTCCGGTCCGCTGAATTGCCCAGGATACGCGGGCATTTTGGCTTCCTTCCACGGGTCTTTGTAGGCGTCCACGGCTTTTTGGATTTCAGAGTCGAGGCGGGCGCAGACGCCTTCGCTGTCTTCAACGAGAATTTCCCGGAGGAATTCGATGCCGAGGCGTTCGACAAAGCCGTAGCTTCGTTCAAGGTATTTGCCGTGCTCGCGATAGTATTGCATAAAGCGGCCCATGTAGAGGAGCACCTCGTCGTGGGTCTTGACTGTGCAGAGAAGATCACCTTTGCGCACAGTCCCGCCCGCCGCCCCGCCAATATAGATTTCCCACAGTCCGCCCTCGATGGCGACCGCGCCAAGGTCTTTGACGTAAGCCTCGGAACAGTTGCGGGGGCAGCCAGCCGTGGCCAGCTTCATCTTGTGCGGTGATTCGACTCCCTGATAACGGCGCTCAATCTTCTGCGCCAGTCCGATGGAATCGCCCACGCCGTAGCGGCAAAAATCAGTGCCGACACAGCTCTTGCAGGTGCGAAATGCTTTCGTGTAAGCGTGACCGCTGGGAATTCCGAGATCCGTCCAGATTTTCGGCAGGTCCTCCTTTTTGACGCCAAGCAAATCCAGCCGCTGGCCTCCAGTGATCTTGACCATCGGGACATCATATTTCTCGGCGACTTCCGCAATGCGTCGTAATTCCGCGGGCGAAGTAACTCCGCCGTAGATGCGCGGCACGACTGAAAAGGTGCCGTCTCTCTGGATATTGGCGTGGACGCGGTCGTTGATGAATCGGGCGTCGCGTTCGTCGTTGTATTCGCCGGGCCACAGCGTCTTGAGAAGAGAAGCCAGACCGACCTTGCTGGCGGGGTCTTCCTTTCCTCCGGCCAGTTCGCGGAAAACCGCGCTGACGGACTTGAGGTCGCGCGTTTTGATTTCGGCGACGAGTTGGGATTTTTCCAACGGGACGCCTGGAACGTAATAATTTTCGCTGGGGTCCTCGCCAGAAACTCCGGCGTAAGCTTCGAGCAATTGCGCGATCAGCGTCTTGCACGAGCCGCAGCCCAGGCCGGCTTTGGTGCATCCGCCAATTTTCGAGACGGAGTGGCACTTGCCGATCATGATGGCTTCCTTGATCTGGCCTTTGCTGACGCCGTTGCAATTGCAGATTTGCGCGTGGTCGGGAAGGTCGAACACGCTCAGTACCGGCGCGCCCGTGGAACTGCCGAAAAGCAGGTCCGCGCGTCGCGATGAAATCGCCGCGCCGGACATGAACATCTGCATCAGGACGCCCGCCATGTCGGTCTCGCCCAAAAGAATTGCGCCGGCCAACTTGTTGTCGCGAACGATAAGCTTCTTATAGACTCCTCGCGACGGCTCCCGATAAACAACGACTTCGTCGTCGGGCAAGGAAGGTTTGGTTTCTCCCATCGAGGCGAGTTCCACTCCCATGACTTTAAGTTTTGTGCCGAGTTTCGAGCCGAGATAACCCGCCTGTGGGTTGAACCCTGTTATGACATCAGCCAAGGTTTTGGCCTGGTCCCAAATCGGTTCAACCAATCCGTAAAGTTTCCCGCGATGTTCCACGCATTCGCCCACCGCGAAGACCCGGGGTTCGCTGGTGCGCATTTGATCATCGCAAACAATACCCTTGTTGACTGTCAACCCGCTGGCCGCGGCGATTTCGGTGATAGGCCGAATACCGGCGCTGACAACCACCATATCGGTTTCAAGCCGGGAGCCATCCTTGAATTCCAGATGGGTAATCGAACCGTTGTTCGTAGCGATCCTGGTGGTAATCGTATTGCATCGCACCTTGATACTCATGCCTTCGATAGTGTGCTGGAGCATGTGCCCCGCTTCGGAATCAAGCTGGGCGATCATCAGTTGCGGCGCGGCCTCCAAAACAGTGACTTCGACGCCATGCGTCATCAGACCGCGCGCGGCTTCCAAACCGAGCAAGCCCCCGCCAATAACCGCCGCCTTTTTCCGGGTTTTCGCGTAGCTGGCGATTTGATCGCAATCATCGAGCGTCCGGAACAGAAAAGTACCCGGCACGCCAAAACCGTCCATCGGCGGTACGAACGGACGCGACCCGGTGGCAATGATAACATGATCGTAAGGCTCTTCCATATGCGCCGCGTCCGCCATCGCGGCGTCCAAGGCATAGGCGGCCGCTTCCTTTTTCAGGGGCGTGCCGATGACCATTTTACGGCGGCGATCAATGAACGTCGCTTTGACGCCGGCGTGGAGGCGAATGCTGTTGCGAGAGTACCAAGCCAGGGGATTCATGAAAATTTCCGCGGCGGCCTGGCTGCCATTGAGGACGTTGCTCAACAGGATGCGATTGTAATTGCCGTAAGGCTCGGCCCCGAACATGGTGATCTCGAATCGTCCCGGCGCGCGTTTCAAGATTTCTTCGACCACACGGGCGCCAGCCATGCCATTGCCGACCACGACTAGTTTTTCTTTACAGGTATTCATCTTATAATCCGGGAGTGATGTGTCGCATCAAAACATGAACTCAAATTGCGCCCAAATTCGTTCCATGTTCACATGGGCGACTGTGATAGCTGGAGGGGCCGCATTGGCCCCGTCGTAATAGGCGTACTCAAGCAGGGCCTGCCAATGCTTGCCAAATTTCCTGGTAACCACGAGATCGAATTCCTGGCCGTAATCGCCAGAGCCGGAATCGGAATCGAATTTGTGATAGACAAAGCGCAGCGGAATTTCCGCCGGGAGCGTCACTTGGACGTAGCCGTAGAGATCGTGCAGTCCCTCCGCGGGCGCGCTCAGAAACATCTCGGCCCAACCATTGAAGGAATGCGCTGTGTCAAGCGGCGTGCGAAACGCGGCGCGTCCTCCCCCCGCGCCTGTGTTTAGGCCGCTTCCGAGGTCCTCCCATCCGGCGCCGGCGGCAAACGGTTGGTAATTCGCTCCCGCTTCCAGATTCGCATAGTTCGCGTTGTACCGGAGTTTGCTGTCGCCGTAATTTTCCTGCCACGCATACTCCCCGCGGTAATCAACGGAGAGCTTGTCCATGAGTGGCGCGTTGCCCGCAAGGTAGCCGCCGTAAGTTGCGCAGGAATTATTCGCGCCCGCGTCGTTATTCAAATCTAAAAGGTAGGCATAGCACACGAACCGGCCATACTTCCAACCTGAGTAGTCAACGTTGACCAAATGCGAGTCGGAATCATAATCAGTATTGGCGGCGGGCAGGCCCGACACATTGCCATAGACGCGATATGCGTCCCAGATGTAATCGTAGGTCAGGTCCAGATGGTCTATCGGCTGGACATGCGCCGTGGCGGAGTCAAATGTCTGAATATTCTGCCGCCAATCCACATTGCCGACGAAACGCTGGTTGTCCAGGTTAAGGCGCTGGCGTCCGCCGGACACATCAAACATATTTGTGTAGGCGTATTTCAGCCAGGCCTGATCCAGATCTGTCATCGGCGGATCCGCGATGACGGGCTTGTAGCCTTTGCCATTGGAACCGGCAGCGTTGTAATTGCCATCGGAGCCGATGGCGCTGGTATTTTGCCCTTGCACTCCCGCCTGAAAGCCATAGAGGGACGCCGTGGTATAGCCCAAGCGTGTGCGAATGGTCGGCGCCACCGAGGCTTTCTTAACTGATGGGATTCCGCTCTCATTTGCATCCTCCACCCGCGCTCTCACATCCAAATCGAATTTCCCATTGGCCAGCGCCTCGGGAATTTTCCCGTCAAAAAATTTCTCGATGGCATTTTGGTTTGTGGCCGAAGCCGCAGTGTTCGCCGGCACCGCTTCGGAGGGAGGCGGCAATGCGGGCTGTCCGGTTCCTGCTTTTGAGAAGGGTAATGATTGCGCGAATGTTGAGGCGCCGAGAACAAGAAGCATCGCTCCGGCGGCCAGCGTTTTTACAGGTTTGGGTATGTTTCTCATTTATGGGTTTGTATCAGTTAGTGCGTTTGTGAGTTAGATGCGCGCCTGCGCCAACGCGCCCCAAGTTGTGCGCCAGCGGGTTTTCACCAGGCCGAGTCCGGCCAGGGCGGCAAAGCAAAGGACAGAAAAAATCAGGAAGCCTGTAAGATAGGAACCGGTCAGCCCTTTGGAGAAGCCAAGCGAACTGGCCAAATAAAATCCGCCTACACCTCCGCCACAGCCGACCAATCCGGTCATGACGCCGAGTTCCTTTCTGAATCGCTGCGGTAAGAGCTGAAAAACCGAGCCGTTCGCCATTCCGAGAGCGCCGGAAGCGATGCAGAGAGCAATGACGTTAAAATAGAGGTGCGCCCCAAAGGCGGTCGCCAATAACGCGCAGCCAGCCAGAGTGTAGAAGCGGTAGAGAGCACGGATGCCACCCAGGCGGTCCGCCAGCGCGCCTCCAACCGGCCGGACCAACGCGCCAACAGCGGTGCAAAGAGCAGCCAGATCGCCGGCGTGAACCGCCGTCAGGTGAAACTCACTCTTAAAATAGAGCACATAGGAACTGGCAAGCCCGACGAAGCCGCCAAAGGAGATGGTGTAGTAGAAACAAAACCAGTGCGCGTCCTTTTCCTTTAACAACGCGAAGTAATCCGACAGCTTCTTCCGTTTCACTTCCCCCGGCGCTTCTTTGGAAACGAGCGCATAAACCACGAGGACAAAAACCGCGGGAATAAGCATCAGACCAAAGACAACCCGCCACCCATGCGCGGCTGCAATGCGCGGGGCCAGGAATGCGTCGATGACTGTTCCGATATTACCCGCTCCCGTCAGACCCATCACGACTCCTTGGAGATGTGGCGGGTACCAGCGCCCAGCCTGCGGGAGCGCAACAGCGAAACTCGCCCCCGCAAATCCCAGCACAGTACCAATAAGCAGAGTTGCCTCAAAATTCGCCAACCCCGCGAGCCAGGCCCAAAGCAACCCGGAAATAACGACTGCTTGCGCCGCGATGCCAGTAGCTTTCGCGCCAAAGTGATCCACCGCCAACCCCAGGACAATTCGGAGCAACGCGCCAGATAGGATTGGGACGGCAACCATCAGGCCCTTTTGTTCGACGGAAAGGTGAAGTGATTCTCCGATCTGCGCACCCAACGGACCGAGGACCGTCCATACCATGAAGGAAAAATCAAAATATAGAAAAGCAGCCAGCAGAGTCGGCCAATGGCCAGCCTGCCAAAAGGATTCGTTTTTCTCGGAACTCTCTTTGGTGGACGGTCCAACCTTGCTATCGCCCGAGACGACCATGGTTTTTACAACTTCATCGGGTTTAACGTAGTACATGAATATTTTGGGTGAGCGGGTTCAGTATCCTGCAATTTAGCGGCGCGGCGGCGGACGGCCCTTTCGTAAATGTCCTGGCGATAAACACGGCGCCCCAAGGCAAAAGTCATCGCGAACGGGTCCGGGCACAGCCCGCTGTCGCGCACCAGCTCAAAAACCCGCGCCGCCTTGTCGCCGGATGGTTCATTGGCATCGTGCCCGTGGAAGACGCAAAAATCCCGGACGGGTCGCGCATTGCCTGCGCCAAAATCAAATGGGCCACTGAAGCCGCGCCGCAATACGGCCGCCGAGGCATCCACATATTCGGGGCGAGCCAGAGTGGTGATGATTTCTTCGTGATTCTCCGGGGCGGCGCAGTATTCACAGGCATCCAACAACGCGGCCAGCAACGCCAGATGTTCCTCCTCGCGCGTTTCCGCGAATTCTTGCCGCACCATCAAAACCTTTTCCGGGTGGCCGGGATCCAATTCCGCGCTCACCGCCGGGCACCAACCGGCGCGCATTTGCACCGCCGCCGAGTTCCATGGTTCCCCCACGCAAAAGCCATCCAAGTTGCCGGACTTGAGATTGGCCAGCATTTGTGGCGGAGGGACGATTACGATGCGCACGTCGCAATCAGGATTGAGTCCCGCGGCGGAAAGCCACTTTCGCAATAGGTGGCGGTGCGACGAGAATGAAAAAACCGCGCCAAAAGTGAGCGTTTTTTCACGGCGCGACCGGGCGATTTCTTCGCGCAAAGAATTCCCGTCCCGCACGCCCCGTTGCCACAAGTCATGCGAAAGCGTGATGGCGTTGCCGTGTAGATTGAGCACCAGGCCGGTCAGACAATCACAGCGAACCGAACCGAGTCCCAGTGTTGCCGCGAGCGGCATAGCGGCCAGCGCATGAGCGGCCTCCAGATCGCCGTGAATGATTTTATCGCGAATACTGGCCCAGCCCAATTCCCGATACAGCCGAACGCGCAAGCCGTAATTGCGAAACAGTCCAAGCTCATGCGCCATCACCAACGGGGCGCAATCGGCCAGCGGGACGAAGCCCAGCCGCAACTCCTTGCGCGACGCGGCTTTGTTGGCAGACTGCATTTTTTTGTTCACCTAAAGGCGGTTCTCAGCCGCCGTCTGTTCCTTAAGCCGCAGTCGTGCCATAAGGCCGTGCTGGCGCAATAAATGCTACTTGTTGTTTTGATGGAAACGATGAGTACCGCTCATAAATGAAAACTCCCCTCGACAGCCGGCAATTGCGGACGTTTTGTGTATTGGCTCGAACGGGCAGCTTTACGCACACCGCCCGCGAGTTGCACCTGACCCAATCAGGCGTGAGCTACTCCATGAAGGCGTTGGAAAACGATACCGGATGCCGTCTTTTGGACAGATTGGGCAAAAAAGTCATCCTAACGCAGGCGGGTGAACAACTGTTACAGTATGCCACGCGAATATTGAATGAGATGGATGCGGCGCGCGAATCGCTGGCGCAATTGGGCAAGTGGGGACACGGGCGTCTGAGGTTGGGCGCGAGCACCACAGCCTGCCAGCTTCTCATTCCGCCGGTCTTGCGCGAATTTAAAGAGAGTTTTCCCGGTCACATCATTACGCTTATGCCGGGAGATACGCCGGAATTGGTGGCCGCGCTTCTGGGCCACCGAATTGATCTGGCGCTCTCTCTTGAAGTCCAAAGGGAACCGCAACTCAAATTCCATTCACTCTTCACGGACGACTTGCAGTTTATTATGTCCCCCATTCATCCGTGGGCCAGCGACGGACGTATTGAGCGGCCCGCCATCCCGCGGCAAAATTATATTCTTTACAGCAAACGAAGCATCACGTTCCGGTTGATCGAGGAGTATTTTCGCCATGAGCAAATGGAACTCAACACCGTCATCGAAGCCGGCAGCATGGAGGCAACCAAGGAGTTGGTGAAGCTGGGCCTGGGCGTGAGCATTCTGGCGCCTTGGGTGGCGCAGAAGGAAATCGAGGAAGGTTCGCTTGTGGCGCTTCCACTGGGCCGTCGCAAACTGCAACGCCCCTGGGGAATCCTTCATTGGCACGCCAAACAGTTGAATCTGGCCGAAGAAACCTTCATCGGTTTATGTGAGTCTTTCTGCGCCGCTTTGCGCAACTTCGGCAAGCTCAACTGAATTTACGGAAATCCATCGTCGCGCTTACAGGCAGGAGCGAGGAATGGAGCCAGTTGCCTGCACAAACGGGTTGCGTGTAAGGAAATTGTAAGTTTTCAGCTTGATTTCCTTTAATGAGGGGATAATCTGGCGGCTTAATCAGCCGAATTGGCCTCCTCCCGAAGTGAGGCATTTTGCCTGAAAACCAAGCAAAAAAACCTATGAAGACAGGCTCGGCAATATGGCCGTTGGTTCGGTCGCGCTTTTTGAAAAGCGAATTGATTCCCGGTTTCGCAAAGCAACTCAAACGACTGGCAATGGGAGGTTGTGCCCTCATTATAGTTTCCACGGGATATTCGGACCCGGCGCCGATGAAACGGACGGTCGCGAAAATCGAGCCGCCAAAAACGAGTTTGGAATTTTCCGCGAATCCGACCGCGGACGAGATTTTTCGCGCGCATATCTTTCAGGAGCCATTGGTGCCTGTGGGAGGCAAGCCTACTGAAGCTGAAAATTCCGCTTTGGGCGCGGCTTTGCTTGGGTACGCGAAGCGTTCGGGGCCGGATGATTTCAGCGCGCTGACAGGGTTTTTGGAGGAGTATCCGCAGTCGCCGTGGCGCGCGGCGCTGCTGACGGACCTGGGCCTGGAATATTATAACACGGCGCATTACTCCCGGGCCCTGGATGCATGGAGCAACGCATGGGCGCAGGCGACGAACGCCAGCGACCGTAATGCGCTGGCAGTGGTGGACCGGGCGCTTGGGGAGTTGGTTTACATGAATGCACGGTTGGGGCGCATGGAGGAGATTGCGAGGCTGCTCAAGGCGGTGGAGAAGCAGCCGTTGCTGGGACCCGCCGCGGAGCGGGTGGTGGAAGCGCGGGAGGCGCTGTGGAACATGCAAAACCATCCCGAGATTTCCTTTCGATGCGGACCGTTGGCGCTTCGGAGCATCCGTGCCGCCCTCAATATCAACGACCGTCCCGGCGACTTGGAGATATTCAAATCGGCTTCGACACAAAAAGGTTGCTCTCTGCGGCAGGTGGCGGAACTGTCCGCCAAAGTGGGGCTAAATTACCAGATGGCCTTTCGCAATCCTGGCACGGATTTCGCGGTGCCGTCGGTAGTGCATTGGAAGGTGGGTCATTATGCGGCCCTGGTGCGGAAGGTCGGTAATCTGTATGAATTGCAGGACCCCACATTCGGGAACAAAACGTGGGCCACGAAAGAGGCCCTGGAGGCCGAAACCACGGGATACTTTCTGGTGGCCGGGGCCTTGCCAGTCGGTTGGCGCGCCGTGGACGAAAACGAGGGCGCTGCGGTGTGGGGCAAAGGCATGACAGGGGCCAACGATCCCCAACACATTGCAAAGAACGATCTGGCCACCGCAGGGACTTGTCAGGCCCAGGGCGTTGGCATGGCCGTCGCTTCAATTCACATGATGGACGTCAATTTGAATCTCAAAGATCAACCCGTTGGTTACAAGCCGCCGGTCGGGCCGCCGGTGCCATTCACAGTCCGCTACAACCAACGCGATATGTTCCAGCCGGGGAATTTCAATTACGGCAATCTAGGCCCGCAATGGACGAGTGATTGGTTCACCTACATTACGGATAATCCTACGAACGTGCTGGCGGATGTGAATTTATATGTAGGCGGCGGGGGCCAGCGCACGTACACCGGCTTTGACACAAATACCCAGTCCTTCGCATACCAGCAATATGACAGAAACCTGCTCACGCGTACCGGCCCAAATAGCTATCAACTTCTTGATGGCGACGGCTCCAGAATGGTTTTCAGCCAGCCGGATGGATCGATCGGGACCTCGCGCAACATCTACCTGACCCAGAGCATTGATCCTCAAGGTAACGCGGTTACTCTCACCTACGACACTAATTTTTGCCTGGTGGCGATTACCGACGCCATTGGGCAGGTGACGACGCTGGCATACGGGCTGCCCTCCAAGATACTTGATGAGGACGATATCGTTCCGGCCGACCAGTATAAACTGACTTCGGTCACTGATCCCTTTGGCCGGGTCGCCACGTTCGGCTATATTCCGGTAGTCATCGGCGAGAGCATCACCGTAATAATATTAGAAGGCGCGCCAATCTCCCGGATAACGGAATATTGGGGCTGGCAGCTTGCAACAATAACGGATGAGATTGGCTTGACGTCGCAATTCGGCTATGACGGTTTTGAAACGCCGGTCTCAGGGGGTGGTTCAACCATTAATTATGTTGCCACTTACGAAGTCAACAAGCTGACCACCCCGTACGGGACCACGACCTTTTTGGGCCATGACGACGGCAATGAGCGCTCCATGGAAATCAACTATCCCGACGGGAGCAAGGAACGCGTGGAATATAACCAGACAAACAGCTTGCAGCCCATGTCGGACCCGCTTTCCACCGTGCCTGCCGGCATGTCAACCTACAATGCAAACCTGCGCTATCGCGACAGCTATTATTGGGATCGCACGGCTTGCGCGCTGGGATACGGCGATTATTCCAAAGCGCGTTTGTATCATTTCCTGCATACAGAAAATCTGGCCTCAACCTCGGGCGCCCTGGAAAGCGTGAAGATGCCGCTGGAAGGGCGCGTGTGGTATGATTATGCGGGCCAATCCGCGCCTTACGAGATTGGGCCGAGCACGTTGCCGGCGCATGTCGGTCGGGTGCTTGATGATGGCACCACTCAGTTTGAGACGTATGGGTACAATCCGTTCGGCCACCTGATCAGCGCGGTTGATCCCCTCGGGCGCACGTTCAGCTACGTTTACGACACCAATGGCATTGACCTGCTGGAAGTCCGCCAGACTCGCGCCGGGGACAACGAACTGCTTGTCAAAGCGATTTATAATTCCCAACACCTGCCACTCTCCGTGACCGATGCCGCCGGCCAGACGACGACGTGTTCGTACAACGCGCGCGGGCAAATCCTGACGATGACCGATGCAAAAAATGAAACGGTTGCATTTACCTATGATTCAAACGGCTATCTCCTGGCGGCGGATGGTCCGTTGCCCGGGACGAATGATGTGGTTGCCGCCACTTATGACGCTTATGGCCGGGTAAGAAGCTTAAGCGACGTCAGCGGTTACCGGATGACATATGATTACGACAATCTGAACCGGCTCACCCGCATCACGTTTCCTGACGGCACTTTGGCTCCGTTCAGCTACGACCGTCTGGACTGCGTCGCAGTCACCGACCGCGCGGGACGGAAAACGTCGTTCGAGTACGACAACATGCGCCAATTGACCAAGAAGACCGACCCGCTGGGACGGGCGACGCTGCTTGAGTGGTGCAGTTGCGGAGCCTTGAAGAGCCTCACCGATCCGATGGGCCGGACGACTTCCTGGCTTACCGATGTTCAAGGCCGAAGAACCGCCAAACAGTATCTGGACGGTTCACAGGTTCAGTATTCTTACGAAAGCACCACCAGCCGCCCACGGGAGATTATTGACGAAAAACATCAAGCCACCTTTTACACCTACAACCTCGATGATTCAATTTTATCCATTTCCCATGGCAACACGACGGCTCCGACTCCAAACGTCAGCTACACATACGATTCGAACTACGACCGTGTCGTTTCCATGACGGACGGGATCGGCACCACGACCTATGGTTACATCCCGATAACCGCGCCTCCGGGTTTGGGTGCGGGCGCCCTGGGAAGCGTGGCCGGGCCCCTTACAAATAACACCATCGCCTATGCTTATGACGAACTGGGGCGCCGCGTGAAAACGTCCATCGACGGGATAACGACGGCCAAAGTGTATGATGCCACCGGCCGCCTCACCGGGGTATCCAACGAGTTGGGGTCCTTCATCTACGCTTATGACGGCAGCTCGTCCCGCCTGGTTTCGGAAAATGATCCTAACGGACAGACAGCGACAATCAGCTATGGGAACAATCTTCAGGATTTTGTGCTCCAACAGATTAATTACGCCGTCGGCACTACTCCCATTTCTCAGTTCAGCTATGGCTTCGACATCTCTCACGGCCAGATCACAACCTGGTCACAGCAAGCCGGGGCGCAACCGCCCTCCGTTTTCAGTTTCGGTTATGACGCCGCGAACCAGCTTCTTTCCGCCGCAATCACCAATTCGGGCGCGCCCAGTGGCGCTTATGCATACAGCTATGATCCGTCCGGCAATCGTTTGACGGAACAGGCGGGCGGCACGACGGCGACGGCCATCTATAACGCGCTGAATCAAATCAGCGCCGCCGCCAACGCTGGCATTAATTCCCGCACGAACGAATGGGACGGCCAAAACCGCCTCACCGCCGTGAATGCCGGGAGCCAGCGGACAGAGTTTGCCTATGATGGCCTGAGCCGCCTCGCTTATATTCGGCAGCTTCAAAACGGCTCCGAAACCTCGTTCCGGCGATTCGTGTGGTGCGGTGACCAGATTTGCGAGGAACGTGACAAATCAGGCAGTGTGATCAACAAACGGTTTTTTCCCGAAGGCGTAAAATTGGAGACGGGCACGAACGGCGGCGCGTATTATTACACGCGGGACCATCTGGGTTCCATTCGCGAGTTGACTGATGCCGGAGGGAATGTGCGAGCCCGCTATGCGTATGACCCGTTTGGCCGCCGAACCAAGGTAAGCGGCGATGCGGACGCCGATTTTGGGTTTGCCGGCATGTTGTGGAGTTCGGAAGCCTCGCTGGCGCTCACGCACTACCGCGCCTACGACCCCGCGCTGGGCCGTTGGCTGTCCCGCGATCCCCTGCCGCGCGCGGAAATGACGGAAGGGCCGAACTTGTACGCTTATGCCGCCAACGAACCCGTCATGAAAGTGGATGCCGAAGGGTTGGCGGGGACGCTCCCGGGATGGGGTTTTAACACCGTGACCGTTACGTTGACCACCATGGCAGTAATGCACCCGGAGGAATTGACGGAGTTTGTTGAAGACCTGGGGCTGGGCGCGCAAACCGTGGCCGCACACGGCGCGGAAATAGCTCAAGACTGTGCATACGCGGAGAGTGAAATCATGGATACGGTCGTTCCCGCGGTGGAATCCCATGCCGGCATTGAAATTGCCGAAGGTGTGGTAGTTCAAGGGCAAGAATTGGAAGAATGGCTGGTTCAAGAGGGACAACTTGGGGGCGATAGGTTTAAGCCCGATTCTTTGGACTTAATGGAGCAGTTTACGGCCCAGGAACAAAGTTATTTCAACGAATTAAGCCCGCTGTTGCGGGTTTATAACTATAACGAGGATATCGTGGATTTCGCCACCGCAGCTCGATGGGCGCACCGAATGGCGGTTGATTATTTCGGGTTCGATACTGATTTTTGGCTTCGTTAGCCTTATTTGTGAATGCGATAACACCATATTTGCGAATCAATCGGAGAACCTCTTGCGCCGGTTTTCACCACGCTACCGGTTCAACCCGACGGAGAGTTTTAAGTGCCGGCATCCTCGTCGGCAACCGATTTAAAATGAGAAACGCCGTCCTTGCAATTTGTCTTTTTTTCTCGTTCACCGCGTCAAACACCCAGGCTCAAAATGCCCGATTTATTTTTGATGCGTCCGGCAACCTTCAATCCCAGACCGGCGAAGTCGGAGCGCCACCACAAATCGTCGGTCAGCCCCGGAACCAGATCGTCATTCCGGGCAACTCGGCGTCCTTCTCCGTGGTGGTGGCTGACCCGCGCGGCGTTTCCTACCAGTGGTACTCCAACAGCACGGCCATCTCAGGGGCCATGGGCGACGCCCTGCTGCTCACCAACGTCAGTTCCAACTATGATGGGAGTCAGTATTCGGTCATTGTCTCGAACGCTGCCGGCCCGGTTGCGAGCAGTCCAGCGTCTTTGTACATCGACGCGAACGGCGATGGGTTGCCGGACTCCTGGGAAATGGCCTACTTCGGGAATCTCAATCAAACCGCCACAGGCGATTTTGACGGCGACGGCGTGGATAATCTGCAGGAGTTCCTCGATGGAACTGACCCAACCGATCCCAATTCCGTCCTTTACCGGATCACTCTGCTCAACGACGGGGGGACAGTTGTAGTCGTTCCCAATCAACCCGCGTACACCAAGGGCCAGGTTGTCACATTGACTGCCATTGGCACCGCCTCGGTTCCATTTCATGCCTGGACTGGGGATGTGCTCACGCGCAGTAATTCCATCACCGTCACGATGACCACCAATTTTAACCTGTTCGCCCATTTCCTGCCCTTTCTGTTCACCTGGACCAACCCTTCGGGCGGTGATTGGAGCGTCGGGTCAAACTGGACGCCCAACATGTCTCCCAGCACAAATGAGAATGTTGTGATCACCAGTTCCGTTAACATCACGTTGAACACCAACGTCGAAGTTAATAATTTCACGTTTGGCTCGTCCGCGGCAGCGCCGCAACTGTTGGGAAACGGGATCCTGGGTGTGAATGGCACAGGAGTATGGTCCTGGGGAACGATGGGCGGCACCGGTTCGACCGTCATTCGGCCGGGGGCTGCCCTGTACATCGCCGGATTTACCGGCTACGGAGGAATTTACCTGCTCGGTCGCACGCTGGAAAACGGCGGGAAGGTGGTTTGGGGCGGAGGGAACCTGGGTTTGTCGGGTGTCATCACCAACGATGCCGGGGCATCGTTTCAGATTCAAAATTCGGCGGCGTTCAATTATGAGGGTGGCGCTCCGGAGTTTGACAACGCGGGAATTTTCCTCCCGGCGCCAGCCGGAACCACCAGCCTTTACGGCATTGCGTTTAATAACTATGGCGCAATCGCGCTGTCAAATCAGACCACGCTGAGCTTGGG
>DATAUD010000035.1:0-3659 GCA_036268455.1 Verrucomicrobiia bacterium
TCGAGATGTGAAATTTGACCTTTTCATTCTTGTGAAACGCTCGAATAGCGGCATTCGTGCCGATACCCGCCGTCGTCGGCGCGAATTTCCACGTCAGAAATCCACCCACCAAGCCCGCCGCCCCCGTCACCACGGGAAGCAGCCACCGATGGGCGATGTGAAACACATAATCCCCGCCCCCGCCTTCGCCCCCCGGAAGCGGAGGGGTATATCCCACAATCGAACCCAGCACAAAATTCGTAATCACCTTGATGAACCACGTCAAAACCAGCGCGCCCAAACCCGCGCCAATCCCGACCAGAATTCCAATAAACCCCCATTTCCGAAGAAAAGTGGCGCCCTCGCCAATTTCCGGAATCTGCCTTGCTCCATAACGATTAAACAATCGCTTCAACATAGTTAAAATATTAAAAAAGAATCAGATAATTTGATATGCGCCGAGATAATAGCGAAGAACGACCCCGAAGGGAAAAAAATAAATCTAATCTTTATTGCACCGGGCGTAACTTGACACCCGCACCATAATGGGGGCAGGAAAGATCGGTTCCTCATCCGAGAGACAAGAACGACAACCAAAGGCAAAGCATGAACTCGGATACAAGCGCCCGCAACGCACTGCGCGACATGGAGCTGGAAGTGGAAGCCGAAGGCCGGGAATGGATGAGACGACGGCTACAGGACAAACTCCAGGCGCAGGTAGAAGCGCAGGGCGCGATTTTTCCCCCAGAACGGAAGAAAAGCGCATCATCGGCGGCGGGAAACGATGCAGCTGCGCACGGCGTTCGGCCTGATCCAACTAAACGTGTGGCGCGGAAAAAATCCCGCTGACGGTAGTTGGGGCGTTCCCATCCGCCAGCGCTGGGGACTTTCCCCGCATCAGCAACTGTCACCTGCACTGGAGGACAAGCTGGCTTACTTTGCCACCGTGGCCGGCACCTATGAAAGCGCGGCACGACTGGCCCGCAAGATGAGCATTCCCATTGAGGACTCCACGGTGCGCGAACTGGTGCAGCGATTGGGGGCGCGGGCGGAGGAGCAAACGCAACAACGGCTCAAAACGGTGCCTGCATCCATCGACGCCAAAAGGCCACCCAGCGCTTTGGCCGTGATCATGATTGATGGTTATCAGGTGCGCCATCGCGGGCCGGACTGGGGCAAGAAAAAGGCGCAAAAACCGCGCGTGGAGTGGCACGAACAGAAGGTGGGCGTGTTTTATCATCAGGACCAAAATGCCGATGGGGTGCTGTTAGAAAAACTCAACATTGGCTGGGAGGGAGAACCGGTGGAACTGGGAGAACGACTCAACTGGGAAGCCTGCCGGCATGGTCTGGGCCGTGCCCGGCACCGGCTGGCAGTCGCCGACGGAGCGCCGTGGATCTGGCGCTTGATCGAGCAGCGGTGGAAGGATGCGCAACAAGTATTGGACTTTTACCATGCCAGCCAGCACCTGCACACGCTGGCTGAGGCATTGCATCCCACCGACGAACAGGCGCGCCAGCGCTGGGTGAATCAGCAGTGCCATGATCTGAAGCATGGAAAGGAAAAGAGATTGCTCAAGCGGATCGGTCGTTTATCCGAGGGGCCAGGGCCGGCCGCTGAGGTCATCCGCCGCGAGAAGAACTACTTTCAAAACCATAGCCAGCGATTGAACTATCAGGCACTGAGCCGACGGGGTTGGCCGATCGGCAGCGGTTCGGTTGAATCAGCCTGCGCACAGAGACAACGCCGGTTCAAACGCCCCGGACAGTTCTGGACGGTCGTTGGTCTGCGCCATCTCAATGCGCTCATCGAAGCCCGCGATTTAAACCATTGGGATCAACTCTGGACCAACTGAATGGTGCGGGTGTCAAGTTACGCCCATCGCGCAAAATAAACGGCGATTCTTACAGACTTTGGGATGGCATCTGTTAAACTGAGGAGCTGAATCATTTCCAAAATCAATTTATGAAGAGCAACCGAATCAGTCACCGCGCGGAATTCCGCAAAAAGCAAAGCGAACGAGTCTCCAATTCCGCCTGCCTCTCCGCGACTTTTCCGCGGTTAAAATCCTTGAAAGTGGACCTCTCATTTTGCACGCCCGATGGGAACACTCGCAGTAGCGAAGTCAAATACTCGGTCAATCTGGATTACGCCAAGTCTGTGTTCCAGTTTGACTGCCTCAACAATGAATGCGTGCGGGGTGATTTTGATTTAAGCGACGTGCTCGCCCAGGCGGTTGCCGCCCGCAAGGCCAGCGTCGCCGGCGAAATGTGCTGTCACGGCTGGCGCAACAAGGATTCCATTGAAGAAACCGAATGCCGCCGCGTCCTGCGCTATCAACTGAGCCTCGGTTTCTGAATGGCTATTCTCCCGGCCCGCTCCAGTTCTTGATGAGGCCGCTCGCCTTCGGCTGGTCCTCATCGTTCAATACCCATAGCTCGGAATCCAGAGACGCCAAAGGCATCGCCAGCTCAAGTTGATCGCTGCGCACCACGCAGGCGATTTCAGCGTGCTCCATCATCTTTTTGAATCGCAACAACTGCGGGGTATCCCGCGAAGAAAAAATCCATTTCATAATTCACACCCGACCTCCAACGCTCAACCCATCCAGTTCCGATAGCGAGCTTTATCGGCGGTTTATTGTTCCGCGAAGCCGAAACTCAGAAACCGGCCATTTTTCTTGCTGTTTTCTCCCTCACTTCCGCCATTCCTTCCAGTCCGTGAGCGTGGCTTCGATCATGGCCGCAGTCGCAGGATGCAGCCATTTCTCACCTCGCTGCCGCAAATCGCTTCGCACGAGCGCCGCTGCTCCACGCGTGCCGAGGTGCACGTTGGCCAACTCCCGTCCCATCGCGCGCAACAGTTTGTCCGTTGCCGCTGATCTCGCTTGCGTTGCTAAAACTCTTTGCTCACATTGGGACAACTTGGCGCTAGTAAAATTGCACGTAATTGCGCAAAAAGACACAAATAGTCGCAGATGAAAATCTGAATTCACGCCCGATCTTATTGCATGGCAACCAAATCCAGTTTCCTCGACAAAGTCCTCGGCCGCATTGGGCGGCTGGATACGGAAGGCCTGCAAACCGTCGTCCAGCGATTGGCCCGCGAGCGAAGCTTTCTCGAAACGCTGTTTAACACCATCGAAGACGGCGTTCTCGTGGTCGATGAACACGGCGAAATTATTTATTTCAACCAGGCGGTTACTCAATTAATCGGCTTGCAACCGAGTGTGGAGGGGCAGTCGATAACCGGTTTTTTGCCGGAATTGGATTGGAAAAAGATTTCGCGACTCGATAACGCGGGCGGCCAGCATGTCGTGCGGCATGAGTTTGAGGTGCATTATCCCCGGGCGCGATTTTTACGGCTCTACGCGGCGCCGCTGGACGGCGAGGCCACTGGCAGCTCCGGCGTGGCGCTGATTTTGCACGATGCGACCGAGGCGCGGCAAAAGACCTTTGAAGCCATCGAGAGCGAGCGCATCCAGGCGTTGACGTTGCTGGCGGCGAGCGTGGCGCACGAAATCGGCAATCCGCTCAACGCGCTGCACATCCATTTGCAATTGATGGAGCGGGAATTGAAAAAATTGAAGAGCGACGAGCCGCCTTCGCCCCGCTCCGGCGCACGGTGGAGAATGACCGGCGGCGGGAAGCCTGTTCCGCGCGAGACCAATTCATCGCACG
>DATAUD010000036.1:0-13530 GCA_036268455.1 Verrucomicrobiia bacterium
CCTTGGGCGCCGCCGCCAGGCGATTGGGCGCGATGGGCTGGTCGTGATTGCTGTCGGTTGTTTGGACGCGATAGCGGCCTTTCTGGCGTCCGCGCAGGCCCTTTTCCCTCATCAGCCGCGCGACGCGGTTGCGCCCGTGGCAACCACGTCAAAGAAACGCGGCCCGTATTGAGAGCGCAACCGGCGCAACTGTGCGGGGTCCAGGCGCTCGCTGACGTAGCCAAGGTGTCATGGCTGATGATCCCCTTATATCCGACCCAGCGCCTCTTGATGAATTTCGTAACGTTCCTGCCGGCGTCGTAGCGATTAACCGGACCTCCATCAACGGTTGTTGGAAATGCAAACCCACCTCCATATAGTCCGCCCCCGACGAAGGAGATAGCGCCACCACCATCATTCAAAGTGCTGGTCGGATTGAAAGTCGTATTGATAAAACCGCTTTTATCAATCCCCGGTATGAAATCCGATTGCGGGCGGCACTCCGACTCCTGCGCTGAACACGTCCGAGAATATGCTTGGGCGTGCGGCCGGAAACTATCGGAAGGCGGGAATGGCCGATACGATAGATACGCCGAGATGCAGACTCCAAGTGACCTTTCGGTCTAGCTAAACCGGTTCACGGCAATTGACGGACTCGATAAAAACGTTCCGGCAGATTTGCCGGAGGAGAATCGTTTACAGTCACCACTCCGCCCGCCCCGCCGACGTTATTCGTCAAGGCCGTCCAGGAACCAGCGATCAAATCATTGCGATCCTCGACAATGTAGGTTTGATTGGAAACCGTTGAAAAGCTCAACACCAGATTCGAACCGCTAAAGTGTATCCCCGTGAATTCTGGCAGCGTCGGCAGGGTAACGTATTTAGAATACGGGCCAATCTCCGATTCGAGCGTGTTCGTTTCTCCGAAGGGAATCGAGGCCTGCGTGAGAATTTCCTGCTCGGAAAAAAGCGGGATGTTGTCATTCTGACTGCTGTTAAACGCCTGGAGAATCAGGTTGGCGAACAGTTCCTGGATCACTGTGTTGGGATGGAATCCATCGGAGACAAAAGCATTCGTCGGGGCCAAGTGAGGAGGTCCGGGATCAATGCCGCGAAGATCAATTGAAACATTTCCGATCAGGATCGTCGAGCGAAGGCTTGTGTTCGATCCAAAAACCGCCGCGCCCAACCCGTACCAATCCATGTAAGGCACTTGATATTTCTGGGCCAGATTCTTCAATCCGCTGTTGGCGTTTTGGATGGCCGCTGAAACCCGTTGACGCTCGGCCGCATTGCCGTAAAACTCGTCAATCGTCGGGCTTATGCCCGAGTCAAGAATATTCCCTAACACAACCGAAATACCGTCCGCCTTCGCCGTCACCAGGGCTGTCTCCACATTGGAAACAATCTGATTGACGTATGCCTTGGTTTGCGCGCTTGTCCATGCGCCTCCGTAGATGTTGTCGTAGGCGTTTGTTTCGGCGGGATTGAAATCATTGGATCCGATATCCAGCACGGCATTGGAAACTCCATCGGAGCCGGCCTGCGCGGCCAAACCGGTTGCCTGGCCTTCGGCAAGCAGCTCGGCGGAGGTCGCTCCACTCGGCGCCCAATTATATTCGTAGCCCGCATCGCGCGGTGAACCCCAGGTGGTCATTCCGGCTTGGGCCGCCGTTGGCCCCATGTTGATCGCGCGGAACTGAACGAGGATCGAAACCCAGTTCGAGGCGTAGGTCGAAACGCCGCTGTCCCAATATTCATCGGTCAGACTGTCACCCATCGCGCCGAGTTTGCCTAGCGCGCCGCGGACAGCCATCGACGGGATTAGCGCGAGCGCAACGAGACAAAATAATTTGATCCATCGTTTCATCAGAGGTTACTTTTGCGGGACAACTCACGGCAAATGTTGAATGCGAAAGAAGGCCACGGCGTTGGTAACGGAAAGATACTGCGAGTTTGTAGCGTCCGACGGAATGAATAATCCGCCGCTCCAATCCGCCCAAGGCGCGCCAAGGGCAGGCTTGTACTGGATCTGATAGTTGTCGTAGGGCGCGAGATTGGAAGAGTCCAGCCGTACCACGGATTGGACAGTGGGTGAGATGGCGACAGCCGGCGGCGGAGCGATTTCAATCACGGGTGTGTTGGTATATCCGAATCCGGCGTCAGTGATAATGATGTTGGTGACAGCACCATCGAATATTTGGGAAGTGGCGGTCGCGCCAGAGCCGCCTCCGCCGACAATGTTGACGGCCGGATTGGTGGTGTAGCCGGAGCCACCGTTCGTCACGGCAGCATTCACGACGAAGCCATAGACAACATCTGGCACGGCGAATGCCTGGGCCTGGACCGGCTCGAGTGCCAGACGGTATGGCCCATTGTCCATCGGACTTGGAATGGCTCGGGCATAAACGGAGGTTGTCGCGGTGAAGCTGACCGGTTGATTTGTCCAATAATACCCCTCGGTCATCTCCTGCAATTGATACTCGTCGCCAACGGTCAGGTTGGAGAAAGTGAGAAGGGAGGTGCGGGCGACGGCCAGAATCGGGTTCGGCGTAAAAGGCGGATCGATGACGATCAATGGCTGGTTGGTATAGTCGGAACCGGCATCCAGGATGTCGATCGCGGTGACTACGCCGTCGGCGACGACCGCAACAGCCTCCGCGCCACTGCCGCCCCCACCGATGATTCTGACGGCGGGAGGATTTGTGTAAAAGTTGCCCGCATAGACAACGGATGCGCCAGTGAGAAAACCATTGGTGACCACGGCAATAGCGGTCGCCGGATAAGGATACGTAGGCGGTGTGATGACGACCGACGGCACGCCGGTATAGTTGGAACCGGCATTGAGAACGTTAATTGCCGTGACTACGCCGTTGCTGACCACGGCGGCGGTTTGGGCCCCCTTGCCGCCACCCCCGGAAAGGGTTACGGTGGGGGTGTTGGTGTAGCCAAAGCCGCCATAGGTGATGGCAATGCCGGTTACAAATCCGCTGGTCACCTCCGCGACGGCGGTGGCCTGATAAGATACGTTAGGCTCCGATTCATACAGGTAAAGCTCACTAATCTCGGAAGGCGCAAGGGCACGGTTGTAAACCCGAACGTCGTTGATCGCTCCGTTAAAATATCGAAGACCGTTGGCGGAACCGATGGTAAAGGTGGTTGGCGCACCCGGCGTCTCCGAAGAGGTGTTGCTAGTGGTCTGTCCGTTTACATAGATAAGGGTTGAGCCGGAATTGCGCACCATTACGATTTGATACCACTTGTTGGTGGCCTGAAGAAGATATCCAGTGGTAAACCCGCCTACGCCGCCAAAGAACCCGCTCACATCATTGCCGGACGAAAGCCCAAACGCATAGCCATTGCCAGTATCGCCATTATCATAACCCATGCAGACAGCATAGTGCTCTTGCGAACCAAACGCCGTGGGCTGTATCCAGGCGGTCAGGGTCCAGTCGTCGATCTCGGTCAACGGGGCGGCAGAACTCGCGATGGAAGCGTTCCCGTTGAAGCTGAAGGCTTGATCTTCGCGGCCGAAGCGGTCAGGGCAAGGGGTTGCGCCGTAGTTGAGAAGATTATGGCCGTTGCCAGTTGCGTCATTAAGGTTTCCGCCGGCGAACGGGTAATAGGCGACCAGTCCGTTGGCCAGAAAAATCTGGGAATGGGCCGGCAGAGTTACCGCAAGGGTGAAGATTCCCAACACTACTTTTATCTTGTTCATTAAATACTTTCATCGAGGCAGGCTCAAGGCTTTCCTGCTCGCTCAGGCGGGCCTAAAATCCAACGCCTTGACTACGTTCTTCGTGCTCACCGAAGGAACGAAGGCACGTTGTATAATAAAGCGTGGTGGATGGCAATAGATATATGGAGTCCATTCATTTTCCTTTGGCTATTTAAGGATGCGACGGATGATTTCACAGGAGAGAACTGATGAATCGTTTTGGCAAGAGCGGCGCGGCTGGAGTAGGATGATTTGGTGGCTGACAAGAATTTTTCGGGCGCTGACTCGCTTCCCGTTTCCAGGATGGATCACGGCGTGCTGGTGTCGGTGGAGGCGGGCTGGGATTCCGAAGGGCTGATTCTTTGGACGCAGCGGCTTGCCGAAAGCCTGAAGGCGCCGTGGATTGTGCTTTATGTCGAAGTTTCGCAGAAGCTGACGCCGGAGGATGAGTCGCGGCTGGCGCGTAACCTTGAACTGGGCCGGCATTTGGGCGCGGAGGTGATCACCACGCGGGACGAGAACGTTGCGGGCGCGGTGTTGCGCGTGGCTTTTTCCCGGAATGTCACGCAGATCGTGGCGGGAAAACCCCGGCGGACGCCGTGGTGGAGGCCGTTTTCGCGCAAACAAACTGTGGCGCGGCTGATTCGCGACAGCGGCGATATCGGCGTGCATGCGGTTCCCGTGAGCCGAGAAACGCCGGAGAGGCCGATTCGGCGCAGGTTGGCGGAATCGGGATGGCGGCAATACGCCGTCGCGGTGGGGTGTGTGGTGTCGGTTGCTTTGGCTGGGTGGCTGTTCATGCCGCGAGTGACCCAGGTGGGCGCGCATGCGATGGCGTTTTTGTCGCTGCTGGCGGTGGTGGTGCTGGCGCTGTTTGTGGAAAGGGGACCGGCATTGCTGGCGGCGGCGCTGAGCGCGGGGATCTGGGACTATTTTTTCCTGCCGCCGGTTTTCAAGTTTCGAGTTTCACATTTTGAGGACGCGTTGTTGCTGGTGACGTATTTCGTTGTGGCGCTGGCGATAGGGCAGTTAACGACGCGAATTCGTGCGCAAGAGCTAGCCGAGCGCCAACGGGAAGGTCGCGCGACGGCGCTCTATTTGCTTGGAAGGGAACTGGCGGAAGCGACGACTGTGGAGCAAATCATTGGGAAAGTGATTTCTGAAATGAGGCGGACCTTCAATTCGAAAGTGGCGGTTTTGCTGCCGGATGCCACAAACCGGCTGGAGCCGCAGAAGGCAAGCACATTGGAATTGGGAGCAAAGGAGCAATCCGCGGCGGGCTGGGTTTTCGAGCGCCGGCAAGCGGCGGGAAAATTCACGGGGAACCTGCCTGGGATCGAAACGCTGCTGATTCCACTGGAGAGCAGCAACCGCGCACTGGGGGTGATGGGCCTGCGGCTGGATCAATCCACTCCGCCCACGATTCATCAGCGGAATCTTCTTGACGCGCTGACGCGGCAAATCGCGCTGGCGCTGGAGCGGCAACGTCTCAATGAGCTGTCGGACGAGGCCAGATTGCTGGCGGAATCCGAACGGCTGGGCAAAATGCTGCTGGATTCGATGTCGCACGAGATTCGGACTCCGGTGGCGGCAATTAAGGCGGCCGCGAGTGATCTTGGAGAACTGAATGTTCTTAACGAGAGCGGCGCGGAACTGGTGGGCGAAATTCAGGAGGCCGCCGAGCGTCTTAACGGTTTGGTGGGCAAGGTGCTGGACATTACACGGCTGGAGTCCGGTCATATCAAGCCGCTGTTCAACGAGTGTGAAGTGAATGATATAGTCCACACGGCGGTGGCCGAGACAGAGAAAGTCTTCGCGCGACACAAATTAACCGTCGAGATTGCGCCGGGACTCCCGATCATCAGGACGGATTTTGTTTTTCTTCAACAATCGCTGATGAATTTACTTTCCAATGCGGCGATTCACACACCGGCAGGCACGGCGGTGGAACTTCGCGTCAGGATGGACGCAGGAACGGTCATCCTCACCGTGGCTGACCAAGGACCGGGAATCGATCCGGCATCGATGTCGCGATTATTCGATAAATTCTACCGCGGGCCGGACGCGCCAACTGGAGGGACGGGGCTGGGATTGTCTCTCGTGAAGGGGTTTGTCGAAGCCATCGGGGGGAAGGTCACGGCCGAAAATCGAAAGGAAGGCGGCGCCTTTTTCACAATTGCGTTGCCTGTCTCGAATTGATCAAAGTGATCAATACTTTCCGCAATTCGCCCGAACGAACGCCCCTGAAGAAATTTAAAACTGAATTTATCGCGGACCGGCAATTTTGAGGAAACGCCCGCCAGACGCAAAGAAATAGAGAAGGAAGGGAGCCGGCTCGCGCCGATATAAATTCTAATACAATTATAATACACTAATATTTTTATAACGCACTTATCCGCGTTGCCACATTAGGGATTTAATAGATACAAATATCAGTACTATAAATTCCTCCCTCACATCACTCGACGCTGAAGCCCGGTTAATGGCCACGCCAGACCTCAGTCAACACGAGATCGGCAACCTGGGAGCATCCCACCAGGCGTCCGCTGGCACATCGGCTGCTAAGTGGCTCCCATGCCACTCTGCCGGCCCGGCGCCGCTGGAGGAAATAAGAACAGTATTGACAGTTAAGAGATATAACTAACTGCTATCAAAAGGCTCGTCGTTTCATGAAAAAAATCGAAGCAATCATTAAACCGTTTAAACTTGATGAAGTGAAGGAGGCTTTGGGCGCTGTCGGCGTTCTGGGCATGACCGTCATCGAGGTCAAGGGGTTCGGACGGCAAAAGGGCCACACCGAAACCTATCGTGGAAGCGAATACACGCTTGAGTTTTTGCCCAAGGTGAAAATTGAGGTTGTGGTGGAAGATTCGCATGCGGAGCCGGCTGTGGCCGCTGTGATCAAAGCAGCGCGGACGGGCAAAATCGGCGACGGAAAAATATTCGTTTCAACCCTGGATGATGTCATCCGAATCCGAACGGCTGAGAAAGGGCCGAGCGCAATCTGACAATCGGAAATCAACAACAAACAACAGTTTCGCATGAAAATTATGATCAAAAAATACTTTGCCCAATTTACAACTGCCCTAATTCTCTTTTCCACGTGCGGCCCGGCTCTTGCACAAAGCACCAATGCGCCAGATACAAACGCCCCCGCCGCGGCCGCCGCCCCGGATGCCAGTCCCAAGCCCGATCCGCAAGGCTACGCAACAGGCCAGGCTTCCGACGTTGTCAATCTTGACGACTCGTCATTCGCTCCGTCGGCTCCGACCGACTTGAGCGATGCCGATAAGAAGGACCCGACGAAGGTGAAAGCCTATAACGATGCCAAGAAGACGTTTGACGATTACAACGCGCAAACCAAGCTGGAGCCGTTGGCCGTGAAGATGCTTGATCCGGTGGGCCACAATCGGGTCGCAATCAATTTCATGTGGACATTGATTACCGGGTTTTTGGTGATGTTTATGCAAGCTGGTTTCGCCCTTGTGGAAACGGGCTTGTGTCGCGCCAAGAACGCGGGGCACACGATGGCGATGAATTTCATGATTTATCCAATGGGCATGCTCGGATTTTATGTCTGCGGCTTCGCGTTCATGTTCGGCGGCATGGGCCCCCTCACGACGATGGGCAATTACGGGGGACTCAATGGGGAATGGACCCTTCATTTATTTGGCCATGACTGGGGTCTGCTCGGTCACAAGGGTTTTTTCCTGCAAGGAGTCGGCTATGACTGCTCGGCCTTCGCGCTCTTTCTCTTCCAGATGGTGTTCATGGACACCACAGCGACAATTCCGACGGGCGGCGCGGCGGAGCGATGGAAGTTTTCAGCCTTCATGATTTATGGCTGCTGTATCGGGACCATCATGTATCCCCTATTCGGCAACTGGGTCTGGGGCGGAGGATGGCTCTCGCAGCTTGGCGTTAATTTCGGTCTTGGCCACGGACACGTCGATTTCGCCGGCTCCTCGGTGGTTCATATGCAGGGCGGCGTCATTGCGCTTATCTTCTGCTGGTTGATAGGACCCCGTTACGGGAAGTATGATTCCAACGGGAAACTCGTTCATCCGATTGCCCCACATAGCATTCCTTTCGTGATGCTCGGCACCTTCATCCTTGCCTTCGGCTGGTTCGGTTTTAATCCAGGTTCGAGTCTGGCGGGCACGGAGTTGCGCATCGCGGTAGTCGCTGTCAACACGATGCTTGCGTCGGCCACGGGGGCGCTGGGAGCCACGCTATGGATGTGGTGGGTGCGCACGAAGAAGCCAGATCCGTCCATGATGTGCAACGGCATGTTGGCCGGGTTGGTGGCCATCACCTGCCCGTGCGCGTTTGTCAGCGCGGGCGGCGCTTCTCTTCTCGGTTTGATCGCCGGAATTATCGTGGTGGAATCGGTGTTCTTCTTCGATAAGATCGGCATTGATGATTGCGTTGGCGCGATATCCGTCCACGGTGTTAACGGAGCATGGGGCTGCATTTCGCTGGGTCTATTTGCCGATGGCACCTACGGCGAAGGCTGGAACGGCGTGCCAGGAAAGGTAACCGGCCTGTTCTACGGCGGTGGTTTCGGCCAGCTTATTGCGGAAACCATTGGGGTGATTACGTGTTTCGTCACGCTCACTGTTCTCTCTCTCATAGTTTATTACATCGCTGAGAAAACCGTGGGCAACCGCGTCTCACAGGAAGTTGAAATCGAAGGGTTGGACGTCCCCGAGATGGGTGTCACCGGTTATGCCGGTTTTGTGATGGATAAGCATTCGGAAACTCCCATGCCCACCGTCAGCCATTCAACTGGGGCGACGGCCAAATCCGGCTCGCTGGATTCACGTTCTTAAACTAACCCGGCGAGAAGCCGCGCGACGAATAAAGCGTCGCGCGGCCCTCTTTGCCCAACGATATTAATTGAAACAACTTTTATGATTTCAGGATTTAATCAAGTTCTAGTTTGCGCTCTCTGCCTTTGCGTTGGCGGGGCAATCGGTCTCGCCTTTGGGGCTGTTCAGGACGCCGCCGCGCGGAAGAACCAGCAACTCCAGAGCAACGGAAAATTGACAAACGGCTGGGCAGTCATGCCCGGATCGATGCGGCGAACCGCCTATTTTCTCATGATTCTGGCGGCCGTTCAATTGATCTGCCCGCAAGTTTTCAGCAATGGCTGTCAATGGTGGGTTTCCGGAGGTGTAGTCGCCGGTTACGGAGCAGCTCTTTACCGGCAAATGCGGCGCCGGATGGCCGCGCATTGAAACGGGCGCCAACACCAGCCGAAAAAATATTACCATAAAATTACCATGTGGGTTTTGCCATATCTCCCACATGCCGTCTGCGGCGCGAATCTGTGGTGGGTTCGCGCCGCTTTAATTTCCCGTGTTTGGATATGCATTTGGAAAATGAAGTGATTTCGGTCAATGCCTGGATGGCGCTGCCTTTTTGCGTGTTGCTGGCGGCGATCGCGCTGGGTCCGCTCTTTTTTGCGGACTGGTGGGGGCGAAACTATCCGAAAGTCGTTGCCGTATTGGCCGTCATTGTGGTGACGTATTACCTCGCCACCCTTCACGCGCCGTGGCATGTGTTGCGCACGGCGCACGAATACATCAGCTTTATTACGCTGATTGGCGCGCTCTTTGTGGTGTCCGGGGGCATTCATATCAACGTTAAAGGAGAAGCCACGCCCGGGATCAACGTTCTCTTTCTCCTCTTTGGGGCGTTGCTCGCGAATGTTTTTGGGACGACGGGCGCGTCGATGCTGCTCATTCGGCCGTGGCTGCGAATGAACAAGTATCGCGTTAGCGCCCACCATGTGGCGTTTTTCATTTTTATTGTGTCCAACGTTGGCGGGTGCCTTACGCCGGTCGGCGATCCGCCATTATTCCTGGGATATCTAATGGGAGTGCCGTTCTGGTGGGTGATGGCCCGCGGCTTTCACATCTGGATGGTAGGGGTCGGCATACTTCTCGGCCTTTTCTTTGCGGTGGATTATCGGAACTATCTGAAAGCGCCTCGGAGCGTGCGAGCGGAACAGACGGGCCATTCCGAGGAATGGCGCTTCGATGGCGTGGAAAACCTCTTTTTCCTCGCAATAATACTCGGGGCTGTCTTCGTCAATCATCCGCCGTTTCTTCGCGAAGTGTTAATGCTGGGGGCGGCGCTAGGCTCGTATTTTACGACGAAGAAGCCCGTACACGAATCCAATCATTTTAGTCTGGGGCCGGTGAAGGAGGTGGCCATTTTGTTCGTTGGGATATTCGCGACGATGATGCCGGCCCTGGAATGGATGCAAGGCAATGCCGCCAAATTCAGCGAGGCGACGGCCGGCTCATTTTATTTCGGCTCCGGGGCCCTTTCGAGCGTTCTGGACAATGCGCCAACCTACCTTTGCTTCCTGAACGCGGCTTTCGGACGTTACATTCCGTCGGACATCGTGCCACAAGTCATGCATCTGGTTCAAAGCCACGGCGCGGGACTGGCATCGCTGACGGGGCCGCACGCCGCGGAAGTGCGCCGCACGTTTACCGCCCTTCAACAATTCCATTCCGCCGGGATGACGGCGGGTTCCATTACGTCGGACGAAGTCCAAGTGGCATTTCTCATGGGGAACCTGAACCTCAACACCTATCTTCTGGCAATCAGTTTTGGCTCGGTATTTTTCGGGGCCAACACGTATATCGGCAACGGACCCAACTTCATGGTCAAGGCAATCGCGGACCACCAGAAAGTGCATACGCCGAGTTTTCTCGGATATATAGGACGATACACGCTTCCGTTCATGATCCCGATGGTGCTGGCAGTCTGGTGGCTCTATTTTCGATGAGAAACGGCGCTTTGACGGAGCCAGGAGAGCATGGCTATCATAAGAGGATGGTTGCGGGCGCCAGCAAAAGTGTCGTGCTTATTATTGATGACGAGATTCAGATACGCCGGCTGATTCGCGCGTGCCTGGAGCGAAACGGTTACGAGGTGATTGAGGCTGCGACGGGGGAGGAAGCTTTGGGCGCCGCCGTGGAGTCGCAACCTGGAATCGTCATTCTTGACCTTGGACTTCCCGACATGGACGGGATGGCCGTGTTGCGCCGCCTGCGGGAGTGGAGCAAGGTGCCAATCATTGTCCTTTCAGTGAGAGACCGAGATACCGAGAAAGTCCTGGCCCTCGACGGCGGCGCCAACGACTATATTTCCAAACCATTCAGCACGAACGAACTGCTGGCCCGGTTGCGCGTGATCCAACGATATGATCAGCCTGCCGCCAAGGTTTCAGTGTTTACCTCCGGCGATTTGCAGGTGGATTTGGCCGCCCGCACTGTCAAAGTCCGGGGACAATTAGTAAAAATGGCCAAAACGGAGTACGCGTTGCTGCGGTATTTTGTGCAACATGCCGGGCGGGTACTGACGCACAGCCAATTGTTGCGGGAGGTATGGGAATTGGATGACGTAGAAAAGACAGCGCGGTTGCGGGTTTACGTCACCTATCTGCGGGAGAAGCTCGAAGCCAATCCGGCGACGCCTGAATTGCTCATCACCGTCCCGGGAGTCGGGTACAGGTTGAACGTTCGGGAGTGACATCGAAGCTTCTTTCCCTTTTGCTACGAAGGTGATCGCGCGCGTGACGCTGGAAATTGCCCTCGGGAAGGAGTTCGATTACTCGATTCCCCCGGAGTTGGAGGGGAAAGTCGAGGTGGGGACTCGCGTGAAGGTGCCATTTGCGAATCGGCAGGTGCTTGGGTGTGTGACAGCTCTCCCCGAGACTTCCCCGCACGAGGGGCTTCGGGCAATCATCAAAACAATCGGACGGCAGTCACATGTCACGCCGAAGATTTTGGAACTGGCGCGGTGGATGGCGGATTATTACTGCTGCCCGCCGGAGATTGCCCTCAAAACTGTTTTGCCCGAGGCGGTGCGACGGGAAAAGGAAGGATGGCGGGAACAACTTTTCGTGCGCGCCCTGCCCCCGCACGACCCGGAGCCGAAATTGACGAAGCGCCAGGCGGAAATCCTCGCGGCGGCCCGCGAACGAAAGGAAGGGCCGTTGCAGGAGTTTTTGCGGCAAACCAATTGCACGACGGAAACGTTGCGCAAGCTGGAAGACAAGGGGCTGCTCCATATCGCGCCGCAAATTTCGGAGCGCGATCCTTACGCGCGGGAAGCGATTCTGCCGACGCAGGCTTTGGCTTTGAACGAGGCGCAAAAGCGCGCGGTGGAGGAGATTACACGCGCGGAATCGGCTTCCGAAGATGGCGCGGAAAAAGCGAATGCGGTTTTTCTCTTGCATGGAGTGACGGGGAGCGGGAAGACGGAAGTTTATTTGCAGGCGATTGCACAAGCATTGCAAAACGGGAAGGGCGCGATTGCGCTGGTGCCGGAAATCTCGCTGACGCCGCAGACGGTGGAGCGTTTCAAGGCCCGGTTCAGCAGCGGGCCGCATCAGACGCTTGTGGCGGTACTGCACAGCCATTTATCGACAGGCGAACGCCACGATGAATGGCACAAGATACGCCAGGGGCGCGCGCGAATTGTGATCGGGGCGCGGTCGGCGATTTTCGCGCCAGTGGACCCGCTGGGGTTGATCATCGTGGATGAGGAGCACGAGTATTCCTACAAACAGGAAGAGGCGCCGCGCTACCACGCCCGCGACGTGGCGGTGGTGCGGGGACAAATGGAAAAGGCGGTTGTCGTGCTGGGTTCGGCGACGCCTTCGATGGAAAGCTTTTTCAACGTAGAGAAAAAGAAATACCGGCTGCTGGAATTGCCGCAACGGGCTGACGACAAGAAGATGCCGGTGGTTCGTGTTATCGACATGCGAATGGCGGCGCGGAAGGAGAAGACCGCGCCGATTTTTTCGCAGGAGCTTAAGGAGGCGATTCTCAAACGGCTCGACCGGAAGGAGCAAACGCTTTTGTTTTTGAACCGGCGGGGTTTCGCGACGGCGCTGCAATGCCCGTTGTGCGGGTACGTGGCGCAGTGCCCGAATTGCAGCCTGGCGCTGACATATCATCGGCAGGCGGGAAAGTTGCGCTGCCACATTTGCGGGTACGACGCAATTGCTCCAACGGTTTGCCCGGAGCCGAAATGCCGGAACCCGGCGATCCGCTTTTCAGGAATCGGAACGGAAAAAGTGGAGGCGACACTGCAAAAACTTTTTCCGAACGCGCGGGCGCGCCGGATGGATTCGGACACGTTGAAGCGGAAGGAGGATTACCGGCGCATCCTGGGTGATTTTCGCACCGGGAAAATCGACATCCTCGTGGGCACGCAAATGATCGCCAAAGGGCTGCACTTTCCGAACGTGACGCTGGTGGGGATCATTTACGCGGACCTGGGGCTGCACATGCCGGACTTTCGCGCGGGGGAACGGACATTTCAATTATTGACGCAAGTTTCGGGTCGCGCCGGGCGGGGCGATGTTGAGGGCGAGGTTTTTGTGCAGGCGTTCACGCCGTTTCATCCCGCGATCCAATACGCGCGGCGGCATGATTTCACGGGTTTTTATGAGCAGGAAATTGAGTTCCGACAGCAGTTGAAATATCCGCCGATTAGCCGGATTGCGTTGCTGCTGCTCAAAGGGCGCAATGAGGAGAAGGTTCGTTTTTCAGCGGACTACGTGAAACAAGAGATTCAGAAATTTGCGGGAATGCCGACGGATTTGACGATTGCCGGTCCCGCCCCTGCCCCGTTGGCGCGCGCGGAAACCTTTTACCGGCACCAAATCATGCTGCGGACGAAGCAAATCTCGAAACTCAGCCTTCTGCTGGCGGAATTATTCAAGGGCCTCACACTGCCTGATGATGTCACATATTCTGTGGATATCGACCCGGTGAACTTAATGTGACGCCTGCCCTTGGAAA
>DATAUD010000037.1:0-42475 GCA_036268455.1 Verrucomicrobiia bacterium
TAGCAGCCCGTTAAAAAAGGCTGGTTTTTGCGCGATTGGTTCACGCAAGCGAATATGTCGCCTGCCGTGACCATTATCAATAGCAGCCCGATCAAATCCCAAAACACGCTATCGGACCGGGTTGTCATCCTGTAAACTATAACCGCTGCCAGTGTCAACCAGAGCAAACCGGCCAAAAGACCGCCCCAGACCCCTTGGTCCGCGTTCCGCGGCTTGCGCATCCCCCAAACCTTGCGCAGGAACAAACCCAAATTATACGCCGCGCATTTGAGCGTATGGGTTTTGCTCACATTGGTCTGGCCTCGCACCCAGGCTCGCCGGCCACCTCCGGTTTCACACACATGGGCGAAGGTTCGTTCGCACCGTTCGCTGCGCCACCGATTCAACCGCCGCCCCTTCTTCCCGCGCACCCGCCGCCGGTCGGCGCGAAAGGCTCGTTCCTGCGCGACTGGCTTGTCCGTCCAGCGCCTGGTCTTCTGTCTCCGCTCGGGCACATACGCGCGCACGCCCCGGACGGCCAAGTCGGCCAACAAACCATTGTCGTGATAGCCTTTGTCCATCACGGCTTCGGCGATTTTGGTTTCACTGCCCGCCAACACCAGATTGGCTTCGGCCAGGCTCAAGGTAACCGGTCCGCTCCGCGGGTCAGACTTGTCGGCAAAGGTGACGGTGGCGGCCACGATGGCTTCGCTCTCCAAGTCCACCGCGTGCTCGGCTTTATAGGCCAGATGGGTGCGCCCGTCCTTCATTTTGGCAATCCGACTGTCCCGATCCGTCGGGCTTTCCCACTGCTGGTTGGAGACCTTCTTGTCATGACGCCCCCGATCCAGCCGCCGCAAATCTTCCTCGCTCGGATTCTCAATGCCCTCGGCTTTGGCCAGTCCCCGCAGATACTCTTTCCAATCTTCCCCGGTGTCCTTGCGCACGATGCTCTTCATGGCGGCGTTGGCCTCCAGCGTTGTGGCGTCAATGGCCACCGCCTTGCCGCGCAAGAGTCCATTCTTCTCCAAAAGGCCCAGCACAAAGACAAAGACTTGATCAAAGACCGGTTCGGGCAGCCGCTGGCGGATGATCGTCATGGAGGCATGCGCCGGAGTCTCCTCGGTCAATCCGAGGCCCAGAAAGGAGCGCAAGCCCAGGCTGTCGGCGCAACGCCAGGCAATGCCCCGCTGGCTGTCCAGTCCCTCGAAGTAGCCGACGAAGAGCATGCGGAAATAAATCCCTGGCGGAATAATGGGCCGTCCGCCTTCCTTGTCCGGTTCATCGCGAGCGCGGAATCCTTGCCGCCGCTCCAGCAGAAAATGATCTTTTCCTTCTTCATTTATAAGGGCGGGACTTTTTCTCACGGCACGGTTTCTTCGAGCCAATCAAAAATGCGTTGCTGGGCAAGCGCGGGTGATCCGGTTTGGCAATGATCGCCAGCGCCTTCCTCTTCGGTGAAGAATAGCCACGTCTTTGGGCAGACCAATGCTTCGTAAAGTTTGCGGGCTTCGCCGCGAAAGCTGTCCTCGTGCTCGACGTCGATGATGAGCGTCGGGCAAGTGATTTGTTTCACCACGGGTGTAAGAATCGTAATCGAGCCACTTCCGGAGCCATTCGGCCGGACTGGAAGCATGAAAGGTGTATTGCCCATTCTCCTGGCTCCAGCGCGCCGTGACGCTTTTTCCGCCATTTTCCGCATTCCGGCGTCCACTTCGCCGGGATTGTTTCGAATGAACGACGCATATTGCTCGCGCGTCATATTGCGCGGCACGCTTGGGCCGCAGACATCGAGCACGCCACCATTCGCAATACAGGCCGCCAGACGCTTTTCAAATGCCGCCGCGCGCGGAGCAAGGTGGCCGCCCAAACTTACTCCGAGCAATGCCACTCGGCCCGCATCGACATCCGGACGGGCCAGGATATGGTCCACAACAGCCGAGATGACGCGCTCCCAATCGGGACGAAACGGGAGGTTTTGCTTGCGTATCACTCTTCCCTGGCCAGGACCTTCGATGGCAAGGCAGTGTCAGCCGCGACGAACAGTGGCTTGCGCCCACGGCAGGAGGCCATCAATGGTGCCGTCAAATCCCGTCTGGACGATTAGCGCAGGCCCGCGTTTGGGACCGGCAGGGTAAAAGATGCCCGGGAGCGTTGTGCCTTCGTAAGCAATATCCACAAAATGATGGTCGATGGCGCTCGCGCACAAACCTTCTTTGAAACAATGCGAGCTGCGATCCGAAAGTTCCTGAATGCGCGGGTCCGAAGGATTGCCATGCAAGTAGAATTCGGCGGCGCGGAAATAATTCGCCGCCCGCAGGAAAGCGTCCGCCGCGCTCACACGATGCCCGGCTTGCGCGCAGTTTTGCGCCGCTGCCGCAACCCGTTCCGCTGTGCGCGTCCACTCTTTAGTCCAACTTTCGAAGCTGCCTTCGAGGACGCGGTCCGCTGTTGCAAGGCATTCGCCAACATCCGCCTGGCGGGGAGGCAGCGCTGCCGAGTACGCGCAGAAGCTGGAACGAAAACGAGGGCTCATTAAATTTGATTTTCATGTTTCTTAAGCCTTGCGAGGTGGGCCTCTTGTTTGGCGCGGTTTCCGCAGAAAACCATGCTGCACCATCGCCTTTTGTGTTGCCGTGTTTGATCAAGGAACAAGAGGACACAATTCTTTCCAGGGCATGCCTTGACGTATCGAAAATCCGCCGCGGAAATGAACTCGGCAATTTGTTCCGCGATGGGCGCCAGTAAAGATTCGGGTTTGCTCCAGCGGCGTCGCGCACGGAGATGAAAACTCGCGGCGGCCCGCTTCGATGAGGGAGATGATGCCGGTTCCAAGGACCAAAACACTTCATCCGCTTCCAAAAGCCGCTTAAGAGGGTCAAGTTGGGGCAGAGCGTGACGCGTGAGAGGTTTGCCCTTGTGCGCTTTGACAAAGCCCCGGAACCACTCACGTAATTCCCGCGCGTTTGCGGCCAGGCGGTCGAGTTGCTTGGTGGACATGTTTGATTTTGCGAGGGCGATGTCGTCGTCTGTAAGCAGTCCTGCCTGCTTCATCCAGGACAGAAAGTTATCTCCGTTGCTCCACCAGTCCACAAGTTCATCGGCCAGTCTGGCCAGGGAGTTCAAGACATCGAGGCCCAACGCGCCGGCGATGAACCAAGCGGGAGGCAATGAGCTTTTCGTCTTCATTTCATAACCTGCTAGAAACTGTTTGACCGGTTATTCGGATGGTGGTACATTTTTTTCATTATAGGTCTAATCCTAGAATAGAAAGGCGAATTATGAAAATCAACTATCGTACCACTGACGTCAACGGCGTTAAGATTTTCTACCGGGAGGCAGGCAGTCCGAGCGCTCCAACCTTATTGCTGCTTCATGGATTTCCAAGCTCCAGCCATATGTTTCGTGACCTCATTCCCCTTCTGGCGTACCGATTCCATCTAATTTCGCCGGATTTCCCCGGATTTGGACAGTCCGACATGCCCGAGCGGAGCAAGTACCAATACACGTTCGCGAACCTGGCGGAAACCATCGGTGGGTTTACGGAGAAAATTGGCCTGAAAAAATTCGCCATATATATTTTTGATTATGGCGCTCCGGTGGGCCTGCGGATTGCCCTCAACTTTCCGGATCGAATCGCAGCCATCATTTCCCAGAATGGAAATGCCTATGAGGAGGGTTTGAGCAACGGATGGGGCCCGATCCGAGCGTACTGGAAGGACGCCTCGCCAGCCAACCGCGACGCCCTCAGGGCGTTTCTCAAACCTGAAACGACAATGTTTCAGTACACGCACGGCGTTGCGGACAGCAGCCTGGTCTCGCCTGACGGACGCTCATTGGATGATTTTTATCTCGCGCGGCCTGGAGCGGACGAGCTTCAGTTGGACCTTTTCAAGGATTACGCCACTAACGTCGCGCTTTATCCCCGGTTTCAGGAATTTTTCAGGAAGCGCCAGCCGCCGTTCCTGGCGGTTTGGGGAAAGAATGATCCGTTCTTCCTTCCCGCTGGAGCGGAGGCGTTCAAGTGCGATATTCCCATGGCCACGGTCCAATTCTTCGACACGGGACATTTCGCCCTCGAAACGCACTGTCGTGAAATTGCTGATGCCATTGTTCCATTTCTGGCGACAGCCATTGGTAATTAATCAACCCATGGGAGTCTGGATATGCCTGATACCAAAATAACCGTTGTTCTGGTTCACGGCGCCTGGGCGGAATGCGCGAGTTGGACCGAAATCATTCTTCCTTTGCAAAAACAGGGATTTGGGGTGATTTGCGCGCCTATTCATTTGACAAGCCTCAGCGACGATGTTGGCGCGCTTAATCGAGTCCTGAACAAGATTGCGGGCGACATTGTCCTTGTCGGACATGCGTACGCTGGCGCTGTCATCGGCGCCACCGGGAATGAGCGTGTCAAGTTGCTCGTTTATGTGGCGGCCCTCGCGCCGGACGAAGGAGAAACCGTGGCGGACGTGTTTTATCGGGAACCTCCTCACTCCCAGGCCCCGAAACTGGCTCCCGATGACAGTGGGTTTATTTGGATGCCGAGTGAAGGCTTCGAACATGCGTTCGCCCAGAACGCGGGCCCGGATGTGAAGTCAGTGCTCCTCGCCACACAACGTCCGATCAACGTGAAGTGCATTCAGGAGAAGGCTCCCCGGCCATTGTGGAAGGACAAGCCGTCGTGGTTTCTGATCGCTGAGAATGATCGAATGATCCCAGCGAAGACCCAGCATTTCCAAGCCGAGCGCATGGGAGCGACGGCGCGCGCTCATGCTGTCGATCATTCGCCGATGCTGACCGCGCCGAACATTGTAATTGACGTTCTTGTCGAGGCTATGCGCAACATCTCATCGTAGAAAGGAACCATGGAAAACACTGTCGCAATTATCACCGGCGCGAGCCAGGGCATTGGCCGCGCGACCGCCTTGAGACTGGCCAAAGATTTCTCGTCCCTCGTGCTTGCCGCTCGCAACGGCGATGCCCTCAAAGAAGTGGCAAAGGCTGTTGAGCAAGCCGGCGTTCAGGTATTGCCCTTGCCGCTCGACCTTCGCGAGCCGGCGGCGGACAAAACACTCGTGGATGAGACGTTGAAACGGTTTGGGAGGATCGACGCCCTGGTAAACATCGCCGGCGCTGTTCCGCAGATCGATCTTCTCGAGATGACGGACGCCCAGTGGGATGACGGGATGGCTTTGAAACTGCATGGCGCGCGGCGCATCACAATTCACGCCTGGAACGCCCTCAAGGAATCGAAAGGCTCCGTCGTTTTCATCTCTGGCAATTCCGCCGAGGCTCCCAAATCAGCCTATGGCGCAGTGGCAACGATCAATGCGGCCATCGTCGCGATGGCCCGCGCCTTCGCCGAACGGGGCATCAAAGACGGTGTTCAAGTCAACAGCGTCCTCCCGGGCCCCGTCTTGACGAATCGCCGCAGGACCTACATGGAAAAGTACGCCCCAGCCCACAACCTGACTTTCGACGAGGCTATGGAAAAGTTTCCCTCCCAGGCCGAAATTAGCCGGTATGGGCAGCCTGAAGAGATCGCGGAGCTAATGGCGTTTCTAGTTTCGCCGCAGGCAAAATGGATGACAGGAAGCGCCGTGCGGATGGACGGCGGCGAGATCAAAGGCGTCTAAACCCTGCTCTTGCAACATAGTGGCGGGCTGTCATGGACGCGGAAACAGAAAGAGCTCAAGGACCGAAACCAACTCGAAACCGATAAATCATGGCAGTATGAAAACATCAACTTCAACGGAAGAATACGATCTCCTCGTGCTGGGCAGCGGCGCCGGCGGTAAACTAATCGCCTGGACCTCCGCGCAAAAGGGACAACGCGTGGTTGTGGTCGAGCGCAAATATGTCGGCGGCTCCTGCCCGAACATCGCGTGCCTGCCCAGCAAAAACGTCATCCACAGCTCCAAGGTTGCTTCGATCTTTTATCGCAGTCACGAGTTCGGCATCAGCAAAGAGAATGTTCGCATCGACATGGCGGCCGTGCGGGAGCGCAAGCGCAAGATGGTGAAGCACCTGGTGGATATTCATCTCGACAACTACAAGAAGACCGGCGCGGAACTGGTAATGGGCACAGGACGCTTCGTTGGCCTCAAAACCATCGAAGTGGACTTGGCCGGAGGCGGGAAGCGGACATTCCGCGGCAAGAATGTCATCATCAACACCGGTTCGCGAGCCACGCTGGAACCGGTTCCTGGCCTTGCTGAGGCAAAGCCGCTCACTCACATCGAGGCGCTGGAGATCGATCACATCCCGAAGCATCTCTTGGTCCTGGGCGCTGGTTATGTCGGACTCGAACTCGCCCAGGCCTTCCGCCGTTTCGGGGCGGAGGTAACGATGATCGACCGCAATAGCCGCCTCGTCCATAACGAAGACGAAGATATCTCGCGGGGCTTGGAAGAAATGTGCCGGGACGAAGGCATCACGGTCGTGACGAATTCCAAAATAAGCCTCGTCAAGGGCAACTCTGGCGAATGGGTCGGGCTTCTCGGCTCGCGCGGCGAAGATGAACTTTCTCTGGAAGGCACGCACCTCCTGATAGCCGGAGGGCGCACGCCAAATACGAACGGCATCGGCCTCGACAAGGCGGGGGTAGAGACGAACGAGCGGGGCCACGTGAAGGTGAATAAACGTTTGCAGACCACCGCCGAAGGTGTCTGGGCCCTCGGAGATTGCGCCGGAAGCCCGCATTTCACACATATCTCAGAGAATGATTTCAAGATCGTGAGTGACAACATCGCCGGCGGCAACCGCGTGACGACCGGACGCCAGGTGCCGTTCTGCTTGTTCACCGACCCGGAGTTTGCCCGTATCGGTCTTAGCGAAACGGAGGCGAAACAGCGCGGCATCCGTTACCGCCTTGCCAAGCTGCCGATGGCCGCTGTCTTTCGCGCGATGACGATTTCCGAAACGCGCGGGTTCATGAAGGCCCTGATCAAAGCGAAGAGTGATCGCATTCTCGGCTTCACCATGTTCGGCGCCGGGGCTGGAGAGGTCATGGCGACAGTGCAGATGACGATGCTTGCCGGCTTACCCTACACGGCGTTGCGTGACGCGGTCATCGCTCACCCCACCATGCCGGAAGGGCTCACCTCGCTCTTCATGGCGGTTCCAGCGAAGCCAGCCTGAGAATTCACGAACCTGGAAAGGATCAATCCCATTTGGCAATGGGCTGGCCCCCTTCTCGAAATCACGGAGGCGGCAGCGCGGAATGGATGAACTTCCCAAGGTCTTTCTTAAGCGCCAGGCGCGACGGCGTATCGACATACATCATGTGTCCCGCTCCGTAATAACCCATGCTCACATTCGTGCGAAGATTCGATGGCAGTCCCATGTGATCAAAGGTGTAACGCGTGGCCAAATAGGGCGTCGCCAAATCGTAATATCCGTTGGCCACAAAAACCTTCAGATACGGATTATGCGTCATGGCGCGGCGCATATTTTCCGCAACGTCAAGATAACGGTTCTCGTCCCGGCTGAAATCCCATGGCTGCACTTTGCTCGTCAGGATTTCATACGGGAGGTCGCTCTTGAACTTGAGATCGCGCCGGACGTAATCGTTGAACGTGGCCGCAAAGGGGCCGAGAACGGAAGTGAAGCTGGGGTCGTATTCGGGCGAGTCATAAACCGCATTCAAATCCGTTCCAGTCATCCGTCCGTCGTAACGTCCAGTTGTCAGCCGCTCCTTTCGCAGGAGTTCCTTAAAAAACAAACTCGCGTCCACCCGCAGGTTGGCCCGGTCCACAAAGTCCTCCGACAAACCGGTCAGGCGCGCCACTTCTTTGATGGTCGCCGAGCGCGTTTTGGCGGACAAATTATTTCCCTGCATCAACGCCTCGGTATAAGCGCCGAGCGCAAATTTTTCGGACTCAGCCAGCGCCTTCGCTCGATCCGCTTGAAGGTCCGGGGCCAGCTTTTTGTGGTACCACGCGACGGCGGTTTCAGAGGGAAGATAAAAAATGTAAGGCAGGTCGTTGCCAGGGTTGAAACTGATGGTGCTGAAATCCAGGACGGCGGAAACCAGCACGATGCCATTCAGGTACATCCCGAAGCGGTTTTCCAAAAGCGAAGAAAGCCCGGCCGCGCGCGTGGTGCCGTAACTTTCGCCGATCAAAAATTTCGGCGAGAGCCAGCGGTCATAACGAGTCGTATAAAGCCGGATGAAATCCGCCACCGAGGACTGGTCCTCTTCGACGCCATGATACTTATGGGCGTCTTCGAGTGGAACGGCGCGGGTAAAGCCGGTGCTGACAGGATCAATGAAAACAAGATCGGATTCGTCCAGGAGCGACTCGTTATTATTTACGAGGCGGAACGGAGGATCGGGCAATCCGCCGTCCTCCTTGAGACTCACCCGGCGGGGACCGAGCACTCCCATGTGCAGCCAAACCGAGGAGGATCCGGGACCTCCGTTGAAGCAAAAGGAAATCGGGCGATTGCCGGGATTGTTCGTGGTGTCCAGCCGGGTATAGGCGATAAAGAAAAACGAAACGTGCGGCTTCCCCTCCTCGTCTTTCATAACGAGCGTGCCGGCGGTGGCTTTATATTTTATTTCAGCTCCATCGATGGTGACGGTGTTGGTGGTTTCCGCAAGGTCGTCCTTCTGCTCCTTTTTATCGTCGGACGTGGATGCTTTTTTGGGCGCGGGATTTGTTTCGGGCGCCGCAAGGATGGAACTTGAAAAGACAGCGGCGCTTAACACAACCACGAACGCGAAAATTCTAATGTTCATTCTTTATGAGTTCGATTGAATTTGACCAGGTCCTCGTAACGGACGCCGTGGCCCCCAAATATATCCAGGGCGGAGCCTACAGTCAGGTGAATTCTGCTCCGGCCAATTCGCGTGATTTCCTCAAGGTCAGCCAGCGAATTGGCGCCGCCCGCGTACGTCGCCGGAATGGGCGACCATTGGCTCAACTTGCCGGCCAGTTCAAAATCGACTCCGCGGCAAAGTCCCTCGACATCGGCCGCGTGAACCAGAAATTCGTCGCACCAGAGCGCCAGGGCGTCCAAAGTGGCGCGCTCGATTTTCATCTCGGTGAATTTTTGCCAGCGGTCCGTGACGACAAAGTAATCGTCACCGCGTTTGCGGCAGCTCAAATCCAGAACCAATCGTTTTTTCCCGACCGCGCCGGACAACTGGCGCAAACGCGGCATATCCAACTGTCCGTCGCGAAAAATCCATGAAGTCACGATGACATGCGACGCCCCCGCATCGAGGTAACGGCTGGCGTTATCCAGATGAATTCCGCCGCCCGCGTGCATTCCGCCGGGATAAGCCGAGAGCGCGTCAAGCGCGGCGTTTTCATTGCCCGGGCCGAGCATGATGATGTGGCCGCCCGGAAGATTATCGCGCCGGTACAATTCCGCAAACCAACGCGCTGGCCGTTCGGAGACGAAATTGGTCCGCAAATCGACCGCCGCGCCGGTAAGCGAGCCGCCGACAATTTGTTTGACCTTCCCTTCATGCAGATCGATGCACGGACGGAACATGCTTCAACCTTGTCTTTGTTTGGAGGATTCCAAAGCCTTTGCCGCCATATTAACCAAATCGTCCGCCATTAAACGAAAATAAGGACACTTTTCCCGAACCACAGCAGGGTCAAGTTCGCGAAAAAGCTCCGCGCCATACGTCACTTTCTTATATTTCCGCCCAGTGGCCTCCCGATAGCATCGATCCAGCAGCCGCGCTGGTGGCTCGTCAAAATTTACTGTTTCCGGGTTTCCGGCTGTCCCGGGTAACTTTCTTCTCACTGTCGAAGGCAGGAGCCCAGGTTGGCTAAGAATCCACGCTTCGATGTCGTGAACGGCGAAATACTGCCGAAACCGCGGGTCATTTGCTTTCATTTCCATGTGCCGCTTTGCGAATTCAAATCGGTGCTCTACGCTCTTGTGCTCTGGCCGATAAAATGACGGGCCGTACAAATCGAGCAAACCAATTACTGCGATGACACCCATCCTTGGGAGATGCAGTTTGGCTTTGTTGGCGGCATCTTTTTCCATCTCGGCCCATCCGTTGAACCGAACCGGTTGAATGCCGACCTGTTGGGGTAATTTAGAATTTAACCATCGCCGCAAAAGATCCGGTAGAGCGCCTTTCTCTGTCCATCCTTCGCAGAAAAGAACGAACTTCACGAAGCCATCGCCTCCAACTCGCCGCTTCTGTGCAAGGCTCCCAGAGAATAATCTTTCATCCAATGTTCGAGTTCGCCACCTTCGATCGTCTTTAGTTCAGTTGCGCCTTCAATCCATTTTACGACCGTCGTCGTCGGAGCTGTTGTGCCAAATGCATCAAGAAACTGCGGGGAATGGGTGGTGAAAACAACCTGGGTCCGCCGTGCGGCGTCAGCCGCGTATTCGGCGATAATTGGCAGCATCGACGGGTGCAAGCCCGTTTCCGGTTCATCGATGGCAATCAGCGGAGCCGGATCCGGCGATGACAAAACCGTCAGCAGAAAAAGAAACCGCAGCGTGCCATCGGATAAATCGGCCGCGGACTGTTCCCGATTAAGACTTTTCCAACGTACGCGGAGTTGAATGCGCTGGTCTGCCGCAGCCTCGGGCGGAAAGACCAGTCGCTCAAAATCATTGCTGAAAGCCGCTCGCATAGCCGCGTTTATTTCCTTCTCAAATTCTCGATCTCCTGTGTAAAGCGTGTGAAGAACGGTGATCAAATTTTGTCCGTCCGGCTGAACACGTTTTTCATGGCGCGTCACCACAGATTGACGAATAACCGCCTCGCGATTTGTGTGAAAATCATGATACACGCTCCATGACGCCACCTGAGACCTGAATGCAGGCAAGATGCGATTTTGCGTAAACGGATCAGCGGCCAGCGACAGGAGCGTTTCGGTTTCTGGCACGTTCTCCTCGGGTGCTTCCAATCGGCGCTGATTCTCATCAAACACGAACGCCTTTAAACCACGTCTTTCAAGAAGCTTAAAAGGCTCCTGCGATATTTTCTGTTCTACTTTGGAGTAGTTGCCGAGCGACTCATAGCCAATCCGGAAGCCCCCCGTTTTGCCGAGCCGCTCCATCTTCAGTTCATAAGTCAATGCCTCGGTTGTTGCATTGCGCCAAGGTTCCACCGGAGAACATTTCACTTTAAATCGGATAGCTTCGGCGAAGCCATCCCAAGCCAGGGATTCCATGCCCCCGAGGGTTTGAACAAGTTTACCCAAGCCCCCTCGAGCCGAAATCGCGAGAAGATCCAACGCCCGCAGAAGATTGCTTTTTCCAGTGGCATTCGGTCCAATCAATACATTCAAGTCTCCGGGCCGCCAGCCAACGCCTTTAAGGGACCGAAATCCCTCTATATCGAGACTCAGTATCTTCATGGCATCGACCTTAGCAAACTGGCCATTCGCGAGCAATGCTGATGCAGGGCAACAACACGTCTCACTTTTCCCCCAATTTGCGCGACTTCTCCGTCGCGGCGCGAACGGCGCTCATCAGCACGCCGCGCAACCTCCCTTTTTCCAATTCATGCAAGCCCTCGACTGTCGTGCCGCCGGGGCTGGTCACCATATCCTTGAGAGCGGCGGGATGTTGTCCGGTTTCTAGGACCATTTTGGCGCTACCAAAAACAGTTTGTGCCGCGAGTTTCGTCGCAACGTCGCGCGGCAATCCCGAGGCGACCCCCCCATCGCTCAGAGCCTCGATCATCAGGTAAACGTAAGCCGGGCCGCTGCCGCTGAGGCCCGTCACTGCGTCCAGCAGCGATTCCTTCAACTGAAAAACCAGTCCAACGGCGGATAAAAGTTTTTCCGTCAACGCGGCGTCACTGGCGGTCGCCGTCTTTCCCAACGCGTACGCGCTGGCTGAAGCGCCGACCAGGGCAGGGGTGTTGGGCATTACGCGAACCACGCGCGCGCCCTCGCCGAGGCCGTTTTCCAACTTGGCGATGGGAACGCCCGCCGCAATGGAGATCAGCAAATGGCCCGGGGCGAAATCGGGACGGATTTCTTCCAGCAACGCGGCGACATTCGCGGGTTTGACGGCTAGCACCAATACGCGGGCAAATCGCACCACATCGGAATTAAGTTCAGAGGCGCGAGCGCCAGTCTCTTCAGCAAACGCGGTGCGGGCGGCATTCGACGGATCGCTGGCGCAAATATCCGACGCCTTGACCAAACCGGCGGAAATGATGCCTTTGGCAAGGGCCGTGGCCATTTTTCCGCCTCCGAGAAAACCGATCGTAAGTCTGGCAGCCATCCGGTTTGTCTAACAGGTTGCCCTGTCCTGCGGAAGGATATTATTGATCTAATTCGGACATGAAATTGAAAAGGCGGCGGAAGGCACCGGCTGCTTTGCGATGCCAGGGCCGGAGTATTCCAACGCCAATTTCGCCTCGCCAGGTTTGTGCCGGTAAAACAATCGGATGGGATGCAGGCCGGCGGCCAGTCGAATCGAGGCTGAAACCTCCGCGCCGTTGTGATTGAAATCATCGTCGATCACATGCGCCTCGTGCAGCCACATTTCCGCGCCGGAATCGGATTGGAGGTAAAATGTGTAATCGCCGTCCGCGGGCACTTCGATATAACCCTTGAAGGCAATCCCACCTTCGCCGGTTCCAGGCAGACTGCCCAGGTCCAGGCCAGAACATGTGCCTGTTGAAAACGGGGTCAACGCGTCGAAATCAGGCACCCACGACCAGGGGCCGCTGTATGTGGCGTAATGGAGAACGCCGTTTGTTTTGCAGTTGACAGATGCGGCGGGAACGAGAACGTTGTCGTACGGACGGGGTGCGCTTGGTTCGGGACGGCGGACTTGCTCGGTCATCTCGCGGGCTTGCTCCACTTGGGTGGCGTAGGCGGGATTGCCGGCCAAGTTGTGGTCTTCGTGCGGGTCGGTCACGACATTGTACAGCCGAAATGGCTCGGAGGAGTTGGTGATGGAATAACGGACGGCGGTAAAGTCGCCAATACGAATGGCTTGCATTTGGTTGCGTCGCTTGAAGTGTTTGCGCTTGCCCAACGCCTTGTCCACAGGGAATGGCCGGCCGGAATAATCGTATTCAAAATACCAAAAGCCCCGGCTGCGCTGGGTTCCTTGTCCGAGGAGGGAGGGAGCAATGGAAACGCCGTCGGATTGCGCGGGCGGCGCCAGACCCGCAAGGTCCGCAAACGTGGGCATCCAATCCCAAAAACCGCTGATGGTGTCATTGATTGATCCCGCCTTGATGTGGCCCGGCCAAATGGCCAGCGCGGGTTCGCGCACACCCGCTTCCCACAGATCGCGCTTGATGCCGTCCATCACGCCCCACGAATCAAAAAAAGCCGGGTCCTGGCGGTCCTCGTTGTGGGGGCCGTTGTCCGAGGTGAAGATGACCAGGGTGTTGGTTTCGATATTCAAATCGCGCAGCAATTGGAGGATGTCATCGACGGCGTCATCGACGCGGCGAATCATCGTTGCGTGTCGTTTCTCGACATCCGGCCAGTTCTGGACCGCGTAAACAGGGTCGTACCACGAGTTGGTCTTGCCGGAATTCGTATTGAGGGGCCATTGCAAACCTCCGTGAAGACCTCGTCCGGGGGGATAAGCCTGTGTCGGCAATTCATGGAAAAAGTGCGGCGCGGTGAACGCCAGATAGAGAAAGAACGGCTGCCGCGATTCCGACCGCGCTCTGTCTATAATAAATTTTTTGGCGCGCGCGGCGTAGAGATCCGTATCGTAGGCGCAATCAAGTCCGTTGGTCACCGGCGTGAACATGTCCATGATCTTTCCGCTGTTGCCGGGGTAATGATAATGCGCCGCGCCGTGGGCCAGCACACCGTAGAATTCATCAAACCCGTGGCGCAACGGATGACCGGGATATTCCGGCCCTTTTCCTTGCAAACCCCATTTGCCGACCACGCCCGTGTAATACCCTGCGGCCTTGAGCACCGTTCCAAGCGTGTGGTTGCTGGGAAGAGCCTTGTCGAATTGATTGTCGCGAATGGGGCAATCGCCCTGGTGTTGTCCGAGCAACAGGGAAGCGCGGGCCGGCGCGCAAACGGGGGACCCGGTGTAATGCTGCCGCAAAATCATTCCCTCCCGGGCCATTTGGTCCAGGTGCGGCGTTGTCATCCGCGGGAGTCCCGGAGCGCGTGTGTTTTGGTAGAGAATTCCGACGTCGCCGTAGCCCAGGTCGTCCGTCAAAATGAAAATAATATTTGGTTTTGTTCCTTCGGCCTTTGATGTTGCCACGAAAGCGAAAAAGAAAAAACAAGCGATAAACAGGCGAAATTTCATGCGACCTTGATCAAAAGAATATCGTAAGGCCGAACACCGCGGCAAACAAAAAGCGCCGGGATGTTTCGCGGCGTCCGGGATTTGCGGGCGACGATTGACTTCCTTTAAATCCGCATCCTGTTATAGCTGTTCATGGTGATATTCGTCCTCGCCTTTTTACTAGCTTTGGGCGGTTCGGCGATTGCGGGGCAGCCTTACGGTTTGGCGGCGCGCCCCATGATCGGCCCGCTGCTCAATGAACACCTGCCGGAATCCCTCCCGCTGGTTTCCGGAAAATGGGCAACGGTTCCCGCTTTTCCCCACTTGCTTTTCACCAATGCGCTTGGCCTTGCCGCCATTCCAGGAACCCGGCGCCTCGTCGTTTGGGAGCGCGAGGGACGGGTCTATTCGTTTGATAATAATCCCGAGACGACGAGCAAGGAACTTGTGCTCGATATCAGCAGGCAATGTCAGGGGTGGGATGATTCCGGCTTGCTGAACCTCGTGTTTCATCCGGGGTTCGCCACGAATCATTACATGTATGTCTATTATACGTGGGTGATTCCCGGAACGGTTGCGGGCGGTCCAACATCGCGTCCGCCGACATTCAAGAAGGGGGCTTATCACGACCGGCTTTCACGGTTCACTTTGGATGCTTCGGGAGTGGCTGTTCCGGGATCGGAATTGGTGTTGGTGGACCAGCCGGGCAACAGCATCTGGCACAACGGCAGCGGAATGTTTTTTCATCCGCGAAATGGCTTTCTTTATGTGACTGACGGCGACGATGAGGACACGAGCAATTGCCAGCGGATCGACCGAGGGCTTTTTTCCGGCGTTTGGCGCCTGGATGTGGATATGCGGGGTGGTTCTGTCAGCCATCCGATCCGGCGGCATCCGGCAGGGGCGACGACGGGCAATTACTTTATTCCGAATGACAATCCTTTCGTTGGATATCCCAACGCGCTGGAGGAATTCTACGCAATCGGCCTCCGCAATACGCACCGGATGACATGCGACCCTCTGACCTTGCGCATTTTCCTGGCGGACGTAGGCGACAGCGCGCGCGAGGAATTGGACATCATCGAAACGAACGACCCGGCGGGCCTGAATTTTCAGTGGCCGCTCATCGAAGGGCTGGGCGGCGATTTGAAACCTCCGTATCTGGGCGTCAATAAAAGGCCGGTCCTTGATTATCCGCACTCGGACGGGCACGCGATCATCGGGGGCGAAGTCTATTACGGGCGGGAATTCGCCGCGGAATTGGGCGGGAAATATATCTTCGGAGACAACGTGGAAAGAAAAATCTGGGCGCTGGATGAATCGAGGGTGCCGGCGCGGAAAACATTGCTCTGCATTTTGCCGGCGGGGCAGGGGCCGGATTCTGGCTCGAGCTACGTTGGTTTGTCCTCTTTTGGTTTGGACCAGGACCACGAACTTTACATCTGCCAGATGAGTGGCGTCGGCGGCCTTATCTACAAACTGGCCCATTCGCCCGCGCCGGTTCCGAGGCGCTCGATTCCCCCGCTCTTGTCGCAAACGGGGGCCTTCAAAGATTGCGCGACGCTTGAACCCGCGAACGGCCTGGTCCCCTACGGCGTGAATTCGCCGCTCTGGTCTGACGGCGCGGCCAAACGCCGGTGGATCGCGCTGGCGACACAGTCAAACATCCGATTCGCGCCGCGGGGCGAATGGGCGTTTCCGAACGGGACGGTCTTTGTCAAACATTTCGATTTGCCCGTCGATGAAACCGATCCGAAAGTGTTGCGCCGTCTGGAAACGCGGCTGCTCGTGCGCGACTTTCACGGAGGCGTTTACGGGCTGACTTATAAATGGCGGGCCGACAACAGCGATGCCGATTTGCTCACCGAGGGCGCGGACGAAAATATCACCGTCAAAACCGCCACAGGGACGCGCGTCCAACGGTGGCACTATCCGAGCAGCCTTGAATGCCTTCAATGCCATACTGCCGCCGCCGGCTATGTCCTCGGAGTCAAAACGCGCCAGATCAATGGCCCGTTCACTTACACGCGGTTGGACGTGACGGACAACCAATTGCGCGCGTGGAACCACGCGGGAATGTTCGACCGGCGGCTCGATGAGGCGGCGATTTCCAGCTATCGCGCTCTTGCCTCGGCGACTAATGCCGCGGCGTCGCTGGAGGAGCGCGCGCGGTCGTACCTCGACGCCAACTGCTCCCAATGCCATCGACCCGGCGCGGGCGTGCTTGCTTTTTGGGACGCGCGCTTCGACACGCCGTTGCGGGAACAAAATATTCTGGGCGGGCGGCTGGCCTCGGACCTAAACATCCCCGGGGCGGCGGTTATCAAGCCGGGAGATCCTGGGCGGTCGATGATTTACCTTCGCGCCAGCGGGCTGGGGGACCATCAGATGCCGCCCCTGGCTAGAAATACTATTGACACAAGTGCCGTGGCCGTTTTGACTCAGTGGATCAAATCCCTGCGCGAATAAGGAGCAGCATTACTGAGGGCCTCCGTTCTTCATGCGGCTCATTATCAAATTCATCGGGCTGTCATACTTTGTGAAATCGGCGGGAGGCTCAAATTGGGCGGAGTCGGGTTTATCGAACTTTACGTCCTTGAAGCGCATGACCATCGAGTTGCCCGTTTCGGTGGTCGCTTGAATCTGGATTGGGAAGTTTTTCAAGTCAGACGCGTTCCAGACGGTGGACTTGTGCGGGACGCCATCGGGGCCGGTGACGGTCACGTTATTCTTGACGCAATCATGGCCGTCAATGGTTTCGCTCCCGAGTTTGGTCGTCTCGGCTTTGTAATCCGCCGGGTTTGCTCCACTATCCTGCAATGGGGTCTCCGTGTAAGCCTTCATATTGGGATAGATGATATAGGAGAGCTTTTTGTCGGGGCGGTTGATTGTGATCATGGAGTCCATGCCCATTTGCTTCATCCGCGCAAGGGCCTGTGGCGGCATTGTGCCGCTTTGCATGTCTGCCAGGTTCATCTCGAAGCGGGACTTGTTCTCAATATGGGCCATCTTGCCGGACATTATCTTTTCATCGCCCGATGGCCCGGTGAAATGGAATTCCATCGTGGCGGTAAAATCGGGATTGTCGCCAAAAAGTTTGCTCATGGCGCCGCCGAAATCGGGCTTGGGCGGCCCCTGGGGCTGCGCGTGACTCGTGGCCGCGCTCAAACCGACAATAACGGACGCAATAAGACTGATATGGTTTTTCATAGGTTCGCTGAATCATGGTTTTGCTGACTGCCCAAAAACACCCGGTAGGAACCCGCAAACCGCCTACCAATTCCCGTAGCCGTCGGACTGCGAGGAAGCCGTGTAAGTCCCCATCTGGGTGATGTTCCGCCAATGTACCGACCAGTCCAGGGAACCAACATTGCCGCCAGTCGCGCCGATGCCGGTACTGTTGACGCCACTTAAGCCAACGGTAAAGGACGAACTGTGTGACGTCGTAGCGCCCATGGCGCCGTGGGGCGCCAGTTTCATCGCCGCCGGAAAGCTGCTGCCGGAGACTTGATTTGGCGTCCAGTAATTGGCGTCGGCAATCAATTCATTGGTGGACGAGGCGTTTGCCGTGGTGGGCGCATTGTAATAGTCGGAGCCTTTGGTCGTCGGTTGAATATTATTAACCAGATAGCTGTAACCGATGACGTATCCGTAAACGTCATGCTGGGCGACCGAGTTTGAATTGCCGCCGAAAACGATGTTCGGGCAGTACAACACATTTGAATTGCCCGAAAGCTGTTCCAGAAGGTTTGAATACGTTTGGTCGGAAAGTCGGATCGAGTGGTAAATGCCCATATTGTCGGAGGAACTGGGGAACAGATCCCCGTTATCGTCCGCGTAACTGCGAAGAGCGATCAGCAACTGGCGAATATTGCTCTGGCAGACGGCGCGGTGGGATTTCTCCTTCGCGGTGGATAATGCCGGCAAGAGAAGAGAGGCCAGCACCCCAGCCATAAATACGACAACCGCAAGCTCGACCAGGGTAAACCCGGCAGAACTCGTGCGCGTGTCTTTCCTGCGATGAAGGACTAACGGCATTTTCTTTACTTGTTCTTGGTCTGTGGTGAGAGAATATGCACATTTTCCTCCCCGTTCGCAATAAAAATCTTTGTGGGGAAAAACCCTCACGCAACCGGGTTGACACCCCAATTTTCCCATTTACGTTGCGCGAATGTCTGATTCGCCGCCTTCATGCATTCGAATTCGTGGAGTTCGCCAAAACAATCTCAAGCAGATCAATTTGGATCTGCCTTTGGGTCAATGCATTGTCGTCGCAGGATTGAGCGGTTCGGGCAAAAGCTCGCTGGCTTTTGACACCCTTTTTGCCGAAGGCCAGCGGCGTTATATCGAAACTTTTTCGCCTTACGCCCGCCAATTTCTGGACCGCATGGATAAACCGCAGGCGGACAGCATTGAAGGCATCCCGCCAGCCATTGCAATCGAACAGCGCAACACCGTCAAATCCACCCGTTCGACGGTCGGGACTATGACGGAACTCACCGATTATACAAAGGCTTTTTGGCCGCACGTCGCCCGGCTTCACTGCAAAAAATGCGGCGAATTGGTGCAAAAGGACGCGCCAGCCCAAGTTTGGCGGATGTTGCGCTCCAAATTCACTGATCAGGAAGTACTTGTGACTTTTGACCTGGCTCTGAGCGAGAAATTTTCGTTCGAGGAGTCCCTGGCGCTGATTGCGCGACAAGGTTACCGCCGGTTATGGATGGATGGCGCGGTTGTGGCCTTGGAGGAAGTGGCCGCGCACCTCAAATCCAACGCTGTCCAATCGCTCACTATTGTTCAAGACCGCGTCAAAATGACCGAGTCGAGCCGCGCCCGGTTCGTGGAAGCCTGCGAGCAAGCCTACCATTTCGGCAAAGGGAAGTTGATGGGGCGTCCCGTTTCCTCCGGCGAACCGGTTCCATTCTCCAACCGATTGCACTGCGCCCGTTGCGACATCGAATATCGCGATCCTTCGCCCGCGCTCTTCAGTTTCAATCACCCCAGCGGAGCCTGCCCGGCGTGCCGCGGATTCGGCCGGATTATTGCGATCGATTACAACCTGGCCATCCCCGATTGGTCCAAATCACTGGCGTGCGGCGCGGTCAAACCGTGGCAAACCGAATCAGGCGCAGAATGCCAGGACGATATGATGAAATTCGCCCGGCTCCGCAAAGCGCCTGTAGATGTCCCTTTTGCCAACCTTCCGCGGAAATGGCGCGATTGGGTGATCGACGGCGACCCCGATTACGGCAAGGACAAGGCTCATGAATGGCCGCGCGCATGGTACGGCGTCAAGGGCTACTTTCGATGGCTGGAATCCAAGGCGTACAAAATGCACGTCCGGGTCCTTCTTTCACGTTACCGGATTTACCGGCTTTGCCCGGATTGCCACGGGACTCGTTTTCAACCGGAGGCGCTCCTTTACCGCGCCGAAGGCAGGACCATAGCCGATTTTTACGGGATGACCGTGAAACACGCGTTTGAATTTGTCGAAAAATTGATCGCTCAATACCGTCAGCCGAAAAAATCCGATCCGATTTCGCTAGCCCTCGGAGAAGTCCGCTCGCGCCTCGCCTACCTGGACGCGGCTGGGCTGGGTTACCTGGCTTTAAATCGCGCGACCCGTTCGCTTTCAGGCGGGGAAACCGAGCGGGTCAATCTCACCGCCTGCCTGGGATCACGCTTGGTCAATACCTTATTTGTGCTGGACGAGCCGAGTGTCGGTTTGCACCCGCGTGATACCGCCCGCCTGGTGCGGATCATCCGCCAATTGCGCGACGCGGGCAACACCGTCGTGGTTGTCGAGCATGAAGCCAGCGTAATGCGCGCCGCGGATCAGATCGTCGAGTTGGGGCCGGGCCACGGGGAGTCCGGGGGTGAAGTGGTCTTCCAGGGAACATTCAAGGAAATCCAGCGGGCGGCCAATTCATTGACCGGCAGGTATTTGAGCGGACGCCAGAAAATCGATCCGCCGCCCCGTCGCGGCATCCCGAATGGTCCCGGCGGCAAATTGGTTCTTCGTAACGCCACCCTTCATAATCTGAAGGATTTGACCGTGGAAATTCCTCTGGGGCGTTTCGTTTGCGTCACCGGCGTCAGCGGCTCGGGCAAGAGCAGTCTAATTACGGAAGTCCTGGTCCCCGCCGTGGCGGAAAAATTGAAGGAAGGTGTTGCGCAAGGCCCGCTTTCCAAAGACCGCGACGAAGAGGGTGATGACGCCGAAGCACCTCAAGAGCGTGGCCCCGCCGCTTCTGTCGAAGGTTGGGAAAGTCTGAGCCGCGTTGTCGCGGTTGATCAATCGCTGTTGGGCCGCACGCCGCGTTCCAATCCCGCTGTTTATATCGGCGCCTTTGATGACCTTCGGACGTTTTTCGCCCAGACGGACGCCGCCCGCCAGCAAAGTCTTGGGCCGAGCGCCTTCAGCTTCAATTCCCCGCAAGGCCAGTGCGAAAGGTGCCGCGGGGCGGGCTTCGAGAAAATCGAAATGCAATTTCTCAGCGATATTTTCATCCGTTGTCCCGAATGCAACGGCCGCCGGTATCGCCCGCACATCCTCGGAATTTTCGCTGAATCCGCCGGCCGAAAGTGGAGCATTGCCGATCTCCTCGATGCGTCGGTGGACGACGCGATTGTTTTTCTGGAAAGCTTTCCGGATTCTCGTCCCGCCACGAGCGCGTCCGGAAGCCTGAAAGTATTGCAGGAAGCGGGACTGGGCTACCTGCGAGTCGGCCAGCCGATCAACACATTGTCCGGCGGCGAAAGCCAGCGGCTCAAACTGGTCAACCACCTCGCGCAAGTCCGGCAAAACTCCGGCCCGCCAATCCTCTTTGTTTTCGATGAGCCGACGACCGGACTGCATTTCGAAGACGTTCGCATCCTGCTGCAAGTTTTCCAGCGATTGGTGGATGCCGGACACAGCGTTCTCGTGATTGAGCACAATCTGGACGTAATGAACTCCGCCGATTGGATCATAGACCTCGGCCCCGAAGCCGGCGAAGAAGGCGGCCATATCGTCGCCGAAGGAACACCCGAGCAAATAGCCGCCATAAAATCAAGCCACACCGGAATGGCATTGGCCGAAGCCAGGGCTTTAACCCTGTCAAAATAAGGGTAATTATATATTTGCCTCACCTGACGAGGATTGGCGCATGGTCCATCCTCGTGAACGGAAAACGGCCTCAATCCATGCGAGCCCGTGTTTCGTCTTAATCTCTACTATGTCGCCAATTTTTATTTTTTCCCATATCAATATGCATCAATTATCCCTGCATCTTGAAGAAAATCGCGAATAGGGATAAGCGGCACTGGCGGGCAGGAAAAGCAAATCTGGAAATCATAAAATCAGGAATTCCTTTTCGTGATTTCCTCGAGTTCCAGATAAAAGTTTTCAGTTCGTAAGCCTTGTTTGACATCATGGATGGCCGTGCTGCCGGGGGTTTGTGCTTTGCGCCTCTGGATCTTAGCGGCTTCGCGTTAAAGATTTATCGACCGCGCAAAAGGACTCTCATCAAAGAAAGCTCTTGCGAGTCCCATTATATGGTGGTATATAGTTGTTCAATGGGACATCCAAGTCACATTAGTCGAAAACAGCACAAAAAGAATGATCCTCGTGCAAACATCAGCATCCACCCCTGACACCACCGCCTCCACCCAGCGCCGCGGCAAAATCGCCCGGCTTCCCCGCGAAATCCGCGAACAACTCAACACCCGTCTCGACGACGGCGAGGATGCCGCTCAAATCCTCTCCTGGCTCAACGCCCTTCCCGCCGTCCAGAAAGCCATGGCCAACCATTTCAACGGACAGCCCATCTCCCCGCAAAATCTCGGCGCCTGGCGCAAGGGCGGATTTCAGGAATGGCTCTTCCAAACCGATTACCTCGACAGCGCATTCCACATGCGCGAGCACGTCCAGGAATTGCAAAAGGAAATCGACGCCGACACCCCCGGCGAGTTCTTCCGCTCAATGGCCGACTTCATGGTCAACCATTTGGCCGTCCGTTTTACCGTCTTCATGGGCAGGTGGGACGGTTCTCCCACAGCCGACCATCAAGCCCTGATGAAAACCGCGATGGTCATTTTGAAATTGCAGGCCGCCTGCCTCAAATCCGAACGCGCCGCTCTGGAAATTCCGCAATTGCGCTGGAAGGCCCGGCTTGAGCAAGAAAAACGCGATGAACTGCTTGCGGCCTACGAAGAACACAAGGAGGAGCAGGCCGAAGAAGTGCTTAAGGAATTCATGGAATCGTACGAAGCCAAAATGAAAAAAGAGGAAGCCAAAAAAGCCAAAAAGAAGCATTCGAAGTCCGACGCTCAATCAAGCCCAATCAAGGCTACTAAAGGGAATTATATACAACGTCACCCTAAAGGTTGACTGCGGCGTGTTATCGTATGGATTCAGCGCAAAAGGATTTTACGTTCGCGGATTTTTTAAAGTGGCTTGCTTCGGAGAATAATATTCGCCAATACCACAACGTCCGTGTACTCAAGATTTCCAGTTTGCTTAATATCGTCCCCGAAAATTTCGCCCAAATGGGACAACAGACTGACCCCCTTCGGCATTAAACGATAAGCCGGTGCATCAACAAGTTCGCTCGTGATTTCCATGACGTATCCATTACGAACAAGAATGTCACCTATTTTATTCCATGACCGTTTTGCCCGTTCTATATCCTCTGGCGTTAATTCGTTTGACATAACACATTTAATCCTTTGGTTCTTCCTGATTTGACTCTGGCCGCATGGCGTATGAGCCAATCTGAAATTAAGTCGTCCGCCAGCGAGAGCGTCCAGCAAACCGCCAATAATCAATCAGGAGCAAATGCAATGCGCTGGCCTTTTGTGAATCCTCAAATTCTCCTTGGAAAAACTCAGGGTGCTCTAACAAAAATCCTACACCCTGCGTGGCTTGTCCGAAGCGCACGTAAAGCAATATTGCCTGTTCCTGGTTCAAAGCGGGAAATTGGCCGGTCTGTATGTAAGATTCGCAAGCCGCATCAATCGCTGACCGATTCGCCTTCTCAATCTGATACAAGTGGCGTTGTTGCTCGATCTGCTCATGCAATGTTTTCGCTTTCAGACTTGCTGCAAGGCCGCTGTGAGCATCCATCAGATTAGCCAATTCGTCATGCCAAAATGAATATTTCTGCAATTATTTTTGAGGGTCTAAATTGTAAAATTCTCGAATATCACCCTCGAACTTATTCAAAAGTGCTTGGCTCTTTGGCAGCACCCTGTCGTTTAAGGTCGCGGCTTTTTGCAGTTCCTTTATTCGTTGAAATTCCTGGACGAGCATTTCCTCGCGGTTCGATATTTGGTTAAAGCTGATAATTTCCTCATATCCCTGGAAAATTCGAGTCCAGTCTTGCTCTTCTGCACGAAGCCCATACACGATAGTGTCCCATTTGAAAATCGGCAGGACGTTGGCGAGAACGAAAGCACTGCCGCCAGCTATGCACGCCCCAGTCAGGCGATATTCCGGTGTTCCGGCAACGACCGCTCCGCATAATGCGGATAGCCCAAGAAAGGCCTTTAACCAGTAATCAATCCTGGTGTAACGCCTTGCAAGCGCTTGATAATAACGCAATTGCCAATCAGCCGTGCAGCACGCTTGTTTTAGCTCGCCAAGAAACGCTTCCTGATTCATGTTTTGAATCATATGAGCACTCCAAAAAACAACAATTCCAAACAAAACTCAATTATACGAGGCGCTAATCGACAGATTACAGCGGACCATGTGCGCGGGTCGCAACATAGACCGCAAAAACCATTCGTTGCCGCAGCTCCGGCACCCGCTCCGACAAAGCCCGTAAAAAAGTGAATGCGCGCCGCCAACATTTGATCGTTGGCGGCGCACTGCTTTTTGGGGAATCCCCTCCGGTTTTTCCAATTATGCTTTAATCCACCGGCGATGTATAAGTAAACGGTAACAAGCACAAAATAATGAAGGCTTTTTCCGGCTGGGTACAGGCGCTTTTGATGGAAACGTTCGGGTTGAGCGCGGGGGTGTCGCTGCTGGCCAGCGTGTTATCAGCGGCCGTGATGATCGCGGCGGTTTTCTGGTTTTTTCATTCCGCGCCACCGCGAACTATCACTATCACCGCGGGGCCAGCGGGCAGCGGGTTTTATAACATTGCCACGAATTACCAGGCGGTACTGAAACAAAAAGGGGTCACGCTGAGAATCCTGGAATCGCAAGGGTCGGAGGAAAATCTCAAGCGGCTGCTGGACCCATCGAGCGCGGCGGAGATTGGTTTTGTCCAGGGTGGTGTGACGAATGGCGCTAAATCGGGAAGGGTTGTCTCACTGGGAAGTCTTTCGTTTCAACCGCTGCTGATTTTTTATCGCAGCGCCACGCCGCTGCAATTGCTTTCGGAACTCAAGGGGAAACGGCTGGTCATCGGGCCGAAGGGAAGCGGGACTCGCTCCCTCGCTTTGAGTCTTTTGGAATTGAACGGCATTTCCAACGCCCCGGCCGCGTTTGTGGATCTGAATGCGGAAGCGGCGGCCAAGGCCCTCGACGGCGGATCTGTCGATGCGATTTTCCTGATGGGAGATTCGGCGTCGGTGGATGTCATTCGAATGCTGCTGCGGAGCAAGAATATCCGCCTCTATGATGTCGTGCAGGCGGATGGATATGTCCGGCGAATTACGTATCTAAGCAGGGTGGACCTTCCCAGAGGTTCGATGGACTTCGGCAAGGACATTCCCGACCACGACATTTCGCTCATCGGGCCGACGGTGGAATTGCTGGCGCGGTCAGACTTGCATCCCGCGCTGTCTGACCTGCTGCTGGAAACGGCGCAAAAGATAAATGGCAAGGCGGGACTTTTCCGGCGGCAGGGGGAGTTTCCATCGGCGGTGGAACATGATTTTCCAATCAGCAACGATGCGGCGCGTTATTATAAATCAGGCAAGGGGTTTTTCTACCGTTACCTGCCGTTCTGGCTGGCGAGCCTGGCGAACCGAATTGTCGTGGCGTTTGTGCCGATGGTGCTGGTTCTTGTGCCGGCGTTGAAGTTGATTCCGGCGCTTTATCGCTGGCGCATCCGAATGCTGATTTTCCGGTGGTATCGCTCATTGCTGTCGCTGGAACGTGACGTTCAAACGCGAGACGTCCGGGCGCATCCGAAGAAATTTCTGGAACGATTGGACCAAATCGAAAATGCCGTCAATAAGATGAAAGTTCCGACGCCCTATGCGGATCAATTTTATAACTTGCGCGGGCACATTGATTTGGTCCGGGCGCGCATTGATCACAATGGAAAAACGGCCTGACCGAGGGTTCTACTGTGATACGGCGCCATCATGCGGAAGGATGCTGAAAACATAGTAGGTGGCCTGGTTTGTGCCGACGTTACGCAAGCCGTGAAGTTCGTTGGACGCCTCGAAGATGATGCCTCCGGCGTTGACGATATTGGTCTTATCGCCCTGCAAGGCCTCAAGCGTGCCCTGTTTGAGGACCATTAATTCCTCGGCGACGTGGCGATGGGGCGGGTGCGGGGATTCGCCCGGATTCAGGGTGGTGATGTGGCACTCGAATTTCGCAAGCCCGGGCGTGGGACTGTCAAACACAACTCGCCGTTCGCCGATTTTGGTCGGAATGACTTTGAGGTCGTCCCAATTAAAGACGCAAGAGCGCATAACAGGTTTGCCGTCCGATTCCGCGAGCGCAATGCCCGCGACGGCGATGGAAATTGAAATGAGAGCCACAAACAAATCCCGACGGGTAATCATGCGCATGGGTGAAGTGTAAACCAAAAGGGACGCGGACACAATGACGCCCTGTTTCCTGATGGAGAAATGACTTGCGTCGGCGGGGATTTTGCGCATCCTAATGTCCAGTCAATTTTTCGCGTTGCGGGCTTGAGATGCGCAAGCACCTGAAAATCACCGGCTAATGGTCTTTCCGTCGCAAAAATGCGTGACATGCAAGATTCATCCCGGAAACACGTATTGACGGGTGAAGGTCAACAAAATTTGTGCAACAAAAAACTATGAAAATCAAAAGCTTTATCCAAAACCAAATTAGGATCGGCGCGACAACCCTGACGGTCGGGTGTTGCTTGATGACGGGGGCGATCATCCACGCTCAAACGACGGCAGCCACTTTGTCACCGGACTTGCAGGCAATTGTCAAATTTTCCCAAGCCCATATGACAGATGACGTAATTCTGGCGTATATCAAAAACACGGGCAAAGCTTACAACGTAAGCGCGGATGACATGCTCTATCTCAATAGCCAGGGTGTCTCGCAGCCAGTCATGACTGCGTTGCTGCAGAGCAAAGCCACGGCGGCGCCATCCGAGGCCCCGGCTCCAACGCCCCCGCCATCGCAACCGGTGGCTCCCCCGCAAGGAGGCCAAGTTCCCCCACCGCAGGAACCGGCTCCGGCGCCCGCACCCGCGTCCTCGCCCGGTTTGGCCGATTATTTTAATATGGACGGGGGGTTGAATCCAGGATTTTGGACGACGCAGGGTGGCATGCTGGCGAATCTCGCGGCGGCCAGCGGTTCCGCGTCCATTTTTCCTGGAGTCAGCTTTAACCCGGCCGGCATGCAGATCGCCGGTGTCGGCGGCCCCGCGCAATTTACCGGGGTGCAATCGGTAGGAATGTACACGGCGCCTTTCAACTTGACAGCTCGCGTGACCGCGCTGGCGCCGATAGCGATTCCGTTTGAACTCTACCTGGTAAGCCCGGATTTGCGTCAGTTTCTCAGCCTGGCGGCGCATGTGGGAGGCGCGGGCGCTAACGCCGGCGGTCTTCACGTCGGTGGCGGATTGCCGTTTTTCCACGGAGGCGTGAGTATCCCGTTTGGAGCGGCACGTTCGCCGGACCACGGGGTGTGGATTAATTATAGCAGCAGCGGTCTGCCGGTTGCATCGCTGGGAAATAAAATCTGGGAGGACCCGTCCGCGGGCGTGCCTTACACGATCCAGATGACCGTGGGCCAGGATGGCATGGCGTCAGTCGCGTTTCAGGATGCGTCCGGAGTGACGATTGCGGAACGGGATGGATTGCCGGTTGGGGTGGGTCCCTTTTACGTTGTATTGGCCGACCGCAACGGCCCGACCTACGCGAATTGGCAATCGGTTCAATTGACATCGATGGCCGCGCCTGCAGAGCCGGTTGCGCCTCCAACCCCGAGCTTTGATTATTTCCAGGCGCAATTGTCGCCATACGGCCACTGGATTGATGTGGGGGGCGTCGGCTCTTGCTGGGTACCCGCTCAGGCTTCGGATCCGACATGGCGTCCTTACATGGATGCCGGCCACTGGGAATACACCGATGCGGGATGGTTTTGGCAATCGGATTATCCCTGGGGTGAAATACCGTTTCATTATGGGCGCTGGATTGATGATGCGCGGACTGGATTCGTCTGGGCCTGGGCGCCGGCATACGATTGGGCGCCGTCATGGGTTTCATGGCGCTATGCCGATGGCGGCTATATGGGCTGGGCGCCACTGCCTTGGGGCGCGGTGTATGTGGCGGGAGTCGGGCTTGAATGGAATGGCGTCGTAGCCGCGGATATTGATTTTGGGCTTGGAGTGGATGCGTTTGTGTTCATCGGCGGAGACCATTTTTGGGACCACGACTACCGGCATTTCGTTGTCGATCACGACCGGGCGCGCGGCTTCTATGGCCACAGCGAAATTCATAATGGATATCGCATGGACCATGGCAGGTTTGAGGCAAGAGGATGGGGACGCGACCGCGTGGCGGCTATCACTCATCATGAAGTGCGTGAGCGTTCAGCTCATGAGTTGCGCGACCATGAAGAACATCACGATATGGCACAGCGCAGGGAGGAACATCCAGAGTTGGCCAGGCGCGAGGCGGATCGCGGCAGGGAAGCAGCCCGAGGCAGGGACGCGGGTCGCGGGAGGGACGCGGGCCGTCCCGGAGAGGCTGGTCGCGCGGGAGACGCGGGCCGAACGGGGCAATACGGTCGCCCGGGAGAAGCTAGTCGCCCGGGAGAAGCTAGTCGTCCGGGAGAAGCTAGTCGTCCGGGAGAGGCAGGCCATGCGGGATCTTCATTTGCAAATGCAAACAAGTCGGGTGGAGCATCGAGTTTTGGCCACTCGGGCGGATCGACTCCAACTTCGCATAGCGCTCCGGCGGCGAGTTCCAAGTCTTCCCCAAGTAATCAGAAGAAGAACTGAGAATCGAAGCAAGGATTGTAAGATTCTTGTTAGACGGCGCCAGATTAAGGTGTAAAAACCTTGATGCTGGCGCCGTAAATCTTTAGGTTTCCGGCCCATGAACTTTCGTTCCATTCAATGATCGTTGCCGGGAACGCGCGAAGGCCGCGGAATGTTGATGTTCCCCGCGGCGCCATCGGCGGCGCAAAGCGGGCAATCACCTGCCAGCCCATCTTTTGCACGGCAGCATCATCCGGGACATTTCCGACAATCTGCCCGATGAGATTCATTTGCTCGTGTATGCGTGACTTACGCAGGCACGGCTGTGGCAGGCTCGGGTTCCACCCATTTGCCGTGTTCGCGGATTAAATCGACGAGACGATCCACGGCTTCGGCTTCCGGTATGTTGAATTTCACCGGGGTTTTGCCGACGTAAAGATTGATTTTGTTGGGCGCGCCGCCGACGTAACCGAAATCCGCGTCCGCCATTTCGCCAGGGCCGTTGACGATACAGCCCATGATGGCAATTTTCACGCCCTTCAAATGCTGGGTGCGGGTCTTGATGCGCGCCGTGACGGTTTGCAAATTAAACAGGGTGCGTCCGCAGGAGGGGCAGGCGACGAAATCGGTTTTGAAACTGCGGCAGCCGGCGGCTTGCAAAATGTTGTAGGCCAGCAAGAGGCTTTGGCCGGCTCCCGATTCGCCGCGAACCAGAATCGCGTCGCCAATGCCGTCGGCCAATAACGAGCCGATGACGACGGCGGCGCGCAGAAGCGCAATCTTAGGCTCCAGCGGAACAGGTTCGAACGTGAGGCAATCTTTGAGGAGGATCGGATTGTTGCGGCCGAGGCGTTTTAATTTCGCGGCGAGCAATCGAAACGCGGCAATTGGCGGAAGCCCAACGCCGTCTTTTACGGTGACCAATTGGGTTTCGCAATTGACGCTAAAATCGCCAGTGGGATCGACTTCGCAAACGTTGACGTCCTCGTAAATGGCCTCTGGCTTGACGTCAGCGCCAGGACGGATTTTGGGCGTGACTATGTCCCAAGTCTTGCGAGGAACAACCACGCGAACGGTTTGTTCGCCGCCACATTTGAGGCTGTCGTTCAACTGAATCTCAGGGGTTTCGCGACGCTCGAATCCGAAGGGATCGAAGGGCCATTGGTTGCCCAGTCCGGGCACGCTGGCTGCCGTGGTCAGAAGAGGAATCTGCGCCAGCAAATCCGTGCAGACAGCGATTTCATTGGGAGAATCTTCGGTCAGCGAAACCCGGATTGTGTCACCAAGGCCGTCGCACAAAAGAGAACCGATGCCGATGGCGCTTTTAATGCGGCCGTCCTCCCCTTCTCCTGCTTCCGTGACGCCGAGATGAATTGGATAATTCCAATCCGGTCCCAATTCGTCCAGGCGGGCAACCAGCAGGCGGTAGCACTCGATCATTACCTTTGGGTTGCTGGACTTCATGGAGAATTTGAAGTTGTGGAAATCGTGCTTGCGGGCGATGCGGGCGAACTCCAAGGCGCTCTCGACCATGCCACGAGGAGTGTCGCCGTAGCGATTCATAATGCGGTCGCTAAGCGAGCCGTGATTCGTGCCGATGCGCATGGCCCGACCGAGGCTTTTGCAAAGCAGAACCAAAGGTGTGAATTGCTCCTCCAAACGCGCCAACTCGGCGTTATAGGCGTCGTCCGTATATTCGCGGACGGCAAATTTCTTTTTGTCGGCGTAATTGCCGGGATTGACGCGCACCATCTCGACCCACTTGGCGGCTTCCATCGCGGCGTCCGGCTTGAAATGAATGTCCGCGACAATCGGAACGAGGCAACCACGGGCGCGGAGGTCGTCAACGATGTTCTTCAAATTGGCGGCGTCTTTGACGGTGGGCGCGGTGATGCGCGCGATCTGGCAGCCGACAGCCACGAGGTCGAGCGTTTGCCGGACGCACATGGCGGTGTCCATCGTATCGCAAGTGAGCATCGATTGTTTGACAACCGGATGATCGCCGCCGAGGATCACTCCGCCGCGGGAAGGATCACCGACAACCACTTCACGGGTTTTGCGGCGCGAATACAGGTAAGGCGAATAGCAAAAGCGCATGGCTATTGTGCCGGTGCGGTGGCCGGCTGTTGGGTGTGGTCAGGTTCCAATGTCTGTTTTCCCTGATCGGTCGGGGCTGAAGCTGGTTCGGCTTGCTGGATTTGGGAATCGTGATTGAACATCAAGCGAAAGAGCGGAACCCGGTCTTTGATGTCATAGATTGTGACGTAAGTCATAAACAAAATCAACACCATGGCGAAAGCGGTGGTGGTATATTCGACAATGCGGACTTCCAACGGGCGGCGGCGGACGCGTTCGATAATAGCCATCAGGATGTGACCGCCGTCGAGCACGGGGATTGGGAGCATGTTGAGGAGGGCGAGATTGATGTTGAGCATGACGAGAAAGCTCAAGGCCAGACGGTAATCGGTGCTCCATTGAACCGCCAGCGCGCCGATAATACCGACCGGGCCGCTGAGATCGCTTGCCTTGACGCCGCTTTCGTGGGAATGCACCAGCGCGCTGACCGTCGCATATATCTGTCCGCAAACATCTGTCACTTGCTCCCAAGGGGTGGGATGTTCGATTTCATACACATCGCGTCCCAATGAAAATTCGACTCCAATCCGGCTTTTCTTGCTGGTTGGGTCCGTGGCCGGAGTGATGGTCAGGTTAAGTTTTTCGTTTCCGCGCTTCACTAGGATCGAAGTCGGCTGGGATCCCCGTTTTTGGATGAGACCGATTAATTGCTGGCGGCTGCTAACAGGCATGCCCGCAAAGCCCAGCACTTCATCATCCGCCTTCAAATGCGCCGCCTCCGCCGGTTCGCCGGATTGCACTTTTTTGACGACCAAGTGGTCCAAAGCGTCAAGGTTCAGGGTCTTCAGGCCGACCAACGTATTGACCTCCGCCTTGAGCATGTAGGTGTTGGAAACGCCGTCATGTGAAATAACGACCGGCATGACATTGGTCAAGGCCAGCATCGTAATACTGTTGATCTCCTCCCACGATTTGACGGGCTTGTCATTGATGGCCACGATGCGGTCGCCCTGATGAATACCCATTTTGGCTTCAGCGGACGTGGGATCGACGTAGCCGATGATCGAGGGGTTGAACGGCACTGGCAAACCGACGAAATAAACAATGCCCGCCACGAAAAAGGCAAAAACGACGTTCATGAACGGACCGGCGACAGCAACAAGGATTTTGGAAAAAGGCGGAGCCGGGGGGATTTCGTCTTTCTTACCATCCCCTTCCAGGGTGGAGGAAGTGATCATCTGCGGCAATTTGACAAAGCCGCCCGCGGGAATCCATCGCACCGAATACTCGATCCCGTCCCGAACCCACGAAAAAATCTTGGGGCCAAAGCCAATGGCGAAGGCCTCGACCTTTAGTCCGCGTTTGCGGGCGACCCAATAATGGCCGAACTCATGGACAAAAATGGCCGCGCCGAACAAAAATATGACCCCCACGCCGATGTACAGGTCCTTTAAAATATGAATCATTCAACAATCGCCATTCGGGCGAGCAGGGTAGTTTACGGGCTTTCGGCTGATATGGCAACCCGCTATTGGTCCTCGGTTTTTTCGGCTTCCTGTTGCGCCCAGGCGACCAATTGCTTGCGCTGCGCGGCGGTCAGGCGGGACTTGCGGTGAATCATCATGTACTTGGATATCGGCATTTCGTTTGCGTCAACGGCCTCGGCGATCCGTCTCCACCTTTTGCGCGCGCGGTGCGGGTCATCATGCGGCCACTCGGAAAAATTCATGCTGTCGCGGGCGTCGTTGACGTCCTGGACAACAGTCCATGAGATGGGCGCGATGTAGCTGTACCACGGCCAGGTGGTTTCGTAGGAGTGGCAATCATAACAGGCATTTTTCAAAAGGGCGGTTATGGCTGGCGGCGGCGCGTTGCTTGCCAGCGCATCGTGCCCGGGCAAAACGGACGGATTAATGTGCGGGGGTGTGGTGAATTGCAAGGCGGCGAATCCGAGCAACGCCACGGCGCCAATCCACTTAAGCCAGATTCTCATAGACTAACATCGTCTCACCTTAGACGCGCATGAGGCGGGATTTGTTCCGCTATTCTTAACTTAAGGCGAAATCGTTGGAAAATATTGATGGCGTGAATGTTGCGACGACGGACGACTGTGTCGCCGCGCCGGATTGAACAATTGCTCGAGACGGTCTATTGTCTGAGTCGAAAGAATTGCGCCGAGTTCGTAACTGACAATGTTTGCGGATTCCCTTGATTTCCAGAGTCCGCCCACGGGCCGGTGACTGTTGGCGCCGCTTGGAGCGTACCGATGCTCGTCCAGGAGAGTTGGTTGTTGCCACCGATGTTCTGGAGGCTTAACACCCCGGGCGAAACCGCGGCCGCAAAACCAACGCCCTGGGCAGTCGCCGCCATCACAACGTTGGTAAATTCGGCTTCGGCCGTTCCATTCCCTGCGCGGAGATGAATGTTGTCAAAGGTGTTGTTACAAACAAGGGTCAGCGGCGGATTGGGCTGATTGCCTTCGGTCCTGGTAAAATCAGGATCCAGCCATACCTCAACCTGAGTGTTTGTGCTTTTTGTATAAACACTTTTTACGACCATCGTATGCCATTCTTGCAATACAATAGGTGTCACCGGTGGAATATCCGCGGTGGATTGCGTAGCCACACTAACACTCCAATTGGTAGAGACCCAATTGTTGCCAATCAAAAGCTGTTCGGTGGTTCCAAGGTAAAATTCCAATCCACCAAAACCGCCGCCAGTGCCCGTTTCCCCATTGATATCAAAGAAGGCCATGCTGAACCCCGCATACAGCGTATTGGTCGAGCTTGTGCCGTAATTATTACCGATCCATTCGTTTTGCGATGTCCAGAGAATGACATCATTCCCAGTCGTCGCCACGAACGGTCCCGCATTGGTGACGGGGAGAGATGGATACGGATCCACGGTGAACGTCCAGCTTGTCGCATAAGGGGTATCATTTGAATCGGTAAGGCCCACCGTGACTGTATGCACCGAACCGGCCGCAAACGAGGCCGGCGCCTGATAATTGACCGTAAACGAATTTATGGCGGGGGTAAAAGTCGGAGTGACATTATTGCCGTCCAGATTAAGCGTTACGGCATTGGTACTAATTCCATAAGTGCCAAACAGCACCTCGACATTGATCGGCGTGTTTGTCGGCGCTGAACTGGCGTTTTGGCCGGGGACAAAGGCTTCAAAGGTCGGGGACGAAGGCGCCACAAAGCCAATCCCAGCGGAAGTTGCCGCGATAATAATATTCGAATAAGTGGCAGTGGCGTCGTTGAAGCCGCAGCGAAGGCGGATATTGTCAAATGTATTATCGTCGGATAGGGTGACCGGTCCCTGGAGTTGGCTCGCTTCCGTTTGTGTAAAATCAGGGTCGAGCCAAGCGGTTTCATTGGCAGGGGCGCCGTCCTGGTAATCAATCCGCACAACGATGGTGTGCCAATCGTTGGTAACCACGGTTACCGCCGGATTGAGATCCGGGCCGGTCGCGCCGTCTATGGCGATACTCCAGTTGAGAGAATCGCCGTTCTTGCCAAATAAAAGCTTCTCAGTGGCGCCTTGGAAGAAATCCATTCCGCCCCAGGTGAAAATACTGCTGGTGTCGTTGGTGGCATCAAATTCCATGCTAAATCGCCCGTAGAGCGTTCGACTGGAAGCGCTCAAATAGTTGGTGGCCAACCAGGGATCCCCCGCCGCGGTGAAGACCGTGAGATCCACACTGTTACTGACGGTGAATGGGCCGGGAAGCACTGCCGGAAGCGAAGAAAAGCCCGTGGTAAAACTCCATATGTTAGTGTAGGAAACCGCATTGTCATTCCGCACCACTAGTTGGGCTGTGTGCAGCGAGCCCGCGCTCAACGCCGGGTTCGGTGTATAGCTGACCGTCATAAGACTCGAGGAGCCGCCAATCGCTGGTGTAACGGGCTGGCCGTCAACGGTGAGCGAGGTGGAATTAGTATTCAAACCCACACTACCGGCGGCCACTTGCGCGACGATGGAATTACTCACCGGAACACTCAAGGTTCCCGGGGCAGGCGTCACCCCAAAAGTCGGGGGGGTCGCCGACAAGATTTGCAGGACATCGAACTGAAAATCATTACCGCCACTCGTCGTTCCCGAACTTGAATTTCCCCTGAAAAAAGCGACCTGGGCGATTTGCGAATTGGAGATTGTCCCTGTAAAACTGGCTCCCGTGGAATTATCGGTGAACGTGTATGTCGTGGGACTGTTTAAGGAAAAGGTGAACGATTCAAATTGCTGGTAGGCATATTGAAAATTTACCGCCGTGCCGTCGTTAGTGGCAGCGTCGCTATACTCGCCGTTGTTTGCGTTGGCTTCATAGCCCGTATGCCAATAGCTGAAGATCGTGTTTCCACTTGCGTCTTGAAGCAACAAGGCATTGGTGGTTCCGGAATTATCCAAGCTGTTCAACCGGAGCTGCGCCGAAAACGATTGTCCTGGCGCCAGGAACGAACTGAAAGGCCGCACGGCGACGGTCGAACTGCTGGCGCTGGTATTCCATAGGTCAAAGGAGTCTCCGCTTGGGCCTGATCCGTTTATAAATGCGCCGCCATTGTTTAGGATGGTGAACGTCCAAGGGCCGAAACCAAATCCTCCGTTTGGGTTTCCGGCGCTACCCAACCCATTCCCTGGACCGTCCCCGGAATAGGCAGGATCAGAAGCCACATCATAAGCGTTGGTGGTTTGGGCGCGCACAGTCCCGGTTGCGATTGAAAGGCCGGCGGCCGCGACCATTCCAAATAACACCATTCCGCCGAAGAACCGGACGCGACTTTGGATGTTGAGTGAATTGTTCATTTTGGGTCAATTTTTTTGCAAAGCAATTATTTGGCTGTGTATCTATACATGCGACAATTTGCGAAGAAACCGGCCAAAATTCTTAAAGCGGGTGAAAATGACCAAGATGAGCCTTTTCCAATTACTTAACCTTGAATAAGGGAAACCGCTTCGCGTTGAAGGATTTGCGCAATGACCCAGTCATACCAATAAACGGTGGATTCCGGCGTCATGCCGGAAATGGAGATTTTTCCCGCCGCCGCCGGACAATTCTTGCGAATCAATTCCTGACCTTGACTAAGCTCCGAACGAGCGGCGGCAATTTGTTTGGTTTTGTAAAATGCCATCGCCAAAACAAAATGAGCCATGGCGGTTCGTTCCGGCAAATAGCTTGAAGAAGCCAGGCACTTCTCCAACAGCCTAATGGCGTCGTTAAAATTGCCGCGTCGATAATCGTATAGCGACAGGGAAAATTCACGCCAAGCAAGCATGAGCTGGTCTTGACCGGGTTTGGTTTCATTGATTGATCTTGTCAGAACCGCGGACAAGGATGCCAACTGAGGAAGCTTTGCGTCAGGAGGGGAGCAAATCAAGCAAACCTTCATGACCTGTTCTGATGCTATGGTATTTGAGATGTTGGAAAACCGGGCAATACCGTTATCCACAAAGTGATGATAACCAGGAATATCCCGCGCCGCGATAAAGGTTGGTCCGAGCCGAAGCAAATCCACAGCGGAGGCATCTGTGATCTCCGATTTATCAACCTGGTCCGCCAAATTCAATCTTTTGAACTGGATGAGGGCTTGATCCCATCGCTCTTCCGAAGCGGCCCAATCGCCCAATGTGCGAAAGACGCCAACCGCTTCCAGAGAGGGTTCAATTACGGGCACTTGAATTTGACCTACGAGATGTTCCGCTTCAACAAGCCTGCCACGGCTCAACATAACGGCTGCCTGCGCAATGTCTGCCCGCGCTTCGGCCTCTCGCCGCATTCGGGCTTCGTTCTGCCGTGCCTGTTCAGCCTGTTTTTGAGCGTCTTCCGCAATATTCCGCATTTCTTTTTCTTTGAAAAACAACCATGTGGAGGTTCCCAACCAAGCGATCAGAATCAATGTCACCGCGGCGATAGCTGAAAACAGCGCGCGATTGCGCTGCACCAGTTTTTGCAAGCGATAACAGCGGCTTGGCGGACGCGCTAGAACAGGCTCGTTACTCAGAAAACGTCCGACGTCCATTCCCAGCCCGTTCGCTGTTTCGTAGCGCCTCTGGCGGTCTTTTTCCAACGCTTTCATCACGATCCAATCAAGATCGCCTTTCAATAGTAACTGCAACTTGGCAGTTTCTATATGCCGCTGAACGGCTGTAGCCTTCAATTCCTCGGCGTTGAGGGTTTTCAGTTTGGTGGACGGCCGATGCGGCTCGCGTTCACGCAATGTGCGGCGCATTTCATCGAGACCGGAAGACATTAAATCTTTCTGATCAAAGGGGGTCTTGCCGGTAAGCAATTCATAAAGGAGGACACCCAAACTATAAATATCGCTGCGTGTATCCACATCCAATGCGCTGAATTCCGCTTGCTCCGGGCTCATGTATGTCGGCGTTCCAATGAAGCAGCCATACGTCGTGAATAGCGTTTTATCCGTCAGCGGCTCTGTGATCGCCTTGGCTATGCCGAAATCAATCACCTTAGGCACCGGCACTCCATCGTGGGATGTCACAAGAATATTGGATGGCTTTATGTCCCGGTGAACGATGCCCTTATGATGCGCATGCTGGATCGCATGGCAGACTTGGACAAACAATTCCAATCTTTGCCGCGTGTCCAAATGATTTTTGTCGCAATACTCCAAAATATTGACGCCTTGTATCAACTCCATCACGAAAAAGGGCCGGCCGGTTTTGGTAGTTCCAGCGTCCAGCACACGCGCAATATTGGGATGGTCCATCATTGCCAAGGCCTGGCGTTCCGATTCAAATCGGGCAATGACATTTTTGGTGTCCATGCCCAACTTAATGATTTTCAACGCTACGCGGCGGCGCACTGGCTTCTGTTGTTCGGCCATGTAAACGCCGCCGCAACCGCCTTCGCCAATTTTCTGCAGCAGCTTGTAATGGCCAATTCTTAGACCGACATTATGATCGGTTCCTTCCGCCAACCTTTGCGATGCTGGAGAGCCATTGGTTAGGGCGGATACGCCGGTCATGCAATTGGAAAAAAATTGGTCGGCTTGCGCGTGAACCGCCAGCAATTCATCAATGTGCGCTCGTAGTCGCAAACTGCCGGCACAAACACGTTGCAGCATCGCCTCACGTTCCGTTTCGTTTGATATTTCCAGGGCGGAAGCGAAAATTTCCTGTGCCAGACTCATCTTTCAATTCATCCTCCGCTTAACTCGCTATCCGACAATCAAAACGGTCAAAGCGCTCTATAAACCTTGAATGCATTTAAACAGCCAAGCCTTGGCGTATTCCCACTGCCGCCGAATGGTGCGGTCGCTTTTCCCTGTTATTGCAACAATCTCTTCGTTGGTAAGGCCGCCAAAAAATTTCAAAACGACGATTTGCGCCATTTCCGGGTCTTCCGCTTTAAGGCGCTCCAATGCTTCATCCACCAAAAGAATCCTTTCATCTGGTAAGGAATCGGCCAGGTCAACCTTTTCAATATCCACGCGCTCCTGGCCGCCACCATGTTTTAATCTGGATTTGCGACGGGCACGATCGATTAAAATGCGACGCATGGCCTCCGCCGCCGCCGCGAAAAAATGCGCTCGATTTTCCCATTCTTGCGCGTTGTTCTCGACCAAACGAACCCAGGCCTCATGGACCAACGCAGTAGGCTGCAATGTCTGACCCGCGGCCTCGCCGGCCAACCGCACCGCGGCCAAACGTCGCAACTCATCGTAAACCAGCGGTATCAAATCTTCAGACGTGCACTTTTCGCCTTGTCCAATAGCTTGCAAAATAAGCGTTACTTCGCCCATGATTTGAAAAGAATTTATTTCGCGCTTTCCGGCCTGTCTATTATTTATTCTCCAAGCAAGCCGTTTAAGAGCCTGTTTAGTCCTTAGAAAACCAGGAATTTGTAAACCAGGACCCTGTCAGAAAAGCGGATTAGAAAGCGATTTTGCTGGAAAGCCAATTCCTCGGGGCCTTCCAGACGGTAAAAATCCCATAGCGCGTGTCCGTCAACCGGGTCGAGCCTGTAAATGTGAAGGTAGGTAGGACCTTCAGGCCGGGGCGCGTTGAGAGCCTCAGCCAGGCCGTTGGCCATGGCAATTCCGCCCCGGGAGACGCTGCTCGCATAAAGATATTTTCCGCTAAGAAAGCAGTACTCCCCGCGGTTCGCGGCCTGCCACAGAATCTTGCCGGACGGTTCTTCGATTTTGAGCAGCACTGGGGCGGGTTTCTCGGCCTTGATTTGCTCCGAATATTGAATGTCCTCCGGAGCAGCATCCGAAGAATCGACATAAAGCGCGCCGTCGCCGTCGCTCTGGACTTCGGTGACGCCGACGGTTGTGGCGCGCCAGCGAACATCGCCGCCCGGAAGTGAAAAAGCGGTCAATACGCCTTTATCAAAAAAATAAAGGGAGCCGTTGTCTTCCAGCGCCGGGATGGAATGGCCGTCCCAATGTTCCGGGCTAAACCGATCGCTGATCCGATAATTCAGTTTAGCCTCGAAGAGTTTGTTGTTCTGCTTGTCGAAGACGGCCAGCCATTGGCCGGCGACCAGCAGGTCCACTGTTTTCAGCGGGAAAAAAGAAGGGACACCGGTAACTTCGCCGGTCCACTCGACCGGCGTCATGTCTGTCCACCGGCGAAGTTTGACTTGATAACGGCTCTCATCGATGCCTTTGACGCCGCCCGTCTGGCTTCGCTTGATGTCGTTAAAAACTTCTTCCTCGACGTCGCCAACACTGCTGGAGGCCGTGGTATTGCCGTCCAGATGCGACGGGCCGCGCGGTTTGATGGCTTGAACAAAGTTGACTTTGGGTTGGAGCAATTTGACGCGAAGTTCGACGAGGTTTTGACCCGCGGAAAAGAATTCGCTGCTCATCGCGTCCAACGGTTTGTTGAATTTTTGTTCATCCATCGCCTGCGCCAAAAGAACGCCTGCGGTGGGCTGGACATTGGGTGGAAGGTCATTCGGCATCTGATGCTTCTCCGAGCGGGGCACAACAATGTCGCGCGTGGAAGTATCGCCTGTGGCAAGGTCGATTTGCATCGCCTCCCGCGTGGTTTCCCCTTTGGCGGAAACGACAAGGATGTTGGATCCGGCGGGCGTAAAACTGACGAATTGGCCTGTCACCGGGATGGTTTGCTTGATCGCCCCCGTAGCGCGATCCAACCGAAGGACGCGGTCGCCAAGGCAAATCCAAATATTCTCCTTGTCAAGAAACGTTTGGGGCGGCGGGCCTACCGGGGAGCCGGACGCCCCTTCCACGAGCGGCGTGGACCACAAATCCCGGGCCGTGGAAAGATCATGCGCGACGGCGCGCTCGGGGTTGACGAGAAGTGTTGTGTTCGGATCCAGAAACTCGAAGCGCCAATTGAAATCCGGTCCCGGAATTTTCTGGGAATATTCCAGTCGCGGCTTCGAACCGACGAAGGCAAACCAGCCCCAGGCGCCGAGCAGGGCGACAACCACAAGAGCAATGCCGCCGGCAATCCACCCGATGCGCCCCATCTGCCGTCGCTCCTCCCGCAACCGGTCCATCGCGCTGACGGCGGGCGCCTGCGGGATCGGCCGAAATGGGGCGGGCGCTTCCGCGGCGGGTTCGGCGACATGCACCCGCAACTTCGGCGCGCCGGTTTGGGCGGCGATCAGTTGGTTCGCCAATTCGGTGCCGTCCGCGTTGCAGGCGGGGCAATTGACGGCGAACGGCATTCGGCCCTCGACCGGCTCGACGTCAAAGGAGTATTTGGCACCGCAGGGACATTGGACCTTGATGGTCATTGGAAATACTCGTCAGGGGCGCTTCAAACGTCGGAGTAGATGCGGCTTTCGGCGCGCGATTGAAGCACGCGGGCGAAAGGGGTTTTGCCATCGGGGCGAAGCGATTCGCGGAACGCTTGGCTTTTGCCCTGGCCGGTAACGAGCGTCCACACGTCCTTCGCGGCGGCGAGCACCGGGTACGTGAGGGTAATCCGGTTGGGAGGGGGTTTGGAGGAATTGTCCACGTGGACATACGGCTCGCGGCATTCGAGCACTTCCGGCTTTGCGTTGGGCATGAGCGACGCAGTGTGGCCATCGGGGCCAATTCCTAAAAAAACAAGGTCGAATATTGGGATGCCTTCTGAATTTTTAGGGAGTATTCGGAAGATTTCGGCCCTGGCTTCCGCAACGGCGGCTTGCGGCGGCAACTCGCCCTTGAGGCGGTGAATCTTGTCGGCGGCGATGCGCAACGGTTGAAATAGATTTTCGTTGGCCAAACGAAAATTGCTCTCGCTATCATCGGGCGGCAGGCATCGTTCGTCCGCCCAAAAGAAATGGACGTTCTGCAACGATACTCCGGAAGTCCCGGCTAATTCGGCAATTGCAGCAAAAAACGGTTTCGCAATGCCGCCTCCGGACAGGGCCGCGAAATAAGGGCCGGAATGATTTTGCAAAACCGCCAGCCAATCCGCCGCGGCAGAACGGGCGACCGCCGCATCGTCTTTGAATGTTTTGACCTGCTGCATAGAGAAACTCCGAGGTTAGTATCCCAGCTTTTGCAATTCGTTTTGGAGGGTGATTTGAAAATCCTGCAAATCGGCCGCGGGAGGTTTGTAGCCTTTTTCGGCGGGAGCGAGGCCGAGACGGCCTGTTTGATCGAGGAACCAGTCGGCGGATTTGCCGTCGCTAAACTTGACCTTTCCGCTGACCAGGGCGCCGGGCTTCGTCAATTGATCGACACTGACGCTTACGCCGGAGGGAGGGAGGGCGCCAGCGCCGAAATCCGCCCCGGGAGCGCCGGGAGTTGCGGGTGCGACTGGTTTTGGGGGAGGCGGCGGGTCTTTAGGCTGGAGTTTCAGGTCATCAATCATGAGGCGGACGTCCAGATAGGTCACACGCATGCCGAAATCGGATTCGATCCGCTTCTGAATCTCGGAGAGCTTGAGACCTTCATCGATCCATTTGGTAATGGCCTGGCGTTGTTTCTCATCCAAATTCATAATTCAGCATAGCATGGCTTTCCCCCGATGCCATGAGTCAATCGCAAATTTGGAGTTTTATTGAGGCTGGCCCACCCGCCAGTTTGGGATGCCGGGAGAGGAAGATGTGTCCTCCTCGGGACGGTTTCTACTGGATTTGATCAATTCGGTCTGGCGAATGATCAGTTGGTTCATCAGCGCAACAGGCGTCGGGTATTTGCTGAACCCATCGGGTGGGGTGAATAATTCCGGCGAAGGCAATTCCACCCGGATGTCGGAAAAGTTTAGCGTGAATTGGCGCGGGCCGGCAACGCATTGAATCCGGGCGGGCAAGCGTTTCTCGTCTTCGGCCTGCCAAACTGTGAACCGGGTGGAGGTGCCGTCATCGCATTGGACAACTGCCTCGACGCGCCGGCAAGGATGGCCGTTGGCTTCCTCCTGCGTTGCCGCGTCGGTGTTCCAAACCACGTTGGTGCCCCGGATGCTGGAGGACATCGGCGCATACGCCTGCAAGGGGTCGCTCAACACCCAGCCGGAATGCGTGGTTTCGTCCCAGATAAAAAACATGCCGCCCTGGACGAGGCTTTTCTTCTTTTTGCCGCCCGTCGAAGGCTGAAAAATCAGCCGTCCTTCCCGTTCCAGCAAGTCGCCGGAAACAGTGCTTTTGCCTACGCCCGACCACGGGGCGTAAACGGCGACAGTGGCGCTGAAACCATCGAGGTTCGTCAGCAACATTGCGGCCGGTCCCGAAAGAAAATCGGGCGGGGCTTCTTCGCCTGCGTGGAAAACTTGTTTGGGCACCTTGGAAGCGCAGCCGAAAATGACAGCGGCCACTGAAATCAGGGGCAATATCCGGAAAAGACCTTTCATGTGGCGCACAAAATGGACGGGAATGGCACGGTTCGCCAAGTATAAAGTGTTTGATGGAGGAATGGCGGATGAGGAAAAGAGTCTCGCGCAGAGGGGGGGCCGGGGGCGTTGAGAGTCTCAATTTGAAACTCAGAGCGTGTTTTAAAACTCAGGAAACCCCGACTTTAACGTTAACTTGTACTTTACAGCGCGTACCCCTATAAGCTGGGGATGCGATACACTTCTGATCTGACGGACGCCGAATGGCAACTCATCAACTACTGTTTTCC
>DATAUD010000038.1:0-54676 GCA_036268455.1 Verrucomicrobiia bacterium
GGTGAATTGCGCGCGAACCCATTGCCCGAGTTGGTTTCGATCGGTTTCGGACAGGTTTACAACACTGGCAACTTTTGGCATCGCCACCGATTTTGACCAGATCTTCCAATATGTCTAGCTAATTATGAAATACTACACTAGGGAGCGTTTATCCGGGCCGGTTCGGCTGGACTACCGCGAGGCCCTTTAATAAATCCAGCGCCCGCGCAAGGACCGGGTCAGTCACCACGGGCGGCCCAGGCTCGGCGAGGACGGGCCCTGCGTCCTCAAATCCGTCATCGGTGTCCTCTCCTGCGCTGTGTTCGCGGACCAGCTCCTTTTCGTTGAAACGAACTCTCGGCGCGGCTGGAGGATTCGTGGCGGTGTCCGCTTGCGTCAGTTGCGAGGGGTGAAGGTCTTTGTACGGATCCTGGAGATAGGCTCTTTCGTTCTGCAAATCAGAATCGACGGCAATGTCCGGCGTCACGCCGCCCGCCAGCGGCTTCCCCTCGCCCACACTGACATTCCCGACGGCGACGCGGAGTTTGTCGCCATTGCTGAGGGGAAATTCCTTAAAGACCCTCGCGCCTCCGGCTGTCGTGCCGCCCAGCGCCAACCCAACGCCGGTGTCGCGAAGCACGGCCGCTAGCGCTTCCGCCGCCCCGGTGGTCCGCGAATTTATAAGGATGGCGACGGGCACGAGAATGGCGTCGGTCTTCTTGGTGGCTTTCGCCGAACTGTGCTGCCAATCGAGAAGCGGCTGGTCCGAATCAAGAAAACAATCCGCCGTCTTCGCCGCGGCTTCGTAATCCATCCCGCCGGCGAAACGAAGGTCAATGACAATGCCCTTGATTTTTCCTCTGTTTGTATCCGTGATAGTTCGGTATGCGGAGCGAAAATCTTCGGGCAACCTGCTATTGACAGAGGCAATGCGGAAATAGGCATCCGCCTGGTCAAAGACGCGCGTCTGCGCGATAGGCGCGGAGGCGGACGCGTTACCCTGGCTTGCGAGGCTGACTTGCGGGGCAAGTTGATCGAGCAATCCCTGGGCGGCCGCGCGATCCAACTCATCGGATTTTATGACGCCGAGATTGGTGCTGACTACCCGGAAAATTTCCTGGAATGTGGGGAGCGCATTAGTCGGCTGAACGGGAGATGCCGTCAATATCCCGAAATGCACCGACCAAAGCAAAAATATCCCGAAAATCAGAGTCCGTGTCTTCATTGTTTCTTTCAATTTGGCGCTTTTCCAAACGCCTTGGCGGCAATATCGCGCCGAAATTGCGCGCCGTCGAACCGAATCTTTCCTACGGCAAGATAGGCGCGATCCCGTGCCTCAGCGAGAGTTTTGCCAAGTGCGGTAACGCCGAGAACCCGCCCGCCACTAGTCACAATATCGTTCCCAGCGCGAGTGGTGCCCGCGTGAAAAATCTTTGTGTCCGGAACTTCACCCGCTTCCGCCAAGCCATGAATTATCTTTCCCTTGGCGTATCCGGCGGGATACCCCTTGGATGCCATCACAACGCAAACCGCCGCTTCGGGCCGCCATCGTAAATCGATTTTGTGCAATGTGCCTTCGACACTGGCCTCCAACACATCGAGCAGGTCATTTTCCAATCGGGTGAGATAGACTTGTGCTTCAGGATCGCCAAAACGGGCATTAAATTCCAAAACCTTCGGACCGTCCTTTGTCAACATCACGCCTGGATAAAGAATTCCGCGAAAGTCGATTCCTTCCTTGCGGCATCCGTCGAGCCATGGACCGATAATCGACGCGGCAACCGCGTCCAGTTCGGCCGAATTCAAAAAGGGCGTCGGCGAGTAAACGCCCATGCCGCCTGTGTTGGGGCCGGTATCGTTGTCGCCAATCCGTTTGTGATCCTGGGCGGTCGGAAAGACGCGGGCGGTGCGTCCGTCGCAGAGCGCGTGGAGCGAAATCTCCATTCCATGCAACAATTCCTGGATGACAATGCTGCGTCCCGCCGGGCCGAATTTTTGACGCAACAGCATGTCGTCAATCGCCGAGTCCGCTTCCTCTTTGGAATGGCAAAGCAAAACCCCCTTGCCAAGCGCCAAGCCGTCCGCTTTGACGGCGCATTGGCCGTCCAGTTCGGCGGCAAAACTTTTGGCAGCGCCGGCATCTGTAAACGTCTGCGAGCGCGGGGTCGGAATCCGGTGTTTTTCCATGAAATCCTGCGAGAACGACTTGGAGGATTCGAACTGCGCGGCGCGCTGATTTGGGCCCCATATACGAAGGCCCTTGCTCTGGAATAGATCGACGATTCCAAGCGCCAGAGGATTGTCAGGACCGACGACGGTGAGGTCGATCCGGTTGCATATGGCAAAAGCGAGCAGGCCCTCCATGTCTTCGGCGGGCAAATTCAGGCATTGAACGCGGGATTCGGCGGCGATACCGCCATTGCCAGGGGCGCACCAGATTTGAGTGGCTCGCGGCGATTGCGCGAGTTTCCAGACTAGCGCATGTTCACGTCCACCGGAGCCGATGACGAGGATTTTCACCCGCCGGTTTCAAAGGACTTTCCGCAACCGCAGCTTTGGGCGGCGTGGGGATTTTTAATTTTGAAACCGCCGCCGGTCAAGGCATCGGAAAAATCGACGACCGATCCGCGCAGGTAATCCGCGCTGAAAGGGTCCACCAGCACCGAGACGCCAAAAAAGGAGGCGGATAAATCGTCCGGTCGCTTTTCATCAAGGGTCATTCCGTATTGCAGGCCCGAACAACCCCCCTTTTCGATATATAATCGAAGGCCCTTGCCCGTGGACGCGGGATCCGCCGCCAGCTTGGCGCGGACTTCGTTCGCGGCGTTTTCGGTCATTGTCACAACCGGTTCGGAATCCATGGAAACAAAATAATGGCGATTCGACGCAATTTCAATTGAAAAACCCGCGGCAAAGATTTTCAATCCGTAAGCGATGAGCCTTATCGACTTTATCCTAAACGTCGCTGGACTGTTGCTGTGGCTGAATTGGCGGGCGATTCCCTTTGTGCCCGCCTCGCGCCCGGGAATGTCCTTGGTTTCCACCGTTCGCCCGGCTGGACGGCCCACGCCGCGTGTTTACTATTTGGTGGCGTTGGTCGCAATGCTCGTAATCCGGGCGATTGTTTATTGGCAATTGGGGACGCAAATTGACTGGAGTCCGCGCATACCGCTTGGCCCGGTGACGGTGTGGTTTCGCAGCGATTTGCCGGGGCGGATGCTTTTGTTCTCGTTCTTGAGCTTCGGAGTCGCGCTGGGAATTCTGTATCTGTGCCTGCTGGTGCTCTCGTGGGTACACGCGCCGGCGGCCGACACCGATCCCGCGCAACGTCTGGTGCGCGCCCATCTGGGCCGGCTGGATCGATGGCCGGCGGGGCTGAAAATGTTGCTGCCGCTATTGGTCACGGCGATGGTCTGGTGCGCTTTTTATCCATTGCTCGTGAAATTGCGCATCATGCCCGGCGATGTGAATTCGCCATGGATCGTTGTGGCGCAAGGGGCGGTGATCGGACTGGCGGTTTATCTGGTGCTTAAGTTTTTTCTGGTCGCCGTGTTTGCGTTATACCTGTTGAACAGCTATGTCTATTTGGGCGAATTCCCATTATGGAATTTCATCAATCTCACCGCGCGCGGTTTGTTGCGTCCGATAAAGTGGATTCCGTTGCAAATGGGAAAAATTGATTTGGCGCCCGTCTTCGCAATAGTGCTGGTGCTCGTCTCCGCCCGATTCAGCCAGCAAGCGCTGGCGCAACTTTATCGGAAACTGCTTTAAGGCCCCGCTTCCTGGCACAACGATGAGCGGGAGTCAGCCCCAAGCGGGGCGTTCAACTCGCTTGGGGAACTTTGGGCAAAGGCGGGAATTTTTCAACGGACGGGCGCCGCTTTGAGCGATGAATTTCATCACGCCATGTGAATCGCAGAGCCAGACCTCTTTGGCGCCGGCGTCAAAATAAAGAGCCGCCTTCTCGGACATCTCGGCGGCGGAATTGTCTGGCGAAAGGATTTCCACGCAAATCTCCGGAGCAAGCGGAAAACAAGAGCGGTTGCCCAACCTGCGCATTCGCTCCGGCGAGGCCCACGCAACGTCGGCTGCCCTAACGCCGTCGGCAGTGGAAATGGGACACTCAGTTATCGTTTCGCCTTGCGGCATAAGTTGGACCAGCAAATAGACAATGCACGATTGATAGCTACCGTGCGAAGGAGCGGCAGGGGGGCTCATAATGATGTGGCCGTGGCGGTCGGTTTCGATTCGGCCTTCGATGCGGGCCAATTGGGCATCCGCCAAAATTTCGTCCCATCGTCGGAGATTGAAGCGGGTTTGCTCAACCTGCGGCGGCAGTTCGATGGTCAGCGTTTCCACGAGAGTATTATATTCGACCAACCCGCCAATGACAAGCAAGCGTCACTCATAGACAGGCGCAGATTTGGCCCGAGGAATCAAGCGATGGCCAGATAGCGATTGATGCCTTTCATGGCATCATGGATTTCCACCATCGTCGGCTCAATCCGATCGACGGCGATGCCAAGTGTTTCGGCGGTGGACTTGTTGACGCGCATCGTGTGAGGATCCGGCGCGGTGGCGGAATTCAAATGAGCGGCGCAATTGGCGAGGTAAACGACGCCTGAAAGGTGAATCGTGGGCTGCACGATTGGGGAATGATGATGGGCCACAGCTTCAACCAGAATTTCCGGAAGTCTCCATTTTTCCAGCAGGCAGGCGCCGGCTTCGGCGTGATCGACACCGAGCACCGCCCGCTCCGCTTCGACACGCAAGAGACCGTTGACGGTCATTTTTTGGCGAATGTCCGCCCGGTTTTTTGCGGTCAGGATTTGGGTCAGGAGCAGTTTTCCAATGTCGTGCAATAATCCGGCTGTGAAAGCGAGGGATGGCTGGAAGCTGCCGTACGTTTCGGATTTGCTGATATACTCGGCGCCCAATCCGACGACGAGGGAATGGCTCCAGAGGCCGTTGGCTTCGATTGCATAACCTGGCAGAGCGCGGCGCATATCAGCGCCGAAACCAATGGCGCTGACCATGCGGAAAAGAACGCTGTCGCCCAGCATTAGAACGGCCTGATCAAGGGAAGCGACCGGATGTTTCAGACCGGCGTCGGCGGAGTTGCAAACACGGAGGATTTTGGCGGTAAGGACGTTATCGCACCGGATCGTCCTGACCAATTCATCGCGATGGGTATCGGACTCGGCCAGAAGCGTGACCAGTTTTCGGGCCGTTTCCGAGATCATCGGAAGGTCCGTAACCTGATTGATAACTTCTTTGGCTGTCATAATAGGCAGCGTGCGGCCGTGTCTAGCTGCTCTTATTGGAATTATCGGATGAAGCAGGCGGAAACTTGAGGGAAAGTGGTTCTCGAAGCATTTTTTGCCTTGCGCGCAAAGGATTTGCGTAAAGAATATATGCAAAATGAAAGCACATCCCCAGAAGAAAAGGCGCAAATTTGTTCGGGACGCGAACAAATCATTGAAAGCGACGTCCGCCTACAAAAATCCGAGACTTTCGGCCGAGCAACGCACCACGGATTTGCTGGCACGGATGACCTTGGAAGAAAAGGCGGCGCAAATGGTGTGCGTCTGGCAAAAGAAGGCCACACTTCTGCTTGACTCCAACGGAGACTTCGATTTCGCCAAAGCCCGGGCCGCGTTTAAGCAAGGCCACGGTTTGGGACAGGTTGGGCGGCCCAGCGACGCCGGCAAGGGAAAGGACGCTCGCTCAATGGCTAGGTTGACCAATGAAATCCAAAAATTCTTCATCGAAAACAGCAGGCTCGGCATCCCGGTTTTTTTCCATGAAGAATGCCTCCACGGTCACGCCGCCGTCGATGCCACGAGTTTCCCCCAGCCGATTGGATTGGCCGCGACTTTTAACGTCGAATTGGTTCAAGCGCTTTATTCGATGACTGCCGAAGAGGCGCGCTCGCGTGGGGCGCACCAGGCTTTGACGCCAGTCGTGGATGTCGCGCGAGACCCACGCTGGGGACGTGTCGAGGAAACTTTTGGCGAGGATCCTTATCTTGTCTCGCAACTCGGAATCGCGGCAGTGCGCGGATTCCAGGGGAATGCTTTGTTTGCGAATAAAAAAAATGTCATTGCCACTCTCAAACACTTTGCGGCGCATGGGCAGCCGGAATCCGGGATAAATTGTGGTCCCGCCAATATTTCCATGCGCGACCTGCGGGAAATTTCTCTGCGGCCGTTTAAGGATGCGCTGGAGCGCGGGGGCGCGATTAGTGTCATGGCGTCTTACAATGAGATCGACGGGGTTCCGTCTCACGCCAATAAATGGCTGTTGCGTGATCTCTTGCGCAAAGAATGGGGATTTAGGGGATTCGTGGTGTCCGATTATTACGCGATCTGGGAATTGGGAAACCGGCCAGATACGCATGGGCATCACGTGGCGGCGGACAAGGCGGAGTCGTGCGCGCTTGCGGTTCGCGCGGGGGTCAATATCGAATTTCCCGAACCGGATTGTTATTTGCACCTATGCAAGTTGGTGAGGGCGGGAAAATTGAAGGAGCGGGAATTGGACGAATTGGTCGCGCCGATGCTGTTGTGGAAATTCAAGATGGGATTGTTCGAGGACCCGTTCGTCGATCCCGAGGTTGCGGCGCAAGTGGTTGGCAGCGTGGCGCACCGCGACCTTGCGTTGCAGGCGGCGCGCGAGACCATCACGCTTTTAAAAAATAACAACAATCTTGCGCCGTTGGACGCCAAGAAAATCCGTTCCATCGCGGTCATCGGACCAAATGCCGATCGCGAGTTGCTGGGCGGCTACAGCGGGCAGCCCAGATATTATACGTCTGTGCTGGAAGGAATTCGCTCGAAAGTCGGCGACCAGGTGGAAGTGCGTTACAACGAAGGTTGCAAAATTACGGTGGGCGGCTCGTGGAATCAGGATTTTGTCACGCCGAGCGATCCAACCACCGACATCAGGCTGATTCAGCAGGCGGTCGAGGTTGCAAAGGGAGCGGATATTGTGGTTTTGGTCGTCGGCGGGAATGAACAAACGTCGCGCGAAGGATGGTCGAAGGTGCATTTGGGAGATCGGGCTAATTTGCAAATGTTCGGGCTTCAGGATGCGCTGGCCAACGCAATTATCACCACGGGCAAACCGGTCATTGTATTGCTTTTTAACGGCCGGCCGTTGTCGATCAATTATCTGACGCAGACCGCGCCGGTCATCTTCGAATGCTGGTATCTCGGGCAGGAAACGGGACGCGCGGTGGCCGATGTTTTATTTGGCGACTTCAACCCGTGCGGAAAACTGCCCATCAGCATTCCCCGTTCGGCGGGACATTTGCCGATATTCTACAATCACAAGCCTTCCGCGCGCCGCGGCTACCTTTTCGATGACGTTTCGCCGCTCTATCCGTTTGGGTATGGATTGAGCTACACGACATTTGCCTGCACGCATCTCCGGCTATCGCGGAAAAAAATCGGGCGCGGCGATTCCACACGCGTCATGATTGACGTGACCAATACCGGCAAGCGGGAGGGCCAGGAGGTCGTGCAACTTTACATCCGGGATATTGTGAGTTCTGTCACACGCCCGGTGAAGGAACTCAAAAGTTTCACAAAAATTTCATTGAGACCACGAGAGACCAAAACCGTGACGCTCGAAATCACGCCGGACTCCCTCGCTTTTTACGACATCGACATGCGGTTTACGGTCGAGCCGGGTGAATTTGAAATCATGGCGGGCGTCTCGTCGCGGGACGCCGACCTGCAAAGAACAATCCTGACCATTATCGATTAACCCCTCTGAGCCATGCCAGCACCGGCCCAAACTAAATTGTCGTTCGTCGAAAAGGCGGGTTACAGCGCGGCGGACGCCGCCGCGAACTTCGTCTTTATGACGATGATCCTTTTCCAATCGAATTTTTACACCGACGTTTTTGGAATCACGGCGGGCGTGGCGGGGACCATCATTTTGGTGGCGCGGCTGTGGGACGCTTTTTTCGATCCTATTATGGGCGTAATGGCGGACCGTACGAATACTCGCTGGGGAAAATTCCGTCCATGGATTCTTTTCACCGCGTTGCCGTGGTGTGTCGTCATGGTCCTGGCATATTCCACACCGAAGGAATGGAGCCGGAGCGCGATGATTACCTACGCAGCTGTCACCAATATTCTTTTGATGACGATTTATTCGGCGAACAACATGCCTTACGCGGCTTTGGGAGGCGTCATGACCGGCGACGTTGATGAGCGGGCCAAACTCAATTCGTTCCGTTTTATTTCCGTCAACGCCGCGCAATTCATCGTCGGAGGATTTACACTGCCGCTGGTAGCCAAGTTCGCCGGGCCGGAACACAACTTGCATCGCGGCTGGCAAATGACGATGAGCATTTGGGCGGCGCTCTGCCTGGTGCTCTTTCTCATTACCTTCATCACGTGCAAAGAGCGGATTCGTCCGCAGCCGAGCCAAAAATCGACGCCCAAACAGGATTTTTCCGATTTGGCGCGGAACAGTCCGTGGACAGTGATGTTTTGCATGACCCTGGTGCATTTCGCGATACTGTCGTTGCGGGGCGGCGCTTATTACAATTATTACCATTATTACGCCGACAAGACCGCGCTGTTCCACTGGTTGCAATCTCTTCACTTGACAACAACGGCCCCCCGCTCCACCGGCATTTTGGAAACGCTGGGTTACATTGTGCACGGCGACGCTTCCAGTTCGAACGTCGCCGATGTGGCCAACAGCATCATCAACATGCTCGGCACGGCGGTCGTAATCATCGTGATTCTACTATCGCCCTCGTTATCGAGGGCATTCGGGAAAAAGACCGTTGCCGTTTGCGGGTTCGGGCTGACGGCGTTTGCCTCGGCGGCGTTCTATATTCTCAAGCCGACCGATGTTGGCGGCATGGTCGCATTGACGATCATCACATCGGCGGTGTACGCCCCGACGATACCATTGATCTGGGCCATTTACGCCGACGTGGCGGATTATTCCGAATGGAAAAACGGCCGGCGCGCGACCGGGATTATTTTTGCGACGATTGGATTTGCGCTGAAAGCCGGGCTGAGTCTTGGCTCGGCGTCGTTTCTCTGGTTGATGTCACTCTACGATTACCATGCCAACCAACCACAAACGCCGGAAACATTGCAGGGCATCCGCATGTGTTCGAGTGTTTACCTGGCGGTACTCTTTGGCATTTGCACTGTTTTGCTGATCAGTTACAAGCTCAACAAAAGGCTGACGCATCAAATTGCGGATGAACTGGCCGAACGCAGAAAAAATTTCGCGCTGCAAAATCCGGTGCCCGAACCATTATGAAACACTGTCTTCCATTCGTATTAATGGCCGCGCTGTCCACAAGCGCCGCGGAAGTTCCTTCGTTGAAAGATGCTTTTCGCGACGATTTTCTTGTTGGCGCCGCGCTTAATTCATCGCAATTCACCGGTCAGAACGCCGCGGCGGAGGCGCTCGTCGTGGCACAGTTCGACAGCACCAGCCCGGAAAATGTGATGAAGTGGGGGCTGATTCATCCGCGCCCCGGCGAGTTCGACTTTGGACCCGCGGACAGCTACGTCGAATTCGGCGTCAAACATAACATGTTTATCGTCGGCCACAACCTCATCTGGCACAGCCAGACGCCCTTATGGGTTTTCCAGGATGACAAAGGAGAAACCATCACGCGCGAGGCCCTTCTCAAGCGAATGCACGACCATATTTTCGCCGTAGCCGGCCGCTACAAGGGGAAAATCGGCGGTTGGGATGTCGTGAACGAAGCGTTGAACGAGGACGGGACATTGCGCCGTTCGCCGTGGATGCGCATCATTGGCGAGGATTATTTGCTTCACGCCTATCAATGGGCGCACGAAGCGGACCCGCATGCCCAACTCTATTACAACGATTATTCGATGGAAAACCCGGCCAAACGCGCCGGTGGCATCGCTTTGATTCGAAAGCTGCAATCCGAAGGAGTCCCGATTGCGGCGGTCGGGTTGCAAGGCCATTACAAAATGGATTGGCCCGCGCCGCAGGAGATTGACGACACCATCAACGCATTTGCGGCCCTGGGAATTAAAGTGATGATTACGGAATTGGACATCGATTTGCTGCGTCCCGCCAACAAGTCCGCTGATGTCAGCCAAATGGAGGCGACTTCGCGCAACACGGCCGATCCTTATGCCAAAGGACTGCCCGACGCAATGCAACGCGCGCTCGCCAACCGTTACGCGGAATTATTCAAGGTGTTTATGAAACATCACGGAATGATCACGCGCGTGACATTTTGGGGCGTGGGCGACGGCGATTCCTGGCTGAACCGCGGAAAGAGCAACTATCCCCTGCTCTTTGATCGCAATTACCAGCCGAAGCCGGCGTTCGACGCTGTCATCGCGACGGCACACTAAGCCATTACGCTCCTTTGCGGATTTTCTCTTTCTTTTCCTCCAAGTCGGATTGAAGGGTTTTGCGGGTGCTGGCCAATTGCTTCTCCAATTGCGCAACGGCTTCGTAATCTCCCTTTGCCGCGGCGGCGGTCATTTCGTCTTTGAGAAAAATTTCGCGCTCGGCGATTTTGGCGGCGTACTTGGAGTCCAGTTCGGCGAGTTGCTTTTTTTGTTCTTCTGTCAGTTTGACGGCTGGAGCGGACTTGCTCAACCGTTCCATTGCCAATTCGTATGAGGATTTCATGGTTTCTTTGTTTTCCAAGGCATATCGGGGAATTTTTCGGGTGCGGGCGGCGGTTTGGGCTTTGCCATTTCCAATTCCGAATCGGCGGCGGCGGGCGGGGGCGCCATGTTGCCGCGCCACGAGGCGATGCGCGCCTGCAAACCGTGATGTTCGGCGGTTTTTTTGTCGCCGGCTTTCATATAGGCGCGGGATAAATTGGTGTGGACCAGTTGGTCGTGCGGCTTCATTTTTTCGGCTTTATGGCCCTCGGCTATGGCGGACGCATAGTCGCCCTTTGCGTAATAAGCGCCGCCGAGCGAGAGTTGAGCGTCGAAATATTCGGAGTCCTGCGCCAGGATCGACCTTAGCCGTTCGATGGCGCCGTCAATATTGCCGGTGCTGAACTCAAACATCGCGTCGTCAAACTGGTCTTGAAGGCTTGGCATGTCGCTAAGTCACAATATACGATTTTGCGGTTGCGGAAAGTCGAATTATAAATTGCGCATGGCTATAAAACTTATTTCCACCGATTTCGACGGGACATTGTTCGCGGAATTCGAAAATCCGCCGGTGCCGGTGAAGCTCCAAAATCTCATCGGCGAACTGCAAGCCTGCGGCGCGAACTGGGTCATTAACACGGGGCGGGATTTGTCGAGCCTTCTGGAGACGACGGGGCGGGCCCATCTTTCGGTGAAGCCGGATTTCGTGGTGATCGTCGAACGGGAAATTTATCGGCATCAGGAGTCGGAATATGTGGAAGACAGCAAGTGGAACGGCGCAAGCCAGCGGGCGCACGCGGAATTGTTTCGCAGAGTGCATGGCGACGTGCCTCGCTTGCGGGCCTGGGTGGAGGCGCGGTTCAAGGCCACCATTTACGAGGACATTTATTCGCCGTTTTGTTTCATCGCGGAGTCAAACGCCGACGCGGAGGTCATTCATGAGTTTCTTAATGTGTATTGCCGCGATGTGCCGAACCTGACGGTGGTGCGCAATGACATTTATGCGCGGTTGAGCCACGAATCATTCAACAAAGGGACGGCCCTGGCGGAAATCGCGCGTCAATTAGGCGTCACGGCAAGCGAAACGTTCGCGGCGGGCGACCATTTGAATGACGTGCCAATGCTTTCGCGGCAACACGCGCATTGGCTGGCAACGCCCGCAAATGGAATCGAAACGGTCAAGGCGTTGGTTCGGAAACAAAACGGGCATGTGAGCGAGCTGCGCTGCGGGCATGGTGTTGCGGAGGCGTTGGAGAAATTCCTGCGCACAATCAGCGAATCAGCGGAGCCGTGATCCGGTTTTTATAAATCAGGCCGGCTTGTCCAGCACGGAGCGCAAAGTCTCCAGGACCATGCTCGCCTGACAGGGCTTGCGGAGGAGGTGTGTTGCCAATGAATGCGGCAAAGTCGGCAATTGGTCCTCAGAGACATCGCTCGTGGGAATCAACTTTGCGGAGGGATCGAGATCATTCAGCGCATGGACCACGGACTTGCCGTTGGCGGCTTCCAGCGTTGCGTCAGCGAGGACGGCGTCGATCTCCTTTTGGTAGCGGTGGTAAAGTTCCATCGCTTCGTCCCCATCACCAGTCAACAACACGCGGTAGCCGTTGGTAATAAGAATGGTTTCTAAAATGGCGCCGACGGCGGAGTCTTCCTCGACCACCATAATCAGTTCGCCCGGGCCGGGCGACGGTTCCGGATACGGCGTTGCGGGAGTGGTGGCAAGGCTTTCGGTCAAGGCAGGCAGATACAGTACGAATTCAGCGCCTTTGCCTCGGTCGCTTCGGGCCTGGACGGAACCGCCGCTGGCGGTCACAATTCCAAGCACGGTGGAAAGACCCAGACCGGGGCCTTTCCCAACTTCCTTGGTTGTAAAAAATGGATCAAAAATCCGGTTCATATGTTCCGCCGCGATCCCCGAGCCGGTATCGTTGACGCGCAACATGACATAACGGCCGGGCCGCGCATTGGGAATGTTGGCGGCGGCAGGGTCGTCAAGTATTACGTTTTGCGCTTCGATTTTCAAGGCGCCTCCGTCCGGCATCGCTTCGCGGGAGTTGACACAGAGGTTCATCAGCACCTGGTGCAATTCGGCGCTGTTGCCTTCCACCATCCAAAGATCTCTCGGGGCGATCAATTGCGCGTGAATGCTTTTCGGAAAAGTATCCTTGATAAAAGCGGTAACCTGCTTCAACAGGCGGTGGATTTGAAGAGGCGCTTTCTTTCCGCCGCCTCCGCGAGAGAAAGTAAGAATCTGCTTGACGATGTTCGCCCCGCGCTCCGCGCCGTGTTCCATGCTTTCGATCAACGCGGCCATGGACGGATCGTCGATTTGCGCCCGCAACAGCGGGCCGATCATCAGTATCGGGGCCAGAATGTTATTGAGGTCGTGCGCGATTCCACCGGCAAGCGTCCCAATGCTATCCATGCGTTGCGCGCGCCAGAACTGCATTTCCAATTCCTTCCTCTCGGTGATGTCCGTATTGATGACAAGGACGGCCTGTGGATTTCCCTGGGAATCGCGAACGAGCGTCCAGCGGCTTTGCACCAGGATGTCTTTTCCGCTTTTGGAAACATGACGGAGTTCGCCGTTCCACTCGCCGCTGGCGACCGCCTGCCAGGCCTTAAGTTCTTTTTCCAGGGCTTTGGGGCCGCGGCAATAGCGCTCGGCAACTTTCGCCCCAATCGCTTCCGCGGCCGTCCAACCATAAAGTAGTTCGGCGCTTTTGTTCCAGTAACGCGCGCGGCCTTCGAGGTCCCAGACGATGATGGCATCGCGCGCGAGGTCCAGCAGCCTGGCTTGTTCTCCGAGGCGCGTGTTGGCTTCACGAAGATCGGACGTGCGTTCGCGGACCATTTTGTCAAGAACGTCCAGCTTAATATGCGCCTCTTGCCGAAGACGCCATTTGCCGGTAAGGGCATTGGCGAGTTGGAGAACTTCAATCGTCTCGAAAGGTTTTTTGAGGATAACCAACTGCTCCTCATTGCGGACCCGCGAGAGCATTTGATCCAGGGAATAATCGGAGTAGGCCGTGCAAATGACGACTTCGAGATCAGGACATTTCTCCCAGATCCGGACGGTGGTTTCAATGCCGTCCCAACCCGGGGGCATGCGAACATCGATGAACGCGAGAGCAAACGGCACGCCTTTCCGCTGGGCTTCCACCGCGCGCGCAAGCCCCTCCTCGCCCTGAAGGGCGGACTCGACGGAAAACGCGGGAGCCAAAGGCGCGTCGCGGACTTCGCCGAAGAGGGCCTTTTCGGTGGCCCGCATTTCAGCGCCTTTGCTGGAGGGGGGACAGAGGATTTTACGGAAGTCCTCGTGGACAGCGGGATTATCGTCCACGACAAGAATTCTAAGATTTTTTTCGACGGCGGGATGTTCCATTCGTTAATTGCCTAGAATCGGGGCATTGGAAAGCTTATTCCCAAATAGGTGGCGATGCAACACTTTTGCTTTCTGTTCGCCTCGACTTCGCATTCGGTTCAGCTAGGCTTGAGCGATGTCACAAACTTTGACGCTGGGACATTCGCCGGACCCGGATGACGCTTTCATGTTTTACGGTCTGGCAAAGGAACTAATCCCAACAGACGGTTTCAAATTCAAACATGTCCTGCAGGACATCCAAACCTTGAACGAACGCGCCACGCGCGGGGAATTGGATATCACGGCGATCAGCATTCACGCTTACGCGTATGTCAGTTCCGATTACGCGCTCCTGCCCAGCGGCGCCAGCATGGGCGATGGTTACGGCCCGATGGTGGTTTCCAAAACGCCGCTGACCCGCGAGGAATTGGCGCGCCGCAAAATCGCGGTTCCCGGCACGATGACCAGCGCGTTTCTGGCGTTGCAACTCTGGCTGCAACGATCGGCGGACCAGATCGATTTTGTCGTGGTGCCGTTCGACCAGATTTTTCAGGCCGTTCGACTTGGCAAGGCGGACGCGGGATTGATCATTCACGAAGGCCAACTGACCTATCAAAAGGAAGGTTTGACAGTCTGCCAGGATTTGGGCGCGTGGTGGAAGCGCGAGAACGACGGCCTTCCCCTGCCCCTCGGCGGAAACGTGATTCACAAACGATTTGCGCCGGAGACGCGCTCGGTGATCTCGCGAATTCTGACCGCCAGCATTCAATTCAGCCTTGACCATCGCGCGGAAGCGGTGGAACACGCGTTGCAATATGCCCGCGACATGGGCCGGGACCTTGCGGATCAATTCGTCGGCATGTATGTCAATCATTGGACGCTGGATTACGGCGAAAAAGGGCGCGAGGCCATTCGACGATTTCTCGGCAAAGCGCATCAGCACAGATTGATTCCGCACAGGCAGGAATTGGAATTCGTCACTTGAGAAGCGAGAAGGCGCCGACATGAAATTGCTGCCGATTGTCGGACGGGAATTGCGGGAAAGTTCGCGCCGCCGCGGCACCTATTGGATGCGTGTGTTCGTCGCGTTTCAGGCGATTTTGATCGGCATTGCGGCTTACTTCATCAATTTACTTAACCCGTCAAAAAAGCTCGGCACGATTCTTTTCTGGGGACTTGCCGGCGTGTCGATGCTCTTTTGCCTGCTGGCCGGACGCCGCTCGACGGCGGATTGCCTGAGTCAGGAAAAACGAGACGGAACATTGGGATTGCTCTTCTTGACGGATTTGAAAGGGTACGACGTGGTGCTGGGCAAACTGGCGGCGACGTCTGTGACAGGATTATATGCGTTGCTGGCTGTTTTTCCCGTTTTGGCCGTGCCATTGCTGACCGGCGGAATGACCAATGGCGAAGTTGGGCGAATGGTTGTGGTGTTAATGAACACCTTCTTTCTGTCGATTGCGATTGGCATTTTTGCCTCCGCCGTAAGCCGGGATTATCGAGCGGCAATGGCGGCAAATTTCTTTCTCTGGCTCATGCTAGTGGCGGCGCCCGCGGCGTGCGGCGTTGCGATGGACATCGCCCGCTCATTATTCCTGCCGCCGCTCTTCTACTCGTGTCCGGTTTTTTCTTTTTTCATGTGCGAGGACACGAACTACAGTCACATGCAGGATGTTTTTTGGTGGTCGATTGTCGTGACCAACGGGTTGGCGTGGGGGCTTGTGATGATGGCCTGCCGGATTGTGCCACGAACATGGGGAGATAAACCGGCGCGACCGGCGTCACGCAAATGGCAATTGAGAGACTTGGGTTCGCTAATCAGTTACGGTTCCCGTGACGGACGAATCGCTTTTCGCAAGCGGGCGCTGGACGCCAACGCCTACTTTTGGATGGCGTCGCGCGCCTGGCTCAAAAAGGCTCATGTCTGGGCGTTTGTAATATTCTCCATACTTTGGTGGTCTTATTGCTGGGCCAAAAACGGACATATTTGGCTCGATGAAGCGACATTTTTTGCCACGGCCATCGTTCTGAATTCCACGCTCAAACTCTGGATAACCCTGGAGGCCGGACAGCGATTGGGCGAAGACCGGCGTGGACGAGGGTTTGAGCTGTTGCTGGCTACCCCTCTCACAGTTGCCGATATCCTAGGCGGCCAGATCATGGCCCTGCGCCGGCAATTTCTCAAGCCGCTGGTGGTGGTGCTTTGCGCTGAAACTATTTTCCTAGCCATGCTTTGGGGAAAACCGGAAGAACGTTGGATGTTCCTTGCGCTGATGTTGATGGCGCCCGCGGACATTGCGGCCCTGGTTTGCGTTTCCATGCGCGCCGCGTTGACTTCCAAAAGTCCCGCGCGAATAAACGTGATAGCCGTTGGTCGAATCCTTGTCCTGCCATGGGTTTTGTTCGGGCTCCTCCAGGTGGCAATCAATCTTATTGACTGGTTGATGTTTCTGCCTTGGCAGGCAAAAACGTCCATTCAGGTGGCCCAATGGTGCGGCATTTCACTTGTGGTGGATTTGCTTTTTGGCGGCCAGGCGTGGCGAAGTTTGCGACGCGACTTTCGCGCGCTTGCCACCATGCCTGCGGAATCGCGATTTACGCTGAGAAAGGCGGCGGCGCACACGCGCAAGGTGGCGGGACAGATTGTTCCAGTGCGTTTCAGGATTCCGCTGTTGGCGGTCATTTGTGGCCTTGCGGCGCTAGCCATCATTCATGTCGCAAGGCCGCGCGCTGTTGATCCTCCGATTATAATCTCGCTCGCGCAAAGCAATGGTCCGGTGCGGATTTTTCGAGCGGGGGGTCACGGTGTCTTTTTTGTTATGCCGGACGGCACGTTATGGCGATGGGGAAAAACGGAAACGTCGCAACCCATCGCAGCGACCCCGGAACAGATCGGCACGAACCACAATTGGCGCAAGGCTGTTGGCAACGGCTCATATTGGCTGGGTCTCAACTCCGAAGGCTCAATTCTGGAGTCGGGATTGAAGAGCAGTTTGCCGCGATTCAAGTGGGCTGATATCGGCGTCGGAGCGGCCTCTTCGATCGGCCTGGCGAAAAACGGAATGATTTGGGCCTGGAACGGCGGGAAACCCGGGTTGATTGGAACTGCGAGCAATTGGATAGCCGTCGCCAGCCCAAATGCCTCTTATCTGGCATTGCGCGCGGACGGGACTTTATGGACCTGGGGAAGAATCCTCGCGCAGCGCGGCGGAATTTGGGTCACTACGAATATTCCCGAGCCAACCCTCGTGTGCGCGGATACCAATTGGCTTAGTCTCAACGCAAATGGACAGGCGCGAAACCGGGCCGGGGAATTATGGAACGCCGCTTCCAGCGTGCCCAATCCGAATGCTCCGGCCGCCTCCGCTTGCTGGCTCATTAGCGATGACAGCGCGGCGAACCACATTGACTCAGCCCCGGTTTGGATGAATAACAAGAATCGTCCAGCCATAAGACCGAATCCTTGGAACCGGCTGCAAACGTATCCGGCCTCGGTGCAAACGGGTGGCCGGACCGATTGGGTTTCGATTTGGGGGGTAGGCGGAACGGCGCTCGGCATGACAGCCGACGGAACCATTTGGGTCTGGGGGGTTGATCTCGGACGCGATCCACACACCCGTTTTCAATCACTAGCAACCCGTTTGAACGCGGCTGGCGGGTACTCGGGCAAAGACCCGCTCTTTTTGGAGAAGCCGCGGCCGTTGCTTAAACTCCAATAACCAATTCTCAATTGAATTATTCGTTCGGCTGAACGAGATTTGTCCCGGCTAGTCTAACTGTGAATCTTGGAGGTAAAGCAGAGGTTCTTATCGGCCTGGTGCTGGCGTCTTCGGTGTCGGCCGCCGTTCCGACACAATGGGTCTCCAAAGGACCCGGCGGCAGAGGGGCGCTCTTCGCCGACGCTCCTTTTTGAATATTGGTCCAGACATGAATACCGCCAGGCCAATGTTGGTGGCGACCACATGGCAGCACTTGGCCGCCCCGCCCCGCACGCAAGGGCATCCGTTCAATATTCATCCGTTGAAGGACGGTTCGCTTGTTTGCACTTACTCCGGCAGGCGGGCGGGCAATCCGCACGAATTCACGGCGAGTTCGGGAGTCTTCTTCAGCAGCCAAGGCGGAATTAAGGTCTTCCGCCAATTGACCGGCTTACAAAATATTTGCCGCCAATTCAGCCAATTCTGAGCGCTCTCCTTTTTGCAACTCGATGTGCGCGGCAATCGGCTGATCGCGAAATCTGCTGATGATGTAGTTGAATCCATTGGAGGACGAATCGACATATGGATTGTCGATCTGGTACGGGTCGCCCGTGAAAATAATTTTGGTCCCGTTGCCGACGCGCGTAATAATCGTTTTCACTTCGAGCGGCGTCAGGTTTTGCGCTTCGTCGATCACCATGAATTGATGCGCGATGCTCCGGCCCCTAATGTAACTGAGCGCCTCCACCACGATCGTTCCCGAACGCATCAGATCGGTGCTGCGCCGATGGTCCGAACCCATGTTCAAATCGCTCAACAATTCCAGCGCGTCATGGATCGGCTGCATCCACGGGTTCAGTTTCTCCTCAAGTGAGCCGGGGAGGAAGCCCAGTTCGCGGCCCATGGATACCGTCGGGCGCGCCACGACGAGCCGTCGGAATTCACGGTCCAGCACCGTGCGTTTAAGCCCGGCTGCCATCGCCATCAAAGTCTTCCCCGTGCCGGCTTTTCCCATGAGAGTCACCAATTTCACACGGTCGTCCAGCAACGCGTCGAACGCGAAATGCTGTTCGCGGTTGCGCGGCTTGATACCCCAGATTCCTTCGCGGCAATCGAGAATCGGCACCAGCTTTGTGCCGGTAGAGTCCACTTTGGTCAGCGCCGTCCGCTTGGAATTGGTTTCCTCAACGAGCGTGCAGTATTCATTGGGAAAATATTTCCCGTGTCCGTTCAATTCCAACTCGCCCTCAAGCCGGAAGCGCGACATTTTTTCGGCGGAGATCGTCAATTCAATCATCCCGGTGTAAAGGTCCGTCAATAGGACGCGGTCGGTTTCGTAATCCTCCGCCGGCAAACCGACTGTATCCGCCTTGATGCGCAGATTAATGTCTTTGGTGACGAGTATGGTGGGATTTTTCGGCTCGGCCTTATGGATGGCCATGGAAAGGCTGACGATGCGGCTATCCACGGTATTGGCGCCAAACGGCCCGCCACCTTCGCCGTTGCGGTCGTGAAAAATAATCCGCAAGGTGCCGCCGTTGTCGAGTTTGACCCCCTTATTGAGATGGCCCTTGGCGCGCAGGCTATCAAGGGTGCGGGAGACATTGCGGGCGTTTTGGCCCAATTCGGAAGATTCTCGTTTGAAACGGTCTATTTCTTCGATCACCTCGATGGGGATCAGCACTGTATTGGCTTTGAAAGCCAGGAGTGAATTTGGGTCGTGAAGCAAAACATTGGTGTCGAGTATGTAATTTTTCACTTTGAACGGGCGGCTCTTTTCAGCTTGGACATCCGGGAATGCCATTCATTCAAACAAGTGTGCGCCGCCGGCAATCGGTAATGGCCGGAATACAGCGCGCAGGCGAGCATTCCCCAGAGGTCGAAATCGATAAAATGGGGCTGGGATTGCAACAAAAATTTCCGCTCCACCAGCATCATCTCAAATGGCACCAGCTTTTGCGTCAACTCCTCACACAATTGCGTCTGCTGCTCCCGCCAGCGGTCGAGGCACCCGCGCCCGAATTTCCGTTCCTTGTGACGCAGAAATCCAAGGCGGTCGGCCTTCGGCACGAATTCCTGCCAGTGGGCATCGTTCAACTTGAAACAACAGCCTTCAATCTGATCCTCGATGAAACGCCAAAGAAGGCGGTCCACGCCGCGAAAAGTCTTCGGAAAAAGATCCAATTGAAGTTTGCCATCGATATATTTTGCAATGACTTGCGACTCGTCATCGGTTTCAAAAACAACCGTGCGGCCATCGCGAAGAATTGGGACCTGATAGTAGCGGTGGCGGGTGAGACGCCAAATCTCGGCCCTGTCCGAGGAGGATACGTTGGTTGTTTTAAAGGGCGCGCCGGAATATTCCAAAATCCGCCGCTGCACCAGGCAGAAGGGACTCCAGGGGAGTTGGATTAGTTCAATCATTTGTTGGGGTTGAACACTCTTCCGTATCGTAATGTCATGGTCTCTCTGTTGGCAAGTTGAAAACTCCGTGTCGAACTCACGCCCCCGTTACAAGCAGATAATATGCCAAGAGGAGAGGCGAAGAATATACATTCGCGAACGGGGGGAATCTCCCGCTGGAGGAATGCCCCGCGCGCGGGATTGCCTTTTGCGGCCAAAACGGATACTGTGCGGCTATGAAATTGACGGCCATAATTTATCCCGATTTGGAAACAGACTGGCTTGTGGCTGAGTGTCCGGAAATCGGCACTGCCAGCCAGGGTCATACCGAAGAGGAAGCGCTTGCAAACTTACAGGAGGCCACGGAACTATATCTCGAATCCTTCCCGCAAACCGCGAGGAAGCCGGCGGCCATCCGCACCTTCGAATTGGCACATGGCTAAACTGCCCATCGTGTCGGGGGCAGAGGCGGTCAAAGCCCTTCAACGGCTCGGATTCTTCGTGGATCGCCAACGCGGCAGCCACATCGTTCTTAAAAAAGTCACTCCGCAGGGCGAGCGAGGTTGCGTTATCCCGATGCATCGGGAGGTTGCTCTTGGCACTTTGCGAAGCGCACTCAAAATGGCCGGAGTCTCGCCGGAGGAATTCAAGGACGCTCTATGAGTGGGGGTGATAGTCGTGTCTTTGAAAATGATACGTATCTTGATGCCAACATAATTTACGGCAAAGGGGCTCTTGTATCCTGTTTGATGGCTGCGGTGGTTTTTTGCGGGTCGGCGGTTTTTGCGCAATCTGGAGGAAGCGGGGCGAGGCCCAATATCGTCGTGATTTTGGCGGATGACATGGGGTTTTCCGATTTGGGTTGCTATGGGTCGGAGATTCCTACTCCTCACCTGGATAAATTGGCGGCGGGGGGACTGCGGTTTTCGCAGTTTTATAATACGCCAAGGTGTTGTCCGTCCCGGGCGGCGCTTTTGACGGGACTGTATCCGCAGGAGGCGGGCGTCGGGGCGATGATGGAGGACCGAGGGATTCCGGGTTACCGCGGGGAGCTGAATCACAAGTGCGTAACTATCGCGGAGGTTTTGCGCGGGGCGGGATACAAGACTTTGATGGTGGGAAAGTGGCACCTCAATCACATTTTCTTTGACGGCAAAAAACAGTTGAACTTTGAAACCAATGAACCGTTTTGGGAAAACAAAGACGGGTGGCCGTTGCAACGTGGTTTTGAGGATTATTATGGGACAATCCACGGGGTGAGCAGTTACTACGACCCATTTTCGCTCGTTCGCAACAATACTCCCGTGCGACCTGGGGCCAATTTCTATTACACGGATGCGATCAGCGAACATGCTGCTTCGGACATCAGGAAATATGGCGGAAGGAGCGCTCCATTTTTTCTTTATGTGGCCTATACGGCTCCGCATTGGCCGATGCAAGCGCCGGCAGAGGACATTGCTTGGAACAGACAAACTTACATGGCGGGGTGGGACGCGATTCGGACCAATCGGTATTTGCGGGAAATCGGCCTGGGAGTAATCGAGCCTGATTGGCGGCTTTCGCCACGAGATGATCGCGTGCAACCGTGGGAAAATATCGGCGACAAGGAATGGCAGGCAAACCGAATGGCCACTTACGCGGCAATGATTGAAAGAATGGACAGCGGCATCGGGCGGATTTTGGATGCGTTGAAGGAAAAACGGATCGAACAGAATACGCTGGTGCTTTTTCTTTCTGACAATGGCGCCTGCGCGGAGGTGATCCAGCCGGACTTCTACGATGTGCCGAGCAAAACGCGCGACGGGCGTCCGATTCACGTGGGAAATATTCCCTCCATTTGGGCGGGGCCGGAAGATGTGTGGCAAAGTTACGGCGTCCCGTGGGCAAACGTCAGTGACACGCCGTTCCGTCTCTATAAACATTTCACGCACGAAGGGGGAATCTCGACGCCGTTCATCGTTTCGTGGCCGGCGGTGGTTGACGGGCATGGGAAGATTACGCGCCAAATGGGGCATATCACGGACATCATGGCGACGTGCCTGGACGTGGCGGGAGTTCCGTATCCCAAGGCTTATCAAGGACATTCGATTTTGCCGATGGAGGGGCGCAGCCTGCTTCCGGTTTTCGAAGGAAAAACCAGGGAGGTCCGTCCGCTGTTTTGGGAGCATGAGGGCAATCGGGCCGTGCGGATGGGCGAGTGGAAACTCGTTTCACGCTATCCCGGCAATTGGGAGCTTTATGACACGTTGGTTGACCGCACGGAATTGACCAATCAAGCGAGTGCGCGGCCGGAGGAAGTGCGGGAATTGTCCGCAATGTATGAAGCGTGGGCCAACCGTTGCGGAATTGTCCCTCCTGACAAGCTTCCGCCAACTCGCAAAATTATCCCCGCGAAGCTGGGCGGCAAAAATGGTTTTCGGGACGATCCTGATTAAGGACGAGGTGCGCAGGGCTGGGATTTTTGTTGTAAACCCTAAGCGCTGAATTAGAGTCGAACACGCAAAGCCACCTGGGGCAGTGATGGCGGGCCAATCCCGTAGCTGTCGAACGCAGGTGGTTTTTGCCGCCTGCCTAAAAAGTTCGTTGAAGAGTTATGCGAATCAAAACCCGAACGCTGTTCAGCGCAAGTATCGCACTTGTGGGTTTTTTTACATTTATCACGGCTGTGGCTCAGAGCACGAACGCGCCGGTTTTGAAGGCGAGCGCGGGTCCGACGAATGGCCAACCCGCGCAGCTTCCGGAAGTGGTGGTGACGGGACGGCAGGACAGCATGTTGGGCATAGCCTCGTCCGCCACGCAAGGGACGGTGGGCGCGGATGAATTGGCCGAACGGCCGATTTTGCGCGCCGGGGAAATCCTGGAAACCGTGCCCGGTGTGATCATCACGCAACACGCCGGCGGCGGAAAGGCCAACCAATATTTTCTCCGCGGCTTTAATCTGGACCACGGCACCGACTTCGCAATCTACCTTGATGACATGCCGCTAAACCTTCCGTCGCATGCGCACGGCGAAGGTTATTCCGACATGAATACGGTCATCCCGGAATTTGTGCAGCGGCTGGATTATGAGAAGGGACCTTACTACGCGAATGTGGGCAATTACGGTTCGGCGGGGGCGGCGCATTTGGAATTTTACAAGGATTTGCCGCAGAATTTCGTCATGGTGGAAGATGGCATGTTCGGATACGCGCGCGGTGTTTTTGGCGTCTCGGAAAAAGCGGGACCGGGCACTCTGCTCTACGGCGGCGAAGCGTATCACGACGACGGACCGTGGGTGCATCCTGATGACTATTCCAAATTCAACGGAATCGCAACCTACAGCCAGGGCAGCGACGCCAACGGCTTCAGCGTCACGGGACGGGCGTACCACGGCAAATGGAACTCGAGCGATCAACTGGCGGAAAATGCCGTGCCGCTGGTCGGATTTTTCGGGACGCTGAATCCAACGGACGGCGGGGATTCGGACCGTTACAGTCTCCAAGCGGAATGGCGCCGTCAGAATGAAAATTCGGAAACGAAGATCACCGTTTACGGATTTTATTACGACCTTGATCTGTTTTCGGATTTTACTTACTATTTGACAGATTCGGATCTTGGCGATCAATTCGAACAGCGAGACAGGAGGTGGGTGGGCGGAATTGACGCGCGGCACACGATTTTCAACCAATGGTTTGGCAAGGACGTGCAAAATTCATTTGGCATGCAGGCCCGCAACGATTGGATTGATAACGGCCTTTACCAAACAGAGGATCGCGTGCGCGTGGACAAATTGGATTATAACGCATCTGTCACCCTCCCTCCCATTCTGCCCGCCACCACGGAAGCGGACCGATTTACGGACACCGAAATTGGCATTTATGCGGAAAACAAAATCCACTGGTCGGATAAAATCCGGTCAGTCGCGGCGATTCGCGGCGACCTGGATTATTTCGACGTCACGAGTTTGACGACTCCGGCCAATTCCGGGACGTCGGCGACGCTGCTTCCCAGCCCCAAGGGAAGCGTGATTTTCGGCCCATGGGCGAAGACGGAACTTTATGCGCAGGGCGGGTTTAGCTTTCACAGCAATGACGGGCGTGGCGCCACGCAGAACGTAGAGCCTGTCTCGGCGGCGAATCCCTATCCGAACACGCCTTCCACAAAAATTCCCGGCCTGATTCAAACGCAAGGGGCGGAAATCGGCGTCCGAACGCTTGCGCTTCCGCATCTGCAAACCACCGTTTCGCTTTGGTATCTCTACAGCCGATCCGAATTGGAACAGGACGGCGACACTGGCGGGACCATTGCTTCAAAAGAGCCGAGCGACCGGTATGGTGTTGAATTGGCCAATTATTACACGCCGATAAAACATCTGACGCTGGACTTCGACGTTGCGGAGTCCACCGCTCGTTTTACTTCGGCCGATGCCGATGACGCCGCACCGGGAAGCGCCGGCGGCACGCGGGTGCCCGAGGCCGTCGGCACGGTGATTTCCGCTGGCATCACGCTTTTTGATGAGCGCGGATTTTCGGCGAGCTTGCGCCTGCGCTATTTTGGACCGCGCGATTTGACGTCCGACGGGATTTACCGTTCGCAGTCCACGCTGTTGCTCAATGCCGAAGCGGGCTATCAAATCAACAGGACGTGGCGGGTTTTCGCGGAGTTTTTAAACTTGCTTGACAGTCGGGACCACGACATCGACTACGCCTACCAATCGCAGATAACGCCAAACGCGAAGCCCGCGTTCACGGAGGTTTTCCACCCGGTCGAGCCGTTTCAGGTGCGGGCCGGAGTGACGGCGTCGTTTTGACGGATCAATCCTTGCCGCTGCCGCCGAGGCGGGCCAACTGGCGGGGCGTGAGCAACCAATTCAAGCAGGCGCATTTTCCGTAAGTCAATTTCTCGATGGAAAGTTTGCAAAGCCCGGCCTTTTTCAACTCGATGTTCACCGCCGCGCCTTCACCGGCGATCAGCATTGCGATCAGGCGCGTCATAAAAGGCTCGTGCCCGACGAGCACGATGTCTTGGATGGATGCGAAATTCTCGTTGATCTCGCTGACGATTGCTTTTGGCTCCGCCTCGGAGATCAGGTTTTTTGTTTCAAAAAGTTTCCTGGCCCCGTAAACATCGGCGAGGATTTCCGCGGTGCGGAAGGCGCGGACGTAAGGGCTTGTCAAAATTAAATCAAAATTCAAATCCAGGGCCTGCGCGCCACGCGCAACTTCGGCGGTTCTTTTTTCTCCGTCGCGCGTCAGAGGCCGTTTGCTGTCAGGACGCCACTTGACGCTGCGCGGCTCCGCTTTTCCGTGCCGGAGAAAAAACAGATTCATAACTTGTGAGCCTCGTGCCGGATGTCCCTGGCTTCACACAAATAAACGACTTCCTCCGCGATATTGGCGGCGTGATCGGCAACGCGCTCGAGGCTTTTGGAAACAGTCATAAGCTTTAAACAACGGCTGATGGTGGCCGGATTTTCCATCATGTAGCCGGTCAACTCGCGCTGCAATTGCCGGTTTATCGCATCGACTTCCTTATCGCGCGGAACGACGGCGCGCGCTTTTTCGGGCTGCTTATTCACGAAGGCGTCCAAGGATTCTTTAAGCAAACCGAGCGCCAGACCGGCCATCCGCGGGATGTCGATATGCGCCGTGAGCGCCGGTTCCTGGTTTAATTCCACGGCGCGCCGCGCGATGGTCGTCGCCTCGTCGCCGACACGTTCGAGGTTCTGGGAAATTTTCTGGGCGACGGTAATCAGGCGCAAATCGGAAGCCAGCGGCGCTTTCGCCAGGAGGTTGATGGCCATGTCATCAATCTCGATCTCGAACTGGTCCATAATATCGTCGTTTTCCTGAACTTGCAGGGCCAGTTTGTCATTTCGATCCGTCACGGCTTGAACGGCCTGGCTGACGGCGCTTTCAGCGTAACTCCCCATAGTCAGGAGCTTCTCCTTGAAGGCCGCCAATTCGTCGTCAAAGTACTTTTGCATAGTTTACAATACGCCCGTTCAGCCAAAGCGGCCAGTGACGTAATCTTCAGTTTGCTTGATGGACGGGTTGGTGAAAATTTTTTGCGTCTGATCGAATTCGATCAATTTTCCGAGGTAAAAAAACGCCGTAAAATCCGAGATGCGCGCGGCCTGCTGCATGTTGTGAGTCACGATCACGATGGTAAATTGCTTTTTAAGCTCGAGGATCAATTCCTCGATTTTCGCGGTCGCCAGCGGGTCGAGCGCCGAAGCGGGTTCATCCATCAGGAGCACTTCTGGCTCGATGGCAAGGGCGCGAGCGATGCATAACCGCTGTTGCTGGCCGCCCGAAAGACTGAGGGCGTTGGCGTGCAAACGATCTTTCACCTCATCCCACAGCGCCGCCATGTGCAGCGCCCGTTCCAATCGCTCTTGCAGCATGGATTTTTGCCTCACGCCGTTGAGCTTCAGGCCAACCGTCACGTTCTCCGCAATCGACATCGTGGGAAAAGGATTTGATTTTTGGAAAACCATTCCAACACGGCGCCGCACCAAAGTCGGGTCGATTTGCCGTGAATAAAGGTCCTCGCCGAACAAAGTGACGCGCCCTTCGATACGCGCGCTCGGCACGAGGTCGTGCATCCGGTTCAAACTGCGGAGAAACGTGGATTTGCCACAGCCGCTTGGCCCGATGATCGCCGTCACCGCCCTGGGACGGACTTGCATCGAAACTTCAGCGAGCACCTTGTTGGCGCCAAACCAGACCGAGAGTTTCTGGACATCAAACGTGGCTTGAGGGGACTCCAGAGCGCGCTTGGCAAGGCCATCTGGCAAAGCCGCGGCGGGCTTGGCTTTCACGGGAGAAATCTGGCTTTCGTTAGTCATGGCGCATCGTTCATCGAGTCGAAGGCGGACTGCTGCCCCGGGTCAGCACCCGCACTCCGATGTTAATCGCGAGAGCGACGAGAATCAACACCAAAGCCCCCGCCCAGGCCTGGCGGTGCCAATCGGCATAGGGAGAAATTGCGTAGTCATAAATCTGCCGCGGCAATGCGGCGATCGGCTCTGAAAGTTTCCAACTCCAAAACCGGTTTCCGAAAGCGGTGAAAAGAAGCGGCGCTGTTTCGCCCGCGATTCGCGCGCACGCCAGCAAAATACCCGTGATGATCCCTTTGCTCCCGGTTTTGAGAACGATATAAAGAATGCTCTTCCATTTCGGAATTCCGAGCGCAAGGGCGGCCTCGCGCAATCCGCCCGGCACCAGGGCCAGCATTTCCTCCGTGGTGCGAATGACCATTGGAATCATCATAAAACCTAGCGCAAGACCACCCGCCCACGCTGAAAAAGTTTTCATCGGCACGACCACCAGCGCGTAAACGACGATTCCCCAGACAATCGACGGAGTGCCGTTCAAAATGTCCGCCGCGAATCGCACGCTCGAATTGAGCCGGTCCGAGCCGTATTCGGAAAGATAGACGCCACCCAGCACTCCCACAGGCACGCCAACCAGGACCGCAAGCCCCACCAAAATAAAACTTCCCGCAATCGCGTTCGCCATGCCGCCGCCAGTTTCGCCGACCGGCTTGGGCAGATGCGTGAGAAAATTCCAATCCACTGAACTTGCGCCGAGTCGAATCAGATGAAACAGCACCAACGCGAGCGGAGTGATAACAATGACCGCGCACAAGAAGCAGATCACAGAAGCTGCCGAACTTTTGAAGTTTCGCCACTTAATAATATTGGCGCTCATGCGTGTTTCGCCTCTCCCATCGCGCCGATCAGCAGGCGCGCCACAATGTTGGTCACGAAAGTCACCAGCAGCAAAACCAGGCCCAACTCAAACAACGCGCTCAAGTGCATCGGGCCTGTGGCCTCGGCGAATTCGTTGGCGATGGCGCTTGCCAATGTGTAACCGGGCGCAAAAAGTGACGCGGAAATATCGGGCCGGTTTCCGATTACCATTGTGACGGCCATCGTTTCGCCTAGCGCCCGTCCCAATCCGAGCATCGCAGCCCCAAAAATCCCGCGCATGGAGGACTTCAGCACCGCAAGGCGCGTCACTTCCCATCGAGTCGCTCCTAACGCAAAAGCGGCCTCGCGCTGGCTATCTGGAACGGCGCGAAAGACCTCGCGCGAAATCGACGTGATGATCGGAACAATCATGATCGCAATGATGATTGCCGCCGAAAGAACGCTTACCCCGTATATCGGCCCCTTGAAGAGCGGAAGAAATCCAAAGAGCTTTCTCAGCACAGGAAACGGGTGGTCCCTCAGCCATGGAACCATTACGAAAATTCCCCACAACCCAAGGATTACGCTCGGAATGGCCGCCAGCATTTCAATCAGCGAAATGGCGCCGTGACGAATCCAACCGGGCGCAAGTTCCGTCAAATAAACCGCCGTCGCCAGACTTAACGGCAACGCGATGGCCAAGCCGACCAGCGACGAAACAAAGGTCCCGAAAATAAACGGCAGCGCGCCAAAGTCATTGTTGACTGGGTCCCAATCGGAATGAAACAGAAAACCAACGCCAAACTTTTGAAGCGACGGTTCGGCCCCCTTGAACAATTCCCAGCCGACAATAACGACGAGGACAAAAACCATCATCGCCATCAGCCACGTAAGGAACTTGAATGCCGCATCCCCCGTTTTGGACGGACGCGAAAGCACAACTGCGGGCTTGCTCAGTGTGCCGGCGGCATTCATACATCTCCGACTCTTGGCCTTTGCTAATACTTGATCCCGTCAATTTCCGCCATGACGCGTTTCACCAGGGTGGGCGGCAACGGGGCGTAATTGAGCGACGGCGCCTCTTTCTCTCCTTCATTCATCGCCCATTTCAAAAACCGCACAATTTTTTCGCCTTTTTTCGCGTCGCTTTGTTGTTGGTAAACCAGCAGCCACGTCGCCCCCGCAATCGGGTAGGCTTGCGGCCCCGGCGGATTAACCATGGAAAAACGAAAGTCATCGGGTATCTTCGCCGTTTCAAGCGCGGCCGTGACGGACGCAATCGACGGATCAACGTAATTGCCCGACGAGTTCTTGATGCTGGCAAACGGCAATTTGTTTTGAATCGCGTACACTAATTCCACATAACCGATTGCTCCCGGCATTTGTTCGACTTGTCCGGTCACACCTTCGTTTCCCTTTGCCCCAAGGCCCGCCGGCCATTTGACGGCTGTGCCGCGTCCGACGGACTTGGCCCATTCCGGGCTGACGCTGCTCAAATAATCGGCAAATATGTAAGTGGTGCCGCTCCCGTCCGAACGATGCACCACCACGATATCGGAATCGGGAAGCGAGACGCCCGGGTTGGCGGCCTTGAGGCGCGGATCGTTCCACGAAGTTATTTTGCCCATGAAGATGTCCGCAATCGTCGCGCCGTCCAACTTGAGCTGTGGCTGGCCGGGCAAATTGTAGGTGATGACATCCGCCCCCGCCACGGTGGGAATGTGAAGCAATTTGGATGGCGCCTGCGCCAACTTTTGATCGGTCATGGGGCCGTCGGATGCGCCGAAATCAACAGTGCCTTCGAGAATTTGATTCTGTCCGCCGCCCGAGCCGATGGATTGGTAATTGAAACGAACTGAAGGATCGACGCGGCTGTATTCATCAAACCATTTCGAATAAATCGGATAAGGAAAAGTCGCGCCCGCCCCGTTGATCAGGAGTTGAGCGCGCGACTGCCGACATGCCGCCATCGCCAGGAACATAACCAGAACAACCGTGATTATTGGATTCCGTTTCATGTTTTAAAATCTTAGCCTCAAATCTATCCTCACCAAGCCGTATTTGTTCACAGCTTTGACCCAAGGCCTTGAATATCGGGTTCGTATGGCAATGAAATGGAAGTTGTGTGACAATTCTGTGACAAATCGCCAAAGTAAATCCATGGAAGGCAAACTTTTTGATCTCTCCGGCAAAATAGCCGTCGTCACCGGGACCAGCCGGGGACTGGGCCAGTACCTGGGACGCGCACTGGCGAAGGCCGGCGCAGACCTTGTCGTCACCAGCCGCGACCCAGCCACCCTCAAACCGTTCCAGCAGGAAGTGGAGGCGTTGGGGCGCAAAGCCCTGCCGCTGGCTTTGGATGTTCGGAACCACGAGAGCATCCAGACGATGGTCGAGCGCGCGATGGAAAACTACGGCAAGATTGATATTCTAGTGAACAACGCCGGCTGCAACGTTCGCAAACCCGCCCTGGATGTTTCCTGGGACGATTGGAATCTGATTCTTGACACGAACTTGCGCGGCACTTTCTTCGTTTCCCAAGCCGTGGCGCGGCAAATGATTCCGAAGAAATACGGACGCATCATCAATATCGGCTCCGTGACATGCGTGGCCGGTTACGCCGGACTGGGCCCTTACGGCGCGAGCCGCGGCGGTGTCAAGCAACTCACTATGAGCCTGGCTGATGATTGGGGCGTCCACGGCATCACCGTCAATTGTCTTGCGCCCGGCTGGTTTAAAACCGCCCAAAACTCCGTGATGTATGAAAACGGCGAATGGGTGGATTATCTTTGTGACCGCATTCCCCTCAAACGCCCCGGCCAGCCGAACGACTTGGACGGTGCCATCGTATTTCTTGCCTCCGACGCCAGCAGTTACATCACCGCCCAAACGTTGCTCGTGGACGGCGGCATATCCGGTGGCGCCACGCGTGCCCTTCCGCGAAAGAAATAGCCAATGACATTCTTGATCCTCGGTGGCACCAAATTCCTCGGGCGACATTTGATGCAATAACCCTAACCCTTTGCTTGAACCCCCACTGGTTCCGGAAACTTTCCAAAGCGGCAAAGGGTTAGAAAGTAGGATTATTTCTTGATTTGTCTTCCCCGGCATTCCTCGTTGCAGCCATAAGAAAATCATCCATCGCTTTTTCCAGCTTTCGAAATGTTTCTTCCAAACGCAACACGAGCGGTGACATTTTCCGCCAATCCAGGTCAAAAGAATAAGCGTTGCGAAACACGTGACGGAACCGCAGGTAGTAATTCAACGTGTCGTGAAGCTCTTCTGACAGCAACGCCGGTCGGCGCGCAGCAGGCGTCTTCCTGCGCAGTAAAAGTTTACGGTGCCATGCATCACCGCGTACCGGATCGCCATCCAATTCCACCGCAATTCGCTCGAAAATGTTTTCCACCCCTGTGTAAAACGAATGGAGCGTGGCCGCCAGCGCGGACAGTTCGATTTCAGTTGGCGCCGTGTCGCGGCATTTGACGAGAAGTCCCTGAATCCCGAACAGCAAACGTTGCAATTGTTCGCGTTCCGCAGCCTGTTGTCTGCGGAATCTATCCCACTCGGACGAGTTCATTCTCCGTGCGGAGGTAGCGGGTGAAGGGCGTATTGATGTCCAGGTCAATCAAATCCACCGAACGGCCTACCAAATCGCTGATACGCGCTCCCATGCGATAGAAAACCGACGGCGGCAAGCCCGATACCGCCAGGTCGAGATCAGAAGTGGCATCATCCGTCCCTCGTGCGGCAGAGCCAAAGACGTAAATTTCCCGTGCGCCGGCGGTTTTAAGCTCGGCGGCGGCGCGCTTGATTAAAATATCTGTCTCAGCGGTCACGGCTGCATTCATTGTGCGTCTTCCGAGGGTGAAAGTCAAAAATCAACAAACCTTCACTTTTCGGATGGAACCGATGCCAGCGGCAATTTCACTTTAAATGTGCTGCCGCGGTTTTCGACACTCTCCACATCCACATGACCTCCATGCGCGGCGCAAATCGACTTGACGATGGCCAGTCCGAGTCCCGCGCCTTCCACTTCGCGTGAATGCGCCGCGTCCACGCGAAAAAATCGCTCGAAGACGTGCGGCAACGCCGCGGAAGGAATCCCAATTCCCGTGTCGGCGACTTCCAGGGTCGCTTCGCCTTCGCGCGCGCGGACCCGCAGGTGAATCGAACCGCCATTGGGCGTGTATTTGATTGCGTTGTCCAGCAGATTCACGACAACTTGCTTGATGCGGGATTGATCGCCCTCGACGACGACTTTCTCCTGGAGATCGCAATCGACGGAAATCCCTTTGTCTTCCGCCAGGAGCGCCATTTGGTCGGCGGTGCTTCCGGCAAGACGCGCCAGGTCGAATCGCGCGCTCTCCTGCTGCGCTTCGCCCGCTTCGAGACGGGAAATCGCGAAAAGGGTTTCAACGATCTTGGCGAGACGATTGACTTCCTCCAACGCGCTGCCGACACGATCGCGCATTTCCGGCGGGTTGGCTTCATCAACGATGGTCTCCAATTCGGCGCGCAAGGCGGTCAGTGGCGTCCGCAATTCGTGGGAGGCATCAGCAAGGAAACGGCGGTTTTGATCGAAGGCTTCGCGCAGCCGAACAATCATCCGATTGAGCGCCAGGGATAATTGCTCCAATTCATCGCCTGTCCGCGTCAACGGGAGTTGCTCGTTCAAATTGTGCAATGTGATGCGCTCGGCGCTTTGAGTGATTTGGAGCACCGGCGCCAGAGCCAGGCCAACAAGCAAAAAACCGCCGCCGACCGCGACCAACACCACCAATGGCACCCCGGCCAGAAGCATCATGAGCACCCGCTGCAGGACCGTTTCGATGGGTTGCATCGGACCAGCGGTTTCTATCATGTATTTGCGTCCGCTGGGGGATTGGTAGAGCTTCGCCGTTTCCAACAAGCGGGTGCCGTCGGGAAGACTCACTGTCACGCCCGGCATTTCATTCCTCGCGACAGGCAATGTCGAAGCATCGAAGGTCCCGGTGCGCCCCGAATTGTAGAGCACACTGCCGTCAGCGCGCGTAACACGTATAAAGCGATCGTAATTTCCGGGGGCGTACCGCGCCTTGATTTCATCGGCGACATATTGTTCCCCGGTTTGCTCCGCGCGGGCCAGAAGGGTGACCGCAATCTGGTCGGCGCGCCGCGTCAGCGCCTGGGCCAGGCTCCGTTCGAGATAGTGCCGTAACACCTGGTACATCAGTCCGCCCAACAGCACAAACACACACGTCAGCAATCCCGCATACCAAATGATCAATCGAAACCGGAGCGAACGGGTGTTCATACATCAGGCTCATCGCTCATGCAGTACCCAACTCCTCTCACGGTGCGAAGGAGTTTTTTGGGATGACTCTCGTCGATTTTTTCCCGCAAGTGGCGCACATAGACATCCACAATGTTGGTCAAACCCTCGAAGCTTTGATCCCAGACATGTTCGATAATCATGGTGCGGGAAAGAACGCGTCCGGGATTGGCCGCAAGATATTCCAGCAAGGAATACTCCTTGGCCGTCAGCTCGATTTTCTTGCCCGCGCGTTTGACCTGTTGTGAAAGCCGGTCCAGTTCCAGGTCCCCAATGCGCAACACGCTCGAATGGCTGGAAACGCCGCGACGAAGAAGCGCCTTGACCCTGACGAGCAGTTCCGCGAACGCAAACGGCTTGGTCAGATAATCGTCCGCGCCAGCCTCGAAAGTTTCCACTTTTTCAGCGGTGCTGACCCGGGCCGTGAGCACCAGAACAGGAACCTCCTTTTTGGCGCGGCGCAGGCGCCGAAGGATTTCCCCTCCGCCAATGTCGGGCAGCATTAGATCCAAAACAATCAGGTTGTAATCATAAACCGAGGCCATTTCCCACCCCTTGGCGCCGTCGTAAGCAACATCGACCGCATAGCGTTCGGCCCGCAACCCGCGGACAATGATATCCGCCACTTTCTGTTCATCCTCGACCACCAGTATCCGCATAACTCCTCAATGGTAATCCCGCCCTTGTCTCGCGGAAAAGAGGATTAAATGAGGTAATTAAAGGAAAAAGACAGGAAGGCGGCCTACTTCAGCGTGAGCGTCTTTTGCTCGCCATCCATTGAAAGGGTTACGCTGGAACGATCGATACTGACGATTTCCGCGCCATTGACTCTCTCCCCGGTACCGAGTGTCTTGCCGTTGATGACAACCAGTGAACGGTCGGCGCGATAGATAATCCCCTGCACTTTGAAAGAATCGAAACCCGTTTTGGCGGATGAAAGATTGGCATCAGGCGTTGCTGCCGCCACGACGTTGGTTGTGGGTGGTTGAGCGCCAAACAAGCTGGCCGGCTTTTTAATAAATATGATGACGGCAGTCGCAACGATCGCCGCGAAAACGAGCAGGCCTCCCCACGAACGGCCTTGCGAGGCTGTGGATTCGGAACGCTCTTCGCGCTGCGCCTCGCGAACCTTTTTGGGCGGTTCCTGGTGCGAGTGCGCCTTTCGCCAGGCGGCCGGCTTGGTCGGAAGATCCAGGGAGGTCAAATACTTCACATCCAGTTTTGGCCCCGGCAAATGTTCTTCGTCTCCATATTCCTCGTTCGCGAGGACGGTGGCCACATGCAGCGCTGTGAGTAAAGAAAACTCATTTGTTGCGGCAAGGGACGGGCTATGATGCAACGCTACAGCCTCCACCATTGGCAGCGGCAAACCCCATAATCCCAACAAGTAACCGCCGACCTGGTCGCTCGTCACGCCGAGTTGGGCCAGTTCCTCCTCGTGCAAAGGATGTTTCTTCTCGCGCGCAACGGCTACAAGGGCGCCGTATTCATCGGACAAATTGGTCGCCAGGATGATCTGACCCACTTTGTGCAACAGGCCGGCCGTAAAAGCGTCGCCCGCCATGCGAGCATTGTTTGTATGGTGCAGCGTGATTTTCCCGGACAAATTGCCGACGATAAAACTGCGGCGCCAGATCGAATCCAGAGAAATGCTCGGCATTCCGCCGGCAGAGTTGTGGCTGAATACCTGAAGACACAAGACGAGGGATTTAAGAGTATCCAGTCCCAAAATCGAAACCGCTTCCAGGGGGCTTGTGACCTTTTGGCTCAATCCGCACGCCGGCGAATTGGCCATCTGCAAAAGCCTCGCCGTCAGCGCGGGATCGCGGGCAATGATTTCAGCAACGCTTTCAACACTGACATTGGTGGACTCAACTTTTTTAAGAACTTCAAAGTAAGTGGAGGGAACGCCGGGCAACCTCCCCAGGCGCGGGGCAAAGGCGCGAAGTTTGTCATTGGAAAGCCAGGCGTCGAGCGCAAGGCTGCGCTGGACGATGGCAACGATCTCCTCGGCGCGCCACGGACTGGATATGAATTGATGAGTCGCGCCAATGCAGTTGATGACCAATTCCTGGTCTGATAGGTCGCCCACAACGAATCGCAACACGCGCGGGTATCGGCTCGCCGCCAGATGAAGCAACACAGCGCCGTTCATTCCATCGAGGCGCAAGCTTGTGACGACCGCGTCAAACGGGCGGGTCGCCAGCGTGTCCAGGGTTTCTTCGCCGCTGGCGCAAAAAACACAATCCCAGGCCTCTCCAAGTTGCGCCAGCGCCTTTTGAAAGGCTTCAAGCTCCGCTCCGGAAAAGCCGGCAAAACAGATGACTTTCTTCATTTAGAACGGGTCCAGGCGGCGACGAAGTAGCCCACACCCCGTGTCATGTATCGACGGCGGACCAAATAAACTTGAGCAAGACGGCGGGCGAGGGAACAATTGCGCCATTATGCCGGTTTACTTACCGCCAATTTCCCGCAGAGAATTCCTGAAAAGTTCACTTGCCACCGCCGCGCTCGCTCTCTCCGGCGGTTGCGCATCGCCAACCCGCGGCGGTGATCAATGGGCGCTGCTCTCGGACATTCACATCGCCGCCGATCCAGATCGCGTCGTTCGCAACGTGAACATGACCCGCAATTTGCAGGCGGTCACCGCCGAAGTTCTTGCCTGGCCGACCGCGCCTTCGGCTGTTCTGATCAATGGCGATCTTGCCTTCGACACGGGCCAATCGGCGGATTACAAAGCTGTTCTCGAGTTAGTTCGGCCGTTGCGCAAGCAGGGTTTGCCGATTCATTTGTCGATGGGCAACCACGATAATCGCGACCGGTTCTGGGAAACCGCGCCTTCCGACAGAGCGACAGAGCAGCCCCTGCCCAAGCGCCAGATTACCATCGTGCGCGCGCAATCGGCCAATTGGTTCATTCTCGATTCGTTGATTCGCACAAAGGAAACTCCCGGCCTTTTGGGCGACGCCCAACGCGCGTGGCTTGCTGGCGCATTGGACGCCAACACTGATAAACCTGCGTTGATCGCGATTCACCATCAGCCCGAACCAAATGGCGGCGATAGTGGCGACGGATTGAACGATACGCGCGAGTTGTTGGAGATATTGCGCCCGCGCCGGCACGTTAAGGCGTATTTCTTCGGGCATACTCATCGCTGGGGCGTCCGTCAGGATGACAGCGGACTGCACCTAATTAATTTTCCGCCTACCGCGTATGTGTTTAACAAAGGCCAGCCCAGCGGATGGGTTCACGCAACGTTGCGTCCTCAAGGCGTCCGTCTTGAACTGCGTTGTCTGGACCGCACGCACCCGGCCCACGGGCAAATTGCCGACCTCGCGTGGCGCGCATGATCGATGCAGGAACCGACACATATCCTGGCGGGCGTCCTCATTCAGAAATCAACGCAGTCCGTTCTGGGACACCGGTGGTGCGGGAGGGTGTTGATGGCTGTGCTGGCGTTTTTGTCGCACGGACTGCTGGATCGGCTCGCCAATATGACTTATCACCCGCCGCAGGCCGATTTCAACAACACGTTCTGGGTGGTCTTTCATTCGTGTGTCTTAATTACGACGATTCTGTTTTTGTGGATCTGGTGGCGTCCTTATAAATGGTGCATCACCTTTGCGATGTTGCCCGACCTGGACTGGGTTTTCATTCACGGCGGCGCGACGTTTTATCGGAAGCCGTACATGCACAACTTTCTCCACATTATCTTTGATGAGACGCCGCCGTTTTCGTGGCTAAAGGTGCCGAATCATCGGCACAATCCCTGGGCGTGCCTTTGGGAAATTGGATTGATCGTGGTGATGCTGGCAATTATTCGCTTTGGACGGTTCGCTCCGGCGAAAATGGCTTAACTTCCGTTGGCATCGCGCAGGAAGGACTGAAGCTGCTCTGGGTGCTTGTGCCAGAAGGAAACAAGCTTGGAGAAGACTCGCAAGGTCTCGGGACGCAGATGATGCTCGATAACTTCGACTTCTTCTTCCACGGTTTCGGGACTTAAACCCAGCAATTTGAGCAGTTCGGCCAACGTTTCATGGCGGACTTTGATGTGGTCGGCGACGGCGCGGCCTTCGACGGTCAGGGTAAATCCACGGTATTTTTCGTAATTGACGAAACCACGCTTGGCGAGGCGGCGAACCATGTTGGATACGGCTGAGCGGCTCAGTCCCAAGGTTGCGGCGATGTCGGCGACCCGGGCATAACCTTTCTGCTCCACCAATTCCTGGATACGCTCCAAATGGTCTTCGGTGGATTCCGACCGGCTTGGATTGATCGCCTCTTTTTTGCGAGGTTCTGCTGGCACGGGGGTTTGTTAACAAAAAAATGGCGAGGTGACCAGCTTTTCTCAATGTTTTTACCTTAAAACATTTAATTTGACATAAAACAGCGTGGAAAGTTACATATAGAACGGCTGGCCACATGAGCAAACCGCATCAAAAAACCAATGACCAAGACGCTGCGCCGCATTCCGGGGGCATGTCGCTTGAGGGGATGCACGGGAGTGTGGCTGTTCCGCATCATCAGGAGGGATTTTGGCGACATTGGCGGGCCTTTATTGGACCGGCCATTCTGGTCAGCGTCGGGTACATGGACCCGGGGAATTGGGGAACGGATTTGGCGGCAGGTGCGCAGTATAAATACGGACTGCTGTGGGTGGTCGGGTTGGCAAGCTTGATGGCGATTTTTATGCAGGTCATCGCTTCGCGCCTGGGGGTGGTGACGGGAAAGGACCTCGCGCAATGCTGCCGCGATTGGTATCCGCGCTGGACGCGCTGGCCGAACTGGCTTTGCTGCGAGGTGGCCATCGGCGCGTGTGATTTGGCGGAAGTGCTCGGCAGCGCCGTCGCGCTCAATCTGCTGTTCCATATCCCGATGCTTTGGGCCGTCATCATTACCGGGTTGGACGTGCTGGTTCTCCTGGCGATGGAACGTTTTGGGATGAGGACTATTGAAGGGATCGTTTTGGTGCTGATCGCGACGATTGGCTTTTGCTACTACATCGAGATTTTTATTCTGCCGCGGATGCACCCGTCTTTTTTGGAAATGGGCCGGGCGTTGTTCACTCCGAGCTTGCGTGAGGCAGGGATGGCGTATGTGGCCATCGGGATCATCGGGGCGACGGTGATGCCGCACAATCTTTACCTGCACTCGGCATTGGTGCAGAGCCGCAAGCTGGAAAAAGACGATGCCTCGATCCGCAAAGCCCTGTTTTTCAATACCGTCGATTCGGCGGTCGCCCTGACGCTGGCGTTTTTTGTCAACGCGGCAATTCTCGTGCTGGCGGCGCTGGTGTTTTACGGGAAAACCAGCGTAACCGCGGCGGGAGGAAAGGTGGTGACATTCGGGGCTGACACCGATTGGATTCGGATTGCTTACCTGACTTTGGCGCCGCTCCTTGGGACTGGCGCGGCTAGCCTGCTTTTTGTGGTGGCGCTCCTGGCGAGCGGCCAAAGCAGCACGATCACGGGCACGCTGGCCGGGCAAGTCGTGATGGAAGGTTTCATGCACTGGCGGATGAGGCCGTGGCTGAGGCGTCTGGTGACGCGGCTGCTGGCGATCATTCCAGCGGTTGTGATCATTGGGCTTCGGGGCGATAGCAGCGTGAACGATTTGCTGACGTTGAGCCAGGTGGTGCTGGCGCTGCAACTTCCGTTTGCGATGTTTCCGTTGTTGCAATTCACCAGCTCGCGCAAGCGCATGGGATCGTTGCGCAACGGTTGGTTTCTAATGGCCGCCGGCTGGGGCAGCGCGCTTGTCATCACGGGAATGGACCTTTGGGGCTTGCCGGACTCGTTAAAGTCGGCCTGGCATGTAATTGTAGGCAGCTAAAAGATTTAATTTGATTATGAAGATGCGATTGTTTTGCACGTTATTGTTGACGGCACTGGCGATGCCCGCGTCGCCTCAGCCCCAAACTGACGGGAAAATCAAGGTGCTTGTCCTGACTGGCGGACATGCTTTCAAAGCGGAGCCGTTCTTTAAGATGTTTCAGGATAATCCTGAAATTACGTTCACCGCCGATAAGCAGGTCAAGGCGGCTGAAGGGTATGACCGCGCTGATTTGTTCAGTTACAATGTTGTGGTGCTTTACGACGCGCCACGAAATATCACGGATGCGGAGAAGGCGCGCTTTCTAGAATTGTTTGACAAGGGCATTGGCGTAGTGGTGTTGCATCACGCGTATCTGGCGTATCCGATGTGGCCGGAATTCGGGCGAATCGCGGGCGGGCAGTATGTCTATACCAAAGAGCAAATGGCGGCCGGCCTCCCCTCCTCCACTTACAAAGGCGATGTGGACATTCCAGTGACGGTGGTGGGCCGGCAACATCCTGTCACCGCGGGTCTAAGCGATTTTGTGCTGCACGACGAACTTTACTCGAATGTGCACATGGTTGGCGATGTGACGCCGCTGCTAAAAACGGGTGACGAATTGGTGGCATGGACGCGTGTGGAGAAAAACTCACGCGTCGTCGGGACGATCCTTGGGCACGGCTGTTACACGGACCCGAATTACCGAAAATTCCTCGCACAGAGCATCCGGTGGGTGGCAAAACGGCCTTGAATCCGGATTGGCGAGAGATACCGCGAAGGCGCGAAAGACGCAATGCTGGACGCCTGTTGCTCATAAGGGAATTTTTATCACAACTTCACGCTTCACTCAGGAGGCCAAAGATTACGTACAACGCACCCTGTCCTTGGAGAGCGCCGAAAAATTGATGGAGGTCGGGTCTGGCAACGGGAGCGGTCGCCAGCCTCACCGACCGCGAGCCGTTTCACGGCTGGCCAGACGCGCTGCCGGAAAAAAGAATACTGCAGCCTGCCAATCACACACGCCGCCAATGAAGAATCCGGCGCTGCCTATTTTTCAATGATTTCGTAAATTTTGAGAAGACTTCGCAACGATTTTATCGCATCATTTGCCGCCATGATCAATTCAACGTTTAATTTCGAAAAACCGGCCGGTTCACCGTCCGGCAATCCGCGCAACAAACACACATCGGAGAATTGTTCCACCCAGTCCTTCCAGAGCATCCGGCGTTCCTGAAAAATAGTCTGGCCAAAAAAAATCGAAATCAGCAAAAAAATTATGAATGAACGACTATCAGTCTGCGTGGCGTTGGGAGCTTTGGCTCTTTTCGCCGGGACGGGGGTTCAAGCCCAGTCAACCTATTCCAATACCGTGATGTCACTCAGTCCGGTGGCCTATTGGCCGTTGACCGAAACGAGCGTTCCATCCGCGGCGGGTATGTATATTGCGACCAATCTGGGCAGCGCGCAAACGGCGGGCGATGGCTATTATGAAACTTGGTGGACCAATGCTCCGGCCAGCTATGTTTTGACGAATGTCAACAATATCGTCCACGTCCCGGGCGCAATCAATGGCGACAGCGATACTGCCATGCAGATCGGCGGGACCGGGCAGTATCTGGTTTGGCCTCGCTGCACCAACGGCGTGGCCAATTCAGCCGTGACATTGCAGCCGCCCTTTTCGATTGAGATGTGGGTTTACGTCCCAACAGTCCCTACGTCGCTAAAATCACTATTCGCGGAGGGCGGCAATAATGTTCAGACGGGACCGGCTTTCGGCAACGCGCTCGGGCAGGAGGGCGTTGAAATCGGCATGAACACGTCTCACTTTTACTTTAAAACATACGATGGCCCCGTCGTTGCCGGAACTTCCCTCGCAACGACCGCCAACCAGGTTACCGCCAATGCCTGGTATCATCTGGTGTTCACCTTCGACGGAACAATCAAAAAAGCATATGTCAATACTGTTGCCGTATCCCAAACGCTGACAGCCAAAAATTCGCTTGGTCAAGTCTATATTACCGATTTGGTTTCACCGATGATACTAGGCAACGGCAATGAACTGGGGGCCGGTTCCTCCGCCCCTCTCAATGGCGATATCGACGAATTTGCGCTCTATACCAATGTCTTGTCCGCCGACCAGGTTGCCGCGCACTACGCCGCCGGCACCAATTCCGACCCAGCGACAAATTATGTGGAAACCGTTTTGAACGACAATCCTACGATCTACGCGCGCCTGGACGAACCGTCTTTCACCAACCCGAGTCTTGCCAGCCTGCCTGTGGCCACCAACTACGGCAGCCTCGGCGCCAGCGCCAACGGTCTCTACCAACCCGGCACTGCTCCCGGATCGGCGGGTCCTGCTTACAGCGGCTTTGGTTCCGCCAGCAATGCCGTGGCCCTTGACGGTTTCAACGGAGGAGTGGACGTCGGTGGAGGCGCTCTGCCTCCGTCGCTAAACCCCACGGGCAACCAGCCTTTGACTGTTATGATGTGGTTCCGAGGCAACCCGGCCGATGCGGGTCCCCGCTATCAGGACCTGATGAGCCACGGCACAAACAGCTATCGCCTGGGTTTGGATCTTACCCCGGGCAATTTCTTCAATCCCGGAGCGGGACCTCAACTCGCCTTTTCCAATGCCAGTGACTTGCTGCTTTCGGGCATGTCTTTAAATGACGGCCAGTGGCATATGGCGGCGGGTGTCTCCGATGGCACGAACGATTCCCTGTATCTGGACGGTGTGCCAGTCAAAAGCGGAACCTCGGCAGCCAGCATCCCGGGCAACCCGCAGGACCTTATTCTGGGCGGCGATCCATTTTTTCTAGGTCCTCAGCCAACCGCTCCCACAGGTTATCGCGGTGGTTTGTTCTATGACGGCAGCATCACCCAGGTCGCGGTTTTTACAAACGCTTTGACTGCGGCGCAGATTCAGCAAGTTTTTTCGGCGGCCAACGTGCCTCCGGTTATTCACCAGCAACCGACCAATTCGGTTTCGGCGGCCTATCCTGGCGGGACCAATTTGATATTCCCGACCACCGTATCAGGCTCGTCGCCCATCAGCTATCAATGGTATTCGACGAATGGCGCCCTTGTTTCTGGTCAGACGAATGCAAGTCTGATCATTTCAAACAGCACGTTCAACGAGAGTGGCGGTTATTATTTGGTGGCCGCCAACCTTTACGGCAGCGCGACCAGCGCGGTCGTCAACTTGACAATTTATGGCCCTCCAACTATTACGCAGGAAACACCATCCGATCTCGAGGTATTTGCCGGCTCCTCTCCCGTCTTGAATCTGACAATCGTGGGCAGTCCGCCTTTTGTCTATCAATGGGCGAGCAATGGAGTGACTATCAGCGGCGCTACCAACTCCAGTTATGCCGTCAACGCCGGCCAGTTGGGCGCTGCAACCTACATTGCCACGGTTACAAACGCCTATGGCGCGGTTTCCATGACAAACACAGTGACGGCGCTCGCTGATCCCACGGCTCCATATCCGGCGCAAGTGCTGGCTGACAGTCCTATCGCTTATTTCCGGATGGATGAAGTGTCGGGCACAACGGCTTACGATTATGTGGGCGGCAACAATGCCACTTACACGAATGTTCTGCTTGGCCAGCCTGGCTACAGTTCAATTGAGGATCCCGCCGAAGTGGCAGCCGAATTTGGCGATTACCCACCCAACAATGACTATGCGGGTGACGTGCCAAGTTACCTCAACTTTGGCACCAATACCGGCAACGCGGAATTCTCCGTGGAAGCCTGGGTTAACCAATACTATTATACGGGTGGCGGCGATGCGATTGTTGCTCTCGGCTATGGCGGCGGGGGCGATCAATTTGTGCTGGATACCGGGGGCGCATCCGGCACCCTGCGATTCCTTGTAAGCAATGCCGCCGGTGTGGTTAGCACCGCGGGGAGTTCACGAACTCTCGCGAGTGACGGGTTATGGCATCATGTCGTCGGCGTTTGCGACGAGGCCGGCGGACATCTTTACCTCTATCTGGATGGAGTCCTGGTCGGCAGCGCCACTATTACGCCTGGGAGCGGCCTCCTTGCTTCAACGATACCTTTGAGCATCGGCGCGCGCGAATCCGCGAACAATAATCCCGTCAGCTATGACTATCAGTTATTCGGAGAGATTGACGACGTGGCAATCTACAATAAACCTCTTACCGCGGCCCAGGTGGACAGTCATTATTTTGCATCCGGTGTTCCGCCGGTTATTACGCAATTAGCGCCTGTGACTCAGAATGCGAATTTGGGCGACGATGTGACTTTCACCGTCTCGGCAATTGGCGCCAATCCCCTCACTTACCAATGGGATGACAATAACGGCAACCCTATCCCTTGGGGAACCAACGCCACGCTCAATCTCACCAACGTGCAAACCAGCCAGGCTGGATATTATAGTGTCACCGTAAGCGATCCCTACAACTCGGCTTCGACGAACGCGTTGCTGAACGTGGGATCTGGGCAACCGGTCATCACGATGGATCTCCAGCCAACAAGCGTGATCTGTTATGCGGGGATTTCAAACACGTTCTCCATCACCGTGGCTGGAACCAGGCCATTTGCGTATCAGTGGTATCAAGACGGGACACCAATCGCCGGCGCAACGACTGACAACTACACGTTTGCCGCCTTGCCAGGCACGAATACTTACTATTGCGCGGTCACTAATAGCTACAGCGATGGCACGCCAACACTAAGCAGCACCGCGACTGTGGTCGGCATTGCAGCGCCGGAGATTCTCAATCCGACAAACTTCTCCTATAAGCTGAAGATTCAAGTTGCCGGCTACAACCGCGACGAGACATTGCAGGATTTCCCGATGCTCGTGCGGTTGGGAACGAACGTTCCCGGTTTTTCCTATCAACAATTTGCCTCGCCCACTGGTGGAGATCTGCGCTTCGCCGATTCGAGCGGCACGGTGTCCCTTCCATATGAGATTGATCAATGGAACGACACCAACGCCATGTCCACGATTTGGGTGCAAGTGCCGGTCTTGTCGGGAACGAACGATTCCGTTTGGGCTTACTGGGGCAATCCCGCCAGTGTTACGCCGGCTGATTACACCACCAATGGCGCCGTCTGGCTGCCTCCAGCTTTCCAGTCGCTGCCTTCATATGAGGTCGTGTACCATTTGGAACAGACGGGATTTCCGTATCTCGACAGCACGTTGCAATATCCGGCAACAGGAGGGATCGCGCCCGCCTCGGGTTCCGGCCTCGTCGGCCTGGCCGCTTCGTTTAACAAAGCCCCGTACCTCGACGCGGGATTTGTCAATCTGGGCAACGCCTTCACCTTCTCGGCCTGGGTGAACGTCCCTTCCACCACCTCCAGCATTCAAACTGTCTGGGGCAATGGAACCGGCGTTACCGATTCGTCCCAAATTCTCTTTTACGTGAATAATTTCAATACCAGTGATGGCTCCCTGATTCTGACCACTGGCGATGGCACAACTCAGCAACAATTGAAATCGGCCACCGGCGCGGTGGGCCTTGATCAATGGCATTTGGTGACGGCGGTGGTGGATCGAGCGGATGGCAACGCGCAATTGTATGTGGATGGCGATCAAGTGGCTTCCGGCGCCGCCGTCAATGACTGTCCCACCAACGCCGATATGAACCTGGGTGACGATAGCGGCCATAGCTTCCAATTTACAGGGCTAGTGGACGAGGCGCGGATACGCTCGGGCTTGAGTTCGACAAACTGGATATGGGCAGACTGGATGACTGTGGCTGAAAACAGCGCGTTTGAGACTTATGCCGCAGTGAGTTCCTCCATTGTTACGCTCAACGTGCAGCATGCAGGCAATAACGTAATCCTGACCTGGCCGAACGGCACGTTGCAGTCGGCTGGCGCAGTCAACGGTCCGTATAGTGACATTCCAGCGGCGACGTCGCCGTACACCAATGCAGTGTCCGAAACAGAGGAATTCTTCCGCATTCGCGTCCGGTAGCGCGGCGAAAAATCACCGGCGGGAACGTCCTGAATGTTCCCGCCGGTCTAACAAGAGTAAAATGACAAACAAAAGCAGAAACGGTGAAGTGGAAATCCATCGTCCCCGAAACGCCGGCTGCCGGCAAATTAGAAATTCTGGATTTACTTTGATTGAGTTGTTGGTGGTCATCGCGATCATCGCGATTTTGGCGGCAATGCTGCTGCCGGCGCTTAGCTCCGCCAAGAAGCAGGCCCAAGGCACCCAGTGTATGAGCAACCTGAAGCAATTGATGCTGGCCGTGAAGATGTATCCTGATGACAATGGCGGCCATTTTACGCCAAATCCAGACTACGAATCTTATCCCTCATGGGTCGCCGGGAACATGTCTGGGGGCATAAGTATCGGGGGCCCGTACCCCGGGCCTGACGCCACCAATTCAGCGCTGTTAATTGATTCGACATATTCTTTGGTGGGGCCCTACGTGAGAACACCAAAGATATTCAAATGCCCCGGCGACCTAAGCACATTTGACGGGGTTCCACGGGTCCGCAGTTATAATATGAGCCAGTCCGTGGGCGGGACTGCCGCCGGCACCGTCATGGATGGAAGCCACATCGCCGGCCATTGGCTTTCAACCGAGAATGACACTCCGCCGGGAGGTTATCCTTGGAAAGTTTACCTTAAAGAAAGCGACGTCACAGGCACTCTGGGGCCGTCGGATTTGTTTGTGCTGACGGAAAAGCATCCAAACGGCATCAACGACGCCACCTTTTCAGTTCAGATGCCGACAAGCGCCGCAGACACTCAGTTTATAAGCATACCTGGCGAAGCGCATAATAACGGGTGCTCCTTTGCCTTCGATGATGGCCATGCGGAAATTCACACTTGGCGAATGCCTGGCATCTTTCCCCCTGAAAACTGGGCTATCACAGCTTCAACTCCCACCATAAACGGCGGACCGGGCGGAGGGTGGGGCGGGAATGTTCTCCATAACCCGGATGTATTATGGGTGGCCCATCGCGCGTCCGCCGCCTCGGGGCCTGTTCCTTATCGACCCTGACTGGTCCCCGGCTTATGAAACAGCTCCGAGTTTTTTTAATCGGCTTGATTTGTTGCCCTGCCCTTTTGCTTTTTGGAGCCAATCCCGATTCCGTCATAATCGCCCAACTCAGCGACACTCATTTGGGCGAAGAACATTCCCCGCAAGCGGCCGCAAATCTGCGCCAGGCTGTAAAAATGATCAACGCTCGCCATCCCAATGCGGTCATTCTTTCCGGGGACATCGGGGAAAACCAAGAGCGCCGGGAGCAAGTGAAAACCATTTTAAAAGCTCTGGATGCCCCGGTTTATTATGTTCCGGGCAATCATGATGTTCATAACGTCAAGGATCTCGAACTCTATCGGAATCAATTTGGCCCGGACTATTACCGTTTTCAGGTCAAATATGTGGAAGTGTTGGCGGTCGATTCTGAACTCCTGGGTAATTATGAAAAATACGCGCACTGGAAGACACTTCCCCCCCTATCATCCGGGATGGAGGCGGAATCTGAAAAGATGCTGGATTGGCTGGGCCGGCAGACCGGACCAATCAAAGGCAATGTAGTCATTGCTGTGCAACACATCCCACTGTTCTACGACGACGGCTTTCCCAAAAATAACGCTTACTGGATTGTGGACCCGCCATACTCCCAGCGCGAAACAGATCTGCTGCACAGGCTTGGTGTCAAACATCTGCTGGCCGGCCATTGGCATACGGGTCGGGTCTTTGAACATGATGGCTTCACGATCCATGTAGCTCCCTCCACCAGTTGGCTCCCTTTTGGGGGACAATTGGGTTTTGCCGTACACACGATCACTGCGAATGGCGATGTGCATACCGAATTTGTGCCTTTGCCCAATGCGATGCCTTAGCTTAGAGCGTTGGAGATGTCGATGAACTGGCATTGGCCTGAACCTGGCGGTGTCTCGGTGGCACTATTTTTTCCACGTTTCTCCTATGGCGAAACCAGCCGGTAAAAGACGCTGCCGCCTGTCGGATATATTGGCAAGGTTATCAGATTTGTGACGCCCGAATTGGGCACGATTGCCCAATTTGTCCCCAGGCCGGCTCCGGGGGCGTTGGATTGCATTTGCAGGATCCAACTCGAGTGGTCTTGCGGCCAGTTTAACTGGATTTGGCCGTCACCGACCCCAAAGCTTAGTTGCGGCGCGGCGAGGGACACCGGTTGCGCGTTGACCGCCAGGGTGCTGGCACTTTCCCCGGCCGAGTTGGTCGCGGTGACCACAAAGTAGTAGGTGGTTCCATTGGCAAGACCGGTGTTGGTGAAACTTAAGGCGGTGAGGCCGGCCGCGATGAGGCTGTATGGGCCGCCGGAATTGGTGGAGCTTCTAATATTATAAGTAGTGGCGTTGCTGGACGGGTTCCATGTCAAGACGACTTGGCTGTCGCCGGCCACGGCAGCCAGTCCCGCCGGGGTGGCGGCGACCGGTGTGCCCAGCGGTCCGACAGCGAAGTTGGCGGCGACATCGCCAGCGGTCAAAACGCCGCTCTCCACACGCGCGCAGGCGATGTAATCATCGGCCACGTCGTTTCCCCCGTTGACGCCGGTGCCGCCAATGCCCGAGCCGATCTGCATGAACGTCTGCACGGTCTTGCAGATGGCGCCGACGTTTCTTTGCACGTTCTGAACGCCGTCCAGATAGGCGGTCAAGGTGCTGCCATTCCACGTATAAGCCAGGTAATGCCAGACGTTGGTATTTGGCGGGGTGGTCCATCCCGTATCCAAATTGCCAAAATCTCCTGAAATGACGCCTGAACCGCCGGAATCAAAGCTAAATTCCCGATCTTCGACCGGTGAGCCGGAGCCCCCCTGATAGCCATAATTGACGATGGCCCGCTTTGGGCTGACGCTGACGGGCTTGACCCACGCTTCGACGGAGACCGGGGAGTCGGCATTTATTTCCGCGGGGCTGGCCAAAGCCGATTGCACTGAGTTGTTGCCGATGGAGTTGACGAAAAGTGTATTGACTGTATGGCCATTCCAAGGCACCGCCACTACATTCAGAAGGCCTCCGCCCAAGGTGGTGAAATTGCCTACGCTATATGGATTGCTGGTGCGGTTGGTCCAGATCGCGCCGCTGGAATTCAAATCGGTCGCTTGCAGGTTGACGATCAAGTCGCCTTCAATTTGAACCGCCAGATTCAGCTCGGGGGCGACGGCCACCTGGGGTGAATTCGTGCTTTGCCCCGCCATGTTGATCGCGGAGACAACATAGTAATAGATCGTTCCGTTGTTGAGGCCGGTGTTTGTATAACTCGAGGCGGCCAGGTTGCTGGCAATGATGGTGTAAGGCCCGCCATTGGTGGCGGAGCTTTTTACATTGTAACCAGAGGCGTCTGACACCGCGGCCCAACTCAAAGAGACTTGTGAATTGCCAGGACTGGCCGTCAAACCGGCGGGGGCGGCGGGCGGCACGAGGTAAACGATCGCGGGGGTGAAGGATTGCGGCGGGGCGACGGAAATGCCCGTGGCGATCAGGGCGCTGGCGCCGTTGTTGGGGGCGGTGACAAATTTGCCATTGGCGCCGGCCAGCAAACCGATGTTGCCATTGCCGGCGTCCACTTCGGTAAAAGTTTCCCAAGGTCCGACTGAGGCGCGATTGGCAATCAGAGGGCTGCTCCCGGCATTGTCGGCGGTCACGTCATCGCCGTCCGAGAGGGCCAGAAAACCGATGTTGCCGCCGCCCGCGTCAACAACGGTGAACTCCTGCGCCGCGCCCACAGTGGCACCTTGGGCGATGAGGGAGGTGGCGCTACTGGCGGCGGTGACGTATAGGTTGTTGGCCAGCGATTTCAGAGAATAGGTGCTGCCGGGCACCAATTGGTGGGAAAGCGCGGGGGTGGCGGCGTAGAGGCTGAAAAATTCCACGCTGAACAAATTTCCAGCGCCTCCGGCAAACACCAGGTAAACATTATGGTTTCCGCTGGCGGCGCTGACTCCGCAATAGACGTTGGTCCATATCTGCCCACCGCCCGTGACCGGCGCCGGACAGGAGCCGATCAAGGTCCCGGTGGAACTGTCTAGGTAAATCTGAATCGTGCCACCCGCTCCCGCGCCCGCCACTCTGGCCACGAAAGCATCGACTCCCGTGAGGTTCAAATTGTTGTATTCGGCATAAGAGCCGTTTTGCACGGAACCAAGGTCCAAACCGCCCTCGGCGCAGTTCTCGGTTTGCGCTTCCGAAACGCTATTGTAAGAGGAGGCTTGGGTCGGAATAATGGCTCCGTAGAGGATCGCGCTGTTGGTCAGCACATAGTGTCCGGTGTTCAAACCGGTCACGGTGTTGGAATTGATGATGGCGGCGCCAACGACGCCGGAGCCTAAATCCGGCGCTCCGATGGCAATGGCATCCAGGCCGGGAGAAGTGATGATGTTGCGCTGCAAAACGATGTTGGAGCTGGTGGAAAAGCCAATTCCGTCATACATGGCGTCGATGATGGTGTTGGAACCGACATAAGCGTTTGCCACAATGCCAACGCCCTGGCCGTCGCCGCCGTTGCCAATCATCATGGCCTGCTGCTGTTGGTTGTAACCATTGCCGCCGCAGCGCAGCAGGGTGTTGCCTGTCACCGTGGCGGAGAGGAGGTCCGAGCCGTTGACGCCGAACCTCATCACGCCCAGCCCCATGTAACGCGGCGAGTCACAGAGCAAATTATTGGTCACCACATCATTGATCCCGCCGTAAAGCCCCATGCATTTTCCGCCCCAGGAACAGAGCGCCGTATTATTGACATAGGTGATGTTGCTCATGATGGTGTAATGCGTATTCCCGTTGGTATTGACCGAGTTGATGGCCATGGCGTCGTCGCCCGTGCCGCGGACAAACTGGTTGGAATAGGTGAGGTTCATGCCGATGCCATCGGCGCTTTGCACGTTGTTAAAATTGCCGCCGTCGGCCCAGGTGCTCAAGACCCGGCAATTTCGCGCGATGCCATTGACCCCCGCGCACCAGAAGGCGGAGGTGACATGTTGAATCCAGACGTCGTCCACGACCCAATTGGTGCCGGATGAGTTGACGGCGCCGTTGTTGAGGTTGCCGGCCCGGCTGGGGGCATTACAATCCAGGGACAGGTTTGAAATCGTGCAGGAAGTGGTGGTGATGATGTTGGCCACTCCCTGGGTGTTGCCTGCGGGGGTGACGCGGTAGAGTGTGCTATACCACGGCCCCGCCCCGGTGATGGTTATTCCCGAGGCGTTAAGTCCTCCTTTGTCGGCGCTGAAATAATAGGTGCCTGGAGGAATGAAGGCGGTCTCCCCTTGGGATTTGGCGGCGCGAAAGCAATTATTGATGGCGGAGGTGTTATCCACGGAGATGTCGTTCGAAACGGCCCCGTAAGTGACAATGGAGAGCGAGTTAGACGGCTGGGCCAAGGCCGTCGAGGGAGCTTCGAGATCAACCACATCTATGTAGTAGAACGCCGCCGTATTGGCCGCATCCATTTGAAAACTGATTGTATGGCCGGGAGCGACGGGATTGCCGGTGATGAAGGCGTGGGTGTCGTTCCAAAAACCGCGCGGATCGCCGTCGGCTGGATTTTTGTCGGTTTGGCCGTTGTAATTCGTGCCTTCGTAGCAATAATTTTGCAGGGAGTTGACGCTGAAAGCCTGGCGAAACGCCCCGTCCACGTATAAGTCTATGGTCGAGGTGATTCCTCCTCCTGCGGGGGCGTCGGGAATGCAGGACCTGAGATTAATGGCGGTAACGCTCTGGCTGGTATTGTTCGTCCATAGCACGGACTGGCCCATGGCGTTGAGCGCAACATAGGCGTGGCCCGAGGCCTCAAGCTCGGGACTCGAGTATGCTGTGGTTGGGGGAGCCGTCAGGGAGACAATGGTGGCGCCGCCGCCCAGCGTCCCCGCCTCCGCCTCGTAACTCGTGAAAGGAGTAACCGCGCCGACGCCAAACGCCCCTTGCCCGAAACCCAGAATCAAAACAGCTATCACCGCCAGAGTCGTTGCTTTTTTCACATTCCTCCTATGGGTAAACCAAGCGGTAAAAGACGCTGCCGCCTGTCGGATTGATCGGTAGGATCATCTGATTTGTAGTCGCCGAACCGGGTATGGTGGCCCAATTTGTCCCCAGTCCAACCCCTGTCCCGTTGGTCTGCGCTTGTAACTCCCAACCCAGATGGTCCCGCGGCCAACTGAACTCGATTTGGCCGTTGCTGACGCCAAAACTCAGTTGCGGCGGGGCGAGGGACACCGATGCGACCGGCGTGCCCAGAGGTCCGACTGCATAGTTGGCGGCGACATCGCCAGCGGTCAATACGCCGCTTTCGACCCGCGCGCAGGCAATGTAATCATCGGCCACGTCGCCGCCCCCATTAACGCCGGTGCCACTAATGGCGGAGCCAACTTGCATGAACGTCTGCACAGTCTTGCAGATGGCGCCCACGTTTCTTTGCACGTTCTGAACGCCGTCCAGGTAGGCGGTCAAGGTGCTGCCATTCCACGTGTAAGCCAGATAATGCCAGACATTGATATTGGGCGGGGTGGTCCATGCCGTATCCAAATTGCCAAAATCTCCCGAAATGACGCCTGAACCACCGGAGTCATAGCTGAATTCCCGGTCTTCAACAGGCGAGCCCGAGCCTCCCTGGTCGCCATAGTTGACGATGGCCCGCTTGGGGCTGACACTGACGGCCTTGACCCACGCTTCGACGGAAACGGGAGAATTGGAATTTATTTCCGCGGGGGTGACCAGGGCCGATTGCAGCGAGCTGTTGCCGAAGGAGTTGACAAAAAGTGTATTGACCGTATGCCCGTTCCACGGCACCGCCACCACAATCAGAGCGTCCCCGCCCAGGGTGGTGAAGTTGCCCACGCTGCGCGAATTGATGGTGCGGTTGGTCCAAGCCTTGGCGCTGGCGCGCAAATCCTGCGATTGCAAGTTGACGATCAGGTCGCCTTCAATTTGAACCGCAAAGGTGGAAGCCGGGGTGACCGTCGCGGAGGTGGAATTGGCGCCTTCACCCCACAAGCCGCCGGCGGAAACCTCGTAATAATAGTTCGTGCCATTGGTCAATCCGGTGTCAATATAACTCAGGTTGGTCACCCCGGTTACGATGGTTGGATAGATCCCGCCGCTCATGGTCGAGCGCTTGATGTTATAGCTACTTGCGCCGGGGGACCCTGTCCAAATCAGCGCGGCTTGCCCGTTGCCGCCATAAGCCGTCAACGCCGCGGGCGCGGGCGGAACCGGTTCCACCAGGTCATTCGTGCGGGTGGAGGGACTGACGGTCAACTGCGAGACGTTTTGACCTCGGATCACCAACCTGACCGTGGTATTGCTCGTCGCGCTGAGTTTGAAATCCACATTCCAGCCGGAGGGCCACGCCGGCAGAAGCAGTATTTGACTTCCGGCGCATTGCATCGCCATGTACTGCAAACCACTCATGGCCGCGCCGCCAGTGTCCTCCGTTGGCAGATAATCATTTCTGGTTGCCCAGTAAGCCTGAAACCGGGAGGTGGAGTCCGTGTCGTTGAAATTATTGATCACGTCGGTTTGCGCCGCGCCGGTCAATCCCACCAGCGGCTCCTCGATCACGTCCTGGCTCCAGTCGTATTTGTAGCTCTGCACCGTGCGGTTGTTGAATGTGGCCAGACCGACGTCGAAATTGGACAGGCCAAGCCCATAAAGGTGAAAGGGAAATATGCAGTAACATTCGGGATTCTCGGAGTTGTGGGCGGCCCCGTAAGTCTGCGCGGGTTTCACATAACTGCCGGTCGGATCCATAGGCAGCGGCGGCAGCGAGGCGTAGCAATTGGTCCATTCGTTGATCAACGCCGGCGTGGTTAAGTTGGTTGGCAGCGCCACCAGTTTGGTAATGTCCGCCATCAGTCCCGAGATGTAGTCCGTGGAATTGGTGCAGCTCCAATACATTTCGCAGGCGTTGGCCGGGTAAAAGAACAGCTTTCCGTTGCGCTTCGACCAATGCTCGTTAAAAAACCGGATGACCTGGGTGGCCATGGGCACGATGTAGTTGGAGGCAAATGAAGTGTCCTGCGTGTAATCGTAGTAATCCAGCATCATGGCCAGCGTTTCCAGACCGCCCTGATAGTGATAGGTTATATAAGTGTCGCCACAAGTGGTCCCGGAGCCGTTATTCCATCCCCAGTCGTCCCCATAATATAACCCGAAGATATTGAAGGTTTCCGGAAAAAACGCTCCGCCATGCCCGTAGTATTTGCTCGTCGCCGCAGTTTGCAAGGGCAGCATATTGGTGTAAATGTTGAAGAAGGGCATCATCATGTCGAAATCGCCGCAGGCCAGCATGGGCCAGTACAACAGACGGGTGTTTTGGTTCCAGTACCCGGGTCCCCAAGCCCGAAAATCTCCATTTTGCCCGTTGTAATCATAAGTAAATGTCCCGCCGTTGAATTTGATCGGATATTGCCCCCTGCCCTGGCAGGCCGCCATGAAGCGGTTCTCCAGATAACCCCGCGCGACATTGGTCGCGTTGGCGTCGCCGCTGACGAAAATCCAGCTTCGATTCCAGAACGCATCCCACCAGGCATAGTGATTGGTTCGGGCGTCTGCCTCGGAAGTTGCGTTCACCTGCGCAATTTCGTCGTTCATTTGCGTTTGCCAGTTGGTTTCCGCACCGGTCTGGGCGGTGAAGGGATAAATGGAAACCATGAAATTTGTTCCCGCCCCCGACTGCAATTGCTGATTGTTTGCCACGCTGAAATTGGTCGCCAAAATGGTCGCGCCGAAAATGCGATTGGTCCAGGGATCAGCATAACCAGTGGCATAGCCGTTTAAATTCTCGGCCTTGAAGAGGGCGTCAAAATAAGAACTGGAATTTTGGTGATACCAAACCAGCCGATCTGGCAACGTCAAGGCCTGATCCGCGCTTTCCGACGGTGTCGGCGTGGCGCCCGTCACCCCGCGAAAACTGTCGGAATCGCCGCTGTTCAATGCCTGTGTGGCATTGCGCCATATCTCATTCGAGCAGGACATGGTGAAATTTTGCGGGCCGCTGGCCACGATGCGGATGACTGGCTGGTTCGCGTCAATATAAATGCGCAGGGACACCTGCGCGCCGGTCGCTCCGGCGGCGATGTCAATCTCCCCGTTATAGAAGTTGAGGGTTTGGCTGAAAGGCGCGCCGGAGGCAAATGGATTGGGCGAGAAATGAGTTCGTATGCGGCCTACTTTCAGCAGCCTTGTGCCTTCGCTCCAAGTGTCCGACTTGCCGATATACATCATCAAGTCGCCCCCTTTGTTTTCCACCCAGACGTTGGCGGTGATGTCGCCGTTGCCGAGAGGCATGGACCCCGGCGATCCATTGGTGCTGGGAGACGGCCACGCGACGTTATAAGAGTTCAATTCCGCCAGAACATCCGACGGCAGGGTACCGGCAATGCTGTCGAGCCCGCCTAAAATCAGCAGGCCGAGAGAAAGGATTAAAACGAGGAGACTTTGGAAATGTTTTCTTAGCCGATCTGAGAAATCCCCCTCAGACAAACCTTGCGACAAATCTCCTTGCAAATTTTGGGTCATGCAGTGGAGCTATTTTACCACACGAGTGCGGGCTTGACTCAATCCCCGAAAGCGGGGAGTGAGCAAGCCAGCAATCGTATTCCAATACGCTGAACGCCAGGAGGAAGAGTTACTACGGAGTCATTTAGATAGACTACACTAGTGCTTATTTGCAATGAAAAGCGATATATGGTATAGTTCTGTGAATGGGACGAAATGCGCCTACAATTACTTGTGGTCCGCAGGACCGGCGGGAGTTGGAGCGGTTGGCCGGCAGTCGGACCGAACCTAGGCAATTG
>DATAUD010000039.1:0-4728 GCA_036268455.1 Verrucomicrobiia bacterium
ATAACCGTGCCGAACGCGAGTTGCGTCCACCGGTCATCTCCCGCAAGATCAGGCTTTGGTTCTCAATCCGAGCAAGGCGCTCTGACCCGCGAAATCTTGATGAGCGTCCTGCTCACGCTCTCGAAACGAACCCGCGACCCCTTCGGCGTTTTCAAGCGCACCCTTGATGCGTTGGCCCAAGATGAAAAGCGCGACCCCTACCGGTTGTTGTTTGATTCCTCCTGATCTTAACCCAAAATCCGCCGTCACTCAGGCATTACAATTTGGAATCCTGACGTCTTGCGTCAGAGATTATGTAGGTTGAGTGGGGCTTTTTTCATTTTGGGTTTTGTCATTTCCTCCTGATACTCAGTTTCGGCCGCACCATTCATTGGGCAATCGAATCAGCCAGCAGTCATAATTCCCACGATGGCGGCGGAGATGAGGTTCGCTACCGTGCCCGCGAGCATGGCGCGAAATCCCAGCCTCGCTAAATCTCCCCTGCGCGTTGGGGCCAATGCGCCAATCCCGCCAATCTGAATGCCTATGGAACTCAAGTTGGCAAATCCGCAAAGGGCATAGGTGGCTATGATGAAGGTACGAGGGTCGAGATGCGCTTTCAAGACGCCCAATTGTCCGTACGCGATGAGTTCGTTGCTAACCATGCGAATTCCAAGAAGGGAGCCGATCTGTCCGGCGTCTTTCCACGGGATGCCAATCAGCCATGCCACCGGGGCGAATAGCCAGCCGAGGACCATTTCCAAACTCGGCGGGAACCATCCGATGTGCCCATGCACCCAGGCCATGATGCCGTTGACCAACGCGATCAGCGCGAGGAAGGCGATCAACATGGCGGCAACGTTGATGGCCAGATTTAAACCATCGCCCGTGCCGCGTGAAATGGCGCCGAGAAGATTTCCGCCTTTGCCTTCGTCGATTTGCGCGATTTCAACGCGCTTGCCGCTAACGGGGACTTCGGTTTCGGGCACGAGGGTTTTGGCGATGAGCATGGTTCCAGGCGCGGTCATGATCACAGCGCCCAAAAGGTGCTTGGCCTCGACGCCCTTGGCAATGTAAGCGGCCATGATGCCGCCGCTGACGTGCGCCATACCGGCAGTCATCACGGTCATCAGCTCGGAGTTCGTCAATTTTTCCAGGAATGGGCGGATAGTGAGGGGCGCTTCGGTTTGTCCCATGAAAATGCTGGCGGCGACATCGAGGGATTCCGCGCCGCTGACGCCCATGAGGCGGGTCATCAGCCATGCCGCCCCTTTGATGATGACCTGCATGATGCCGAAGTGATAGAGGACGGCAAAAAACGAAGCCATGAAAATTATTGTTGGCAGAACGTTGAAGGCGAAAACAAATCCCGACGGCCCGCCCGGATCAGCCAGCGTGCCGAAGACAAAGGAGGCGCCGACCTGGGCGTAATCCAGCAGTTGTGTGACTTTGTCGCCCGCGGCTTGCATGACGTATTGTCCCCATTGGAATTTCAAGACAATGAAGGCGAAGAGCAATTGCAGCCCAATGCCCCACGCGACAATCCGCCATTTGATGGCTTTGCGGTTTGTTGAAAAAGCCCAGCAGGCGGCCACGATGACCAAAATTCCTAGGATGCCGGTGAATTGTTGCACGGGGATATTATTTTTTTTACGAGCACCCGCTGGCCAGCGGGCGGCGAAGCGGCGATCACGTAAGCCTCGGCAAGCCGGCGCAATGAATCAGCCAGGCGCGACGGATCGTTGTAATGCACAGTGGCAATCGATTCGCCGGCTTTGACAGGATCGCCGCATTTTTTGTGCAATTCCAGGCCGACGCTGTGATCGATAACGTCGTTGTGCTTGTTGCGCCCGCCACCCAGCACGAGACTGGCAACGCCGACTTGCTCGCACTGCACGCGGTCAATGAAACCGTTCGCCGCGGACGGGAAGGGGGCGGTGAATTTGGCCACAGGCAGGCGGGACGAATCGGCTGCGCCCTGACTGCGGCAGATTTCGTCGAATTTGCTGAGGGCTTTGCCATTGGTTATCAGTTCTTCGGCTAACTGGCGGCCATCCGCAACGTTCGGGACGCGGCCACCCAACTGGAACATCCATCCCGAAAGTTCGACAGAGAGCGCACGAAGGTCCTCGCTCATGGGCTGGCGCTCGCCACGAAGAATTTCCAGGCATTCGAGCACTTCCAGACTGTTCCCGACCGTGCGTCCCAAAGGCTGGTCCATGTCCGTAATCAGCGCGGCGATTTTTTTTCCCATGCGGAGGCCGGTTTGGACCATCATTTGCGCAAGCTGTTCGGCATCCTCCTGCCGTTTCATAAAAGCGCCGGAGCCGGTCTTAACATCGAGAACAAGCGCGTCAATGCCTTCGGCGATCTTTTTGCTCATGATGCTGGCGCAAATCAACGCGCGGCTTTCGACGGTCGCCGTGACATCGCGCAACGCGTACATCTTCTTGTCAGCGGGAACAATTTCCGCCGTTTGGCCGATGAGCGCGCAGCCGGTTTTTCCCAGCACGTCGAAAAATTGGGCGATGGAAAGGTTGACGTTAAAACCGGCAATGGCTTCCAGTTTGTCCAGTGTTCCGCCGGTGTGGCCCAAACCGCGCCCGCTGATCATCGGCACCTTCAAGCCGCCCGCCGCGACGATCGGCGCAAGAATGAGCGAAGTCTTGTCACCGACGCCGCCGGTCGAATGCTTGTCCACCTTCACGCCGGGTATGGAAGTCAAGTCGAGGACGCGGCCCGAGCGCATCATGGCGTCGGTGAGGGCGGCGGTTTCAGCGTCCGACATTCCGCGCAGGAAAACCGCCATAAGCCAGGCGGACATTTGATAATCGGGCATGTCGCCGCGAGTGAAGGCACCGACAAGAGACGAGATTTCGTCGGGCGAATGTTCTCCGCCGTCGCGTTTTTTGCGGACCAGGTCAAGCGGTCGCATCCGGCTCATTGGGACACAAACTGAAGCCATCCACCAGCAATTCCTGCATGGTTCTTTGCACGAATCCGGCGGGGCCAGGATACCAGACAATCGCTCGGGGACCAAACTCCGCCATAACTTGACGGCACGCCCCGCACGGAGAACACGGAATGCCGCGATGATTGACAACGACGGCGGCGATGATTTCCGGCTTTTTGGAGCTTTGTGCCACGGCGGAAAAGATGGCGTTGCGCTCCGCGCAGATGGTCAATCCGTAGGAGGCATTTTCCACGTTGCAACCCGAAAAAATCCGGCCGTCGCGCAGCAGGATGGCGGCTCCGACATGAAAATTGGAATACGGCGCGTAGGCGTGTTTCATTGCCGCCCGGGCCAGGCGGATCAATCGTTGGCGCTGTAATGCGGAAACGTCCATCCGCGGCCAGCATAGCAGGACGCGAAGGATAAAAAAGCACTTTACAACTGAGCGGTGGCGGTCAAACTTCAAATGTCATGACCGACATGAATTTGAATTACTGGGGTGTGATCGGGGTGCCTGTTGGACTGTTGATTTGTTTTGGCCTGGCTTTGGTGGCTTGGCTGCGCGATGAGCTTCGGAACGATAAAGACAGGTCTCCCTAGTGTAGTGTCCAACAAATAACTGGACAATAGAAACTCTTTTCCCGTATAAGCGGGCATGCCATTAATCGTGCCCATTCTTCATTTGAGCGCCAAAGACCGAGAGGAGATCGACCGCTGGCTCGATGCGCATGGCACTCCTCAGCAAGTGGCCTTGCGGAGTCGGATCGTCTTGGCTGCCGCCGAGGGACAGTCTGACAGTGCGGTCGCGCGGGACTTGGAAATTAATCGCAAGACGGTGACTTTGTGGCGTTCCCGCTTTGTCCAGGAAGGGATTGACAGCCTGTGGGAAGTGGCGTCGGGGCGAGGGCGCAAGCCCGCCTTCGGATCGGAGAAAATCAAGGCCATTATCGACGCGACGCTGCAAACCAAACCCGCGGGGATGACGCACTGGAGTTGTCGCTTGCTGGCCCGGAACCAGCAGGTTAGCAAATCCACCATTAGCAACATTTGGCGCAGTCACAATCTGAAGCCGCATCGGGTCAAGAATTTCAAATTGTCGCGAGATGTTCGCTTTCTGGAGAAGTTGACCGATGTCGTGGGTCTTTATTTGAATCCGCCCCGACAAGCCTTGGTGCTTTGCATCGATGAAAAGAGCCAAATCCAAGCCTTGGACCGCACCCAACCTGGCCTGCCGTTGAAGAAAGGACGTTGCGGCACGATGACCCACGACTACAAACGCAATGGCACCACCACGCTCTTTGCTGCCTTGGAAGTCTTGCAAGGCAAAGTCGTGGGTCAATGTTATAAACGCCATCGTCACCAGGAGTTTTTGAAGTTCCTGCGCCGCCTGGACGAGGAGTTTCCCAGTCCGATGCCTTTGCATCTGGTGATGGACAACTACGGCACCCACAAACATCCCCGGGTGCAAGCCTGGCTCAAAGGGCATCCTCGCTTCCTTCCGCACTTTGTGCCGACCAGTTCCAGTTGGTTGAATCTGGTGGAGCGGTGGTTTGGCGAACTGACTTCCAAGCGTGTCCGGCGTGGTTCCTTCATCAGTGTCGAGGACTTGCAAAATGCGATCGCCGAGTTTCTGGCCGCTTGGAATGAAAACCCAAAACCATTCGTTTGGACGGCGACTGTCGAATCCATTCAGCAAAAGCTCGCTCGTTGCCGGCAAACCCTCGAACAAATCCAGCCCGGCTGCACCCTGCCGCGCAAAAGAAAAACCAAGAAACCACTGTCCAGTTAATTCTTGG
>DATAUD010000040.1:0-4258 GCA_036268455.1 Verrucomicrobiia bacterium
TGGAAATGGCGAGGTCGAAAGATTCGTCGGCCAATTTGGATTTCTCAAACGGCTGCTCGCGGATGTCCGCGCCGGGATAAAGAGCTTTGGCAATGCGCGCGGTAAGCGGATCGATCTCAATGCCGGTCACAACGGATTGCCGGAGCATTTCTTCGGGCATGACGCCGATGAAATGTCCGATACCGCAGGCAGGTTCCAAAATTTGTCCATTCTGAAAACCAAACCTCTGCGCCGCCTGGTACATGGCGCGCACAACGGTGGGAGAAGTATAATGAGCGTTTAAGGTGCTGGCTCGCGCCTGCTCGAATTCTGAATCGGTCAATTCATGGCAAAGCGCATCGCGCTCCCTGGCCCACTCCCGTTTTTTGTCGTCGAAGATTTGGGGCATTGCGCCCCAACCGACATATTTTACCAGCGCCGCTTTTTCATCTTGTGTTGCCAGTCGCGCTTCATTCTCCAGCTTCCTGACAATTTGAATGGCGCGAAGGTTCTGCTGAAACTTCTGCTTCGGACCGCCCCCGCCCATGTGGTCGTCATCGGTGATGCGATAGGAGTTAAGGTTTTTTGGGGAATCTTTCTGTTGATCTCCGTTGGTTAGCTCTCTGCCGGCAGAAGAATGTATTCCTCCCGCACCATTTCCCACGCGCGGTCGTGCGCCTGTTGTGGCGTCAATCCCTGCTGGATGAATCGGGTCCGCAACTCGGCCATTTCGTCCTTCGTTTTCCGTTCCGCCTCGGCCAGCATCGTCTGAAGCTGGCCCTTGGCTTCCAGTTCCCGCACCATTTTGGGACGGTGTTCGCGCCAGTGTTTCTCCGCCATCAATCCGTATTGTGTCAAAATGTTCATAGCGTCCGTTGAGACCGAAAAGTTCCAACTGGTTTTCTAGGCCCCCTCTCGCCGTTTTGTCAACTTTGGGCATTTCTTCGGAGATTGCGTGGGTTTTTCAGTTGGAGCGGAAGCGGGCGATGGGGCGGGGTCGCGACGGGCAAGTACCGCATCAAGAATTTGAACTTCCTGTGGAAATAATTGGATGATGGAAATGCGAAAGACTTTTTGAAAAGCGACGAGCCAGTTATCCTCCACCCCGCGCAAGCCGACCTCAATGTTAGCCACCATTTCCCGGCTAATGTCGAATCCCAAACATTGGAGACGCGCCGCAAGAGTCTTCTGCGTCCATTTGTTCTGGTAACGCCAATAGGCCACTTGACGGCCTGTGATATTCTTCCGGCGCATATCGTCATCTTCCTTAAACTCCCCCTTTTTTTCTTCGACCGTGAAAGGAATGATGACCGCCTTTCACAGTCTTTGTGGCTGCGGCGGGAGCCAAGTGGGGCAGGCAAGGAAGATTGATCTGCTTCTGAATCAAACTGTCCAGAAACTTGGCACGCCGCACCCCAAATTGGGCGGCAGTGTTCATAGACATGCCGCCCGGACGACGAACACATCGGTACCAGCAATTTCAATGCCCATGATTTGTTGCTTTCCATGTCGGTAAGCTCAACTGTTTGCCGAGCAAGCCGGTCCAAACTTCGGGACTGAAGCGAGACCGGCCTTGGAAGGAAACCATCAAATTCTGACCCCTTCTCTTCTGGTTTGAGACTGCGTCTGCGACTGTATTTTTTTGTTCAGCCACTTTTCGCGTTCCATACTGACGATAGCTTCGTCGCGTTGGTCCTCCGGCACGTCCTTTAGGAGAACGTCATAAGCCGCCTTCATCTCAGGATTGTTTTTGATGTTTTGCAGCACGCCGGTATCGACATATTGCCTTCTTTCCAGTTGTCGGACTTCGTTCAAGACAACAGTGCGCTCTAGTCGGTCACGCGGCATCGCTTGTATGTATTCCCAATTCCTGGAATTGGTCTTGATCCAGTCGTTAATCTTGGCTTCGGCTTCTGGATTGGTTCTCCGATAGCGATTTTCGTTGGCTGCGTCGGCATCAGCGGCGCCATTGGACGCCGGGGTTCTGCTTTTTGTTGTGTTCATAATAACTTCTTTGTTTATAGGTTTAGGAATGCCAGCGTTGCGGTGCTGGCAAAGTATTTTCACGGCTCTAGCCCGTCTAACGATTCGTTGGTCAGAGAATCGCGCGGCGGCGATTGCTCGATTCGAGCCCCTTCAAGCGCGTCCAATTGTTTTTTCATTTGGACAACCGAAGCGTGTAATATCGCCACCTCCTGAAAATTGGTCCTTGTTTGTTGTAAAACAGCTTGGAACTGCGCCAGGGCCGACGCCAAATCCTTGGTCTGCGCCATAATCCGGGCGGTGGCCAACTTTTGGGCGTTCACTTCGGCCAGAATTGCGTCATTAGCGGGAGCCGGGGCAAATGCCGCATCGCGCGGCGGCGTGAATTGGAAAGCGGCGTTGTCCGTTTGTTTGGGATGCAAATCCCACCGGGAATTTTCCTCCACGCGATAGATGACATGCTTTTCGTGCATCACCAAGCTATCGTTCGGATCAACATAACGCCCGAAATGGTAGGACCGCACAGTATCGGGATACCGCACCGCGGCATTGTCCGCCGCCGACGGCGGCTGTTGCGGGCGCAGCGTAAGTTTGGGCGTAGTCGAGCACGCCGTCAGAAACATCAAGGGAATGAGGCGAAGTATTTTCATCGTTTTGCAGAGATTGAGGGTTGCGGTTCCGTTTCTTCAACCAGGCCCACGCCGCCGAAGGAAGCATCGGCGCGGTCTATGGTTTGCAGGACATAGAGGTAAAACTGTTTTCCGCTGGGCACCCGAACATAGAACCCGTTCTTCTGGATCGAGTCATAGATCTGCTGCGCGTACGTTTGCAGAACAGTCTGCGCTCCTTGAAAGGGCGCATTGTTCAGCGTAGGACTGTTGACGGGGCCGAAGACTGTTTCCTGCTTTTCGGTCAGGGCGTTGGCCGCGCCGGAAAGGAAGGTGGCGGCGAAAAGTTTGATGTCAGCCATGTTGTCCGTTTTGATCATTTCGCCGCGCAACCCGGCGCTTCCGTCTGTGATTGCCCAACCGCTTTGATTGGTGTTGTTGTCAAACTCACGGTCCAGCGCGACGGCTTTGAGGTTCAATTCCTCGCCATCCTGCCAAACCAGTTTCCAACTGCCACTGGTCGAAATGCGGTCGCGCTGCCGGTCCGTCTGCGCCATGCCGTGAATCTCCGTGCCCGCCGCAATAATCAATCGTCCACCGTAATAGAGATTCTCGGTGACAAGTCCCACAATGGGGGTCTGCATGGAGGAGGAATCCACCGTGATGACGGTTTCGCAGGGGATCAGCCGTCCGAACGGCGCATAGGTGGCACTCAACTTTTTGGGGTGGGGAACACCCACCGTACTATCGGCAAAGAGGCTGATGAGGGGCAGCGATTCAGTTTGATGAGGCACAAGGTTTGAGAGCGGTTGAGGCGAAGAACTCACAGATGGCGGATTGGCGACAGAAGAGGATTGGAACGCGGGTTGTGACTTGGGCGGCGAGGGCGAAGGCGGCGGGTTAAAAATTTGCATTGGCCGTATAACAGACTGCACCACCTGGGGTTTGTCGGCGTTGGTCGAAAGCGGCGCGACGGCGATGCCCTCGTCAGCGGATGGATGCCTTTGGCGAAGCTCGCCGAAAATGACCAATACGGCGGCAAACAGCGCGCCGAAGACAACGAGCTTTCCGGTCTTGGTCTTGAAAAAATTGAGGAAGTCGCGTGGTTTCATGGCTGTTTGGATGAATGAATGGGCTGCGCAGGCCCATTAGTGGCGGTCACAACCGGCGCTGGCCGGGTGGTCCATGACAGACGGTTCACCAGGACGGTGAATTGGTTTTTTAAGGAAAGATTGTTGCGTCCGCCGTCCGGCGTTCCGGTGACGGCAAAGTACACGATACTGTCGGCCCTCGGGGGAACTGTGCCGGTGGCATCGCTGACGGATTGGGGATAGAGGCGGTTGCCCACACGAAGACTGAAACTGTCCGGCTGATAAATCAACGGCTTGTCTGTTTCATTGGTCATGACGACACGAAAAACCACCGTGTCCTCGGAATTGAATCGAAAAGCCTGTTCAACTCGGATTTGATAATCGTTGAAATCACTGAGCAAAGGCTTGCCGTCGTAGGTGGTAAAGCCGACATCGGCGACGCTTTCGGGTTGTTGTGATTTCAGCAGCGGAAACGCCTTGGCTTTATCGAGCAACGACAACAATTTCAACGGACTGACTTCGGACGCACCCCCCGTGGCCGTTTCTTCCGGCTTTGGCAATTCGGCCATGTTGAGCGAAAGCACGGGTGGATTGCTT
>DATAUD010000041.1:0-20976 GCA_036268455.1 Verrucomicrobiia bacterium
AGCGCGGCCAAGCCGCCTTTTGTGAAGCGCTGCCGCCATTTAATGACGGTATTGGAACGGGTATGACAAAGATGGGCAACTTCCTCGACGCGTTTGCCCGCCAGGCAACCCAAGATAATCCGAGCGCGTTCGATCAATTGCCTAGGTTCGGTCCGACTGCCGGCCAACCGCTCCAACTCCCGCCGGTCCTGCGGACCACAAGTAATTGTAGGCGCATTTCGTCCCATTCACAGAACTATACCATATATCGCTTTTCATTGCAAATAAGCACTAGCTATTGATGATTCCCTTGCAATCCTTTCGGACAGAGCCGCTTCAAATTTCGTGAAAGATGGAGGCATTCACATTGACATGGGAAAACCGTTCTCAGGCTCAAACGAAACCCTGCCAGTGGAAATTCGGATAGAATTTACGAAGCATATTCCCGTGCCACCAATTTTAACCCCATTGGCACCTGATATTGTCTTTGTTGCAGCGCAACGCGGCAAGTTCCATGATTGGATTTTTAAAATACAATATGAAATGGCTGGCGATCCGCCGCCTAATGTTAAACGTTCATTATCGGCTTGAGATGTATTAGGGCGGAGCTTATCGCCCAAGAATTTGGCCTTTTGGGCTTCTGTTAAGACTGGGCTTTTCATTCTTGTTTCCGGTGGAAGATGTGAAAATTATGAGCCATGAAAATCGAGCCGAACGAATTGCTGAGGCGATACGCAAACGTTGTAAAAGATGTCCCCTCTGCCTGCATGAGCATGGATGCGACTATTTTGAATCGTCGGTCCCTCTTTCTTTCCTGCAAGAGAAAAACGTTCCTGCCGGTCACGGGATTATGCCTATCGCTGTCATACGGTGTGATCGTTGTGGCAATCTGACATTTCTGTCGATTGATTCCCTTATTGACACGCGGCAAATCAAATCAGCAACAATCCGTTAGTACACGACCAAATTTTTTTGGGTGCCCTTGCGGTTTTGTGCATGATGTGTCAAGATAATTACCATGAAAAAGCCACGTTCTCATTTGTCCGGATTGCCCCTGATTGCCGTTATTTTTAGCTTTGCTCCGGTAGCCATGAATGGGCAGGGGTCGTTTCAAAATCTTAGTTTTCAATGCGCGGATCCAGTCCCAATTGCCGGAAGCCCGTACTATCCTTATGCGGTCACTCCGGCGAGCGCGTTTCCTGATTGGACTTTGTACATCGGTGGCGTTCAGCCAGACCAGGTGTTCTACAATGATGAGGCTCTCGGATCGGCATCGATAGATATTCTCGGTCTTAATTCGCAGAACGGAAACCCGATCGCGGGTCCGTACAGTGCCGTTCTGCAATCGGGCGCTGTGACGGTGGGTTCGTCGTTTGATTTTGAACCTGCTTCGATTGAGCAGACGGGGACGATTCCGGCGGATGCGCAATATCTGGAGTACGACGCGGCGTTAGAGGTGAATTATTTGTCAGTGACGTTCGATGGCGTTGGCCTCGCGCCGATGGCTCTGGGAACTGGGGTGGGGCCAACCGGGCTGGCTTATACGATCTACGGGGCTTATGTGGGAAATTTTGCAGGTGAGACGGGGCCGCTGGAGTTTGCGGAGAATCTTGGGAGCATTGTTCCTCCCGATCCGGCGAATGTCGAGATTGCGGATGTTCAATTTACGACTGAAGCGGTCCCGGAAGGGAATACGGTGGCGTTGATGGCGGTTGGGGGAATCCTGTTGCTGCCGTTCATTTTTAACGCAAGGGCGCGGAAGCGCGAAGGCGCTAGCTAAAAGAGCCGACGTCGAATAGGTTGTGCAACGGGGAGGGCAATGGCTAAACTTCCTCGACATGAGTTGGCAGAGGCTGCTTTGCGTTGCGATAATTCTGGTCCTAACGAGGGCGCGCGGCGCGTTGACAGCGTCTTCCTGCCGCACATGTCATCCTTCGGAATATAATTTGTGGGCCGCGTCGCATCATGGGTTGGCGGAAAGGCCGGTTTCACCGCAATTGGATCGGGCGGCGTTTGATCCGGCCCGGAGTTTCAAGGCGGGATCTCAGACGAACCAAATGCGAATCAAGGATGGACAGTTTCAAATCGTTACGCTGGGGTTCGAGTCAAATGTACAGCCGTACGCGGTTTCACGGGTGATTGGCGTGGAGCCGGTGCGGCAGTTTTTGACGGCAAGCACGAACGGGCGATGGCAGGTGCAGGAGGTGTCTTACGACCCGAAGAGGAACCAATGGTTCGATGTTTTTGGGGACGACGACCGGCGGCCCGGGGAATGGGGGCATTGGACGGGGCGGGGGATGAATTGGAATTCAATGTGCGCGGAATGCCACAACACACGGCTGCGCAAGAATTATGACGCGGCGACGGATTCGTACCACACAACAATGGACGAGATGTCGGTGAGTTGCGGGGCGTGCCATACAGCGCTTGAGGAGCACGTCGCGTGGCAGGCGAAGCATCGAGGTACTCAGGAGCGGGACCCGGCGGTTGCGGTTCAACCGACGTCCGGACGGATGATGGGGACATGCGGATCGTGCCATTCGCTGCGGGAAAATCTGACGGGAAAGTTTGAGCCGGGGGAATCGTTTTTCGACCATTATCAATTGCAAATTCTTAGTGACAACGAGGCGTGGTATGCGGATGGACAGGTTCATGGGGAGGATTATGAGCTTACCTCGTTTCTGAGCAGCAAGATGCACGAGCGCGGAGTGACTTGCGCGGATTGCCATAACCCGCATTCGCTGCGGCCGCTGCTCACCGGCAACGATCTTTGCATGCGCTGCCACAGCGGAGCATTTACGAATGCGCCGGTCATTAACCCGGGGGAGCATGGGCATCACTCGCTGGCCTCACGCGGGAACGAATGCGTGGGTTGTCACATGCCTTTGACGGTGTATATGCAGCGGGACGCGAGGCGGGACCACGGGTTCACCATCCCGGACCCTGTTTTGACGAAGGAGTTGAATATTCCGAACGCGTGCAATCGGTGTCACACAGACAAGAGCGCGGATTGGGCGGTCCATTATACGGAGCAGTGGTACGGCAAAAAAATGGATCGACCGACGCGTGAGCGGGCGAGGTGGGTCGCGGCGGCGCAACGCGGGGACAAGGATGCGGGCGGCCCGCTGATTGGAATGCTCGTAGGCGGAACGCAAAGCGCGTATTGGCGCGCGGTAGCGGCGGGTCTTCTGTGGAACTGGACGGAGGACGGGGAGGCGAGGGCTGCGCTTTTGAAAGCGCTCCGAGACGAAAATCCGTTGGTGCGCGAACAGGCGGCGCGATCTCTTGAACCGGCGGTGACTCTTGACGACGGCGGTGTCGCGAGTTCGTTGCGGACGATGCTGGCGGATCCCGTGCGCAATGTGCGGGTCGCGGCGGCATGGACGCTCAGGAGGAGTCTCGACACGAACAGTGAGGCGGGGAAGGACTTGCAAAGGATGTTCGATTGCAACGGGGACCAGCCGGTCGGGCAATTTCGCATCGCGATGTTTCACCTTGACAGGGGAGAGCCGGCGAATGCCCTTCCGCACTTGCTCAGGGCGGAGACGTGGGACCCGTTTTCACCGCCGTTTCGATTGGCGGCGGCGGATGTTTTCACGGAATTGGGAAGGACGAACGAAGCGGAGCGGGAACTTCAGATTCTAAGGGAGCAGACGAATTCGCCGGCAGCGCGTTAAACAACCAGGCGCAGCATGGAAGTGTCGGCGATGCCGTTTAACAATTGGTGCAAGGCGGTGAGCAGTTCGTCGCTGCCGTAAGGCTTGGCAAGGAAGGACGAGACACCCAATAACTTCAATTCCTGCGACCGCAAACTGCCGTTCATATCGGTCCCCTGGCCGCTGGTGGCAATGATTTTCAGGCCGGGCTTTATTCCCTGGAGATTGCGGATCAACGCGACGCCGTCCATTGTTGGCATCGCGATGTCGGTGATCACCGCGTCAACAGGTCCCTGGTGACTGGCGACCAGGGCGAGCGCTTCCTCGCCGTTGCGGGCGGCAAGCGGGTGGTAATTGTTGCGCTCGAGCAATGCGACCATTCCGGCCAGGACATCCGGTTCGTCATCGACAATCAGCACCGATTCGCCGCAGCCAGGGGGGTGGACCCGGCTGATTTGCCGGGGTTGCTTGCGGGCGGCGGATGAAGAGGCGGGAAGATAGACACGGAAAGTGGCGCCGCGTCCGGGTTCGCTGTCAACTATTACGACTCCGCGATGGCTTTTGACAATGCCCAACGCGGTGGAAAGCCCCAGTCCGGTGCCTTTGCCGATTTCCTTCGTGGTAAAAAATGGATCGAATATCCGCTCCCGATCCGCGGGGGCGATGCCGCATCCGGTATCGCTGACTTCAAAAAGGACGTAGCGGCCGGCGGGAGCGGGAGTGGGCAACGCCGGAAGCGGCTCGGTTAGGGAAAGATTGCGGGCGCGCACCGACAATGTTCCGCCGTTGAGCATGGCGTCGCGGGCGTTGACGGACAAATTGAGGAGGACCTGGTGAATCTGGGTTGGATCGCCGATGATCGACCAAAGACCGGGCTGATTGTCCACTTCGACGTTGATGTTTTTGGGAAAGGTTTGGCTGATGATTCTGCTTATTTCATCGACAACAGAACCGGGATTGACGGCGACGCGTTCGCCATCGATGCCGCGGCCGAAAGTGAGAACTTGCTGGATGATCTCGGCGCCGCGCTTGACGCTGAGTTCGATTCGTCCGATGGCCTTTTCGCGTTCTTCCTCGCGGAGGTTCCAGCGCAGGAAGCCGGCGGACATGAGAATTGGAGCGAGAATATTGTTGAGGTCATGGGCCATTCCTGTGGCGAGAGTGCCGATGCTTTCGATCCGCTGGGCGCGCAGGAATTGGGCTTCGAGTTTTTTCTTTTCGGTGATGTCGGTATCAATGATAAGAACGGAATGGGGTCGGTTTTGGTCGTCGCGCAGGAGAGTCCAGCGGCTGTTGACAATGACTTCCGCGCCCTCGCGCGTGCGCTTTCGCAGTTCGCCGTTCCATTCGCCGTAGGCCAGCAATTGACTTTCGGTCGCGGCAAGAACCTCCATCTCGTGCTTTAAAAGGGCAGCCAGCGGAGCGCCGATGGCGTCGGTGGCGGAGTAGCCGTAGAGACGTTCCGCGGCCTTGTTCCAAAAGCTCACATTGCCGGAGAGATCGCGCACGAGGATGGCGTCGCTGGCGAGATCGAGCAGGGCGGCCTGCTCGCGAATGAGATCCTCGGCCTGTTTGGTTTCCTTGACGTATCGCTGCCTGGTTTCGGACAAGGCCTTGGCCGTGCGTTGCTCCAGGCGCCATTTGGTTGACATAGCGGTGGCCAATTGCAGGACCTCAATCGTGTCGAACGGTTTTTTCAAAACGACCAGGCGATCGGAGTAATTCAATCGGGCCGTCATCTGGCTCCAGGAGTAGTCCGAATAGGCCGTGCAAAGGACGATTTGCAATTCGGGCGCGACCTCCCAAAGCCGCGTGACCGTTTCGACTCCATCCCACCCGGGGGGCATTCTCACATCGACAAAAGCGAGGCAATAGGGTCTGCCTTCGCGGAGAGCCGCTTCGACGCGGGCCAGTGCTTCTTCGCCCTGAAAGGCGGAATCCATTTCAAAGGTCAGTGGCTGCGCGGTTTCGCAAGGCACGCCGAAAAGGTCCTTTTCGATGTCATTGAGTTTTCCGCGGCGGTCCGGAAAGAGTATTTTGCGAAAATCGGCATGGATGCCCTGATTATCGTCGATGACGAGAATGCGTGGGGACTGTTTCTCGGTTAGACTCATGACTTCGACACAATGCAGACTTAAAGTAACTATCGGCAGGAAAGAGGATTAGGTTTAGGAAAAAAAGGCCCTTAATCGCTAAACCCCAGGGCGTGGAGCTTTTGGTAAACTCCCTTGCCCAGAAGAAGTTCGGCGTGCTTGCCACTTTCGACGATTTCACCGTTTTCCATCACAATGATCCGGTCGGCGTGTTGGATCGTCGTCAGGCGATGGGCAATGCAGATGGTCGTTCGCCCCTTCATCAATTCGTCCAAAGCGGCCTGGACGACCCGTTCGGCCTCGGTGTCAAGCGCGCTGGTCGCCTCATCGAGCACGAGAATCGGAGCGTCCTTCAAGATGGCGCGGGCGATGGCAATACGCTGGCGCTGGCCGCCGGAAAGATTCGTCCCCTTTTCGCCGACGACAGAATCGTATCCGTGGGGCTTTTCCATAATGAAGTCGTGGGCGAAAGCATGACGGGCGGCCTGCTCGATTTCTTTGTCGGTGGCTCCCGGACGTCCTGCGGCGATGTTGTTGCGAATTGTATCGTCAAATAAAATGACTTCCTGGGTAACGACCGCCATTTGCGCCCGCACATCGCTTGTGGAGGCCTGCCGGAGGTCCACGCCGCCGATGCGAATGGCGCCGTCGGTTGGGTCGTAAAAGCGGAGCAGAAGATTGGTCAAACTGGTTTTGCCCGAGCCGCTGCGGCCGACCAGCGCGACCATTTGCCCCGGTTCGACGTTGAGTTGGACGTTCCGTAAAACCAGTTTGTCGCCATAGCTGAAACTGACGTTGTCAAAATGAATTTCGGCGTTGGCGGCTTTGAGCGGCAGCGGATTTGGGGGATCCACCAGCACACTCTTGGTGGCCAGCAACTCGAACACCCGCTGTGTCGCGGACCGGGCGCGGTGCAAATCGCTCTGGTTGCGGACAACCTTCTTGACGGGAGCGTACATCATCATCACTGAACCGACGAACACCCCAAATTGCAAAGCCCGCCCAGAGCCCGCGAGGTGAAACAGCAAGATCGCAATTCCGACTCCACCGAGGGTTTCAATAATCGGCCCCGGGGATTCGGTGGCTCGAACCACCCGCATAAAGTGACTGATAAACTTCCGTTGCGTCTGACGAAAGCGATCCATGACCACGCCCTCCATGTTATAGCCTTTAATAATGCGTATTCCGGTGAAGGATTCGTGCATCATTCGCGAGAGCTGGGCTTGTTCCGTTTGGAGTGAAGCGCCTGACTTGCGAACTTTCTTGTTGTAAATCACAATTGGAATGGCGCAAAGCGGCAGCGTGACCAGCGCCTCCAGGGTCAATTGGGGATCAACCCTGAACGCAACGGCGCCCAGCAGGATGACATTGATCGGTTCCCGGACAAGGGTCACCAGAAACACTCCGATCATATTTTGAAGGATGGAGACGTCTCCAATGCGCGACATCAGTTCTCCGGTGCTGTTGCGGGAAAGAAAGCTCAAGGGCAGGTTGATCAGATGCTCAAATATCCTGGTGCGCAAATCGCTGATTGCGCGACTCGCCACCCATCCCATCAAGTAGGAATTGAGATAAGCGAACACACCCCGGAGCAACACGGCCATCGGAATCAAACTAACCACGAAAAGCAAACCCGCGTTGGACCCTGAGACACGCTCGGCGACCAGATGCTGGGCATCAATAAATGCCGTCCGAGCGAATGCCGGCAATTTGGCAACCGCGACAGTCACCGAAGTGTCCGCCGACTTCGAGAAAACAACGCCAACGACAAAACCTATCGTAACGAGCAACAAGGCGTCTCCGAAGCCGCTCAATATGCCGAACAACATCCCGAGAATAAATCTCGCTTTGTATGGCCGGGTCAGTTGCCAGAGTTTGAGCCAGAATTCGATCACTTTGGGAGAATATGCGAGGGAAACGCCCGGCACGCCAGATTTTTACCTCATGGTAAGCGCTTGACCTGCCATTTGCTCGATAGATATGCCCGCCAGACAGGACGAGCGGCCCGCAATCCGGCAATCGTCGCGGTTTTCAGAAATGCACCGGCAAGGCACGATGAAATGGCGATGCTCCTTGCCCGCCGGCATCCATTCTCGCAATCCCTTGTCCTCTCGAAACACCGTGAGTGTCGGGACGCCGAGCGCCATCGCGAGATGGAGCACGCCTGAATCAGCCCCAATTTGCAGGCGGCACCGTTGCAAAAGCGCGGCCAATTGCGCGATGTCCGGCCCCTCCACGCATCGCAATCGGGCATCGTTCATCGTGCGCGCCAGAGATCGCAGACGTTCCAGTTCGCGCGGTTTGGAACTGGCGGTCGCGGTCAACTGAATTGTTCGGTCAGCAGCCAGCAGGCGTTTCGCCAATCCAATCCAATGTTCCAGCGGCCATTCCTTCACTGGCGTGCTCGCATTGATCGAAAGATGGATCGAGCCTGTGGCGACCGCTGTCTGCGCCCAATGGAAAGCGTCGGTGGGAATTTGCAAATCGAAGTGCGGGGGTTGCAACGAAAGGCCGCCCGCCGCCAAAAGTTGCCGCCGTTGTTCATAGACGGGCAATTCGCGAGTGCCGCGCGGGAACCAATCGGCGCGGACCCAGCGGTTCCAAAAATGTTTGCGACCGGGCTCGTATGCAAGCGTTCGCGGCGAGCCGATAAAGGCAGTCGCAAAGATGCTTCGGTCCGAGCCGGTGAAATTGAAAGCCGCGTCAAAGCGCTCCCGGCGCATCGACCGGAGGATGTCCCAATGTTTCCACCAGGGCGGACTTTTTGACGTGAGTGGAAATGCCCAGGGCCGGTCAACGCAGGGAGCCAGCTTGAGCAATTCGGCGCCGACTGTCGCCGAGAGCGTGTGGAGTTTCGCTTCCGGGTAATTTCTTTTGATTTCCCAAAGCGCCGGCACAAGGTGAACGGAATCGCCGAGAAATCCGAAGTCGATGACAATTATTTTTTTGGCGGCGCGGGTGCGCTCGAAAAAACTTTGGGTGGTTGGGCCGGCGGCCATTCGGGATTTGTTAACTGGTCGCGCCGCCAGTGGCAAACACGTTTTCCGCGACCACTTCGCCTTTGATCAAGTGCCGCTGAATAATTTCCTCAAGAACGGCGGGCGTGCATGAGTGATACCAGACGCCGCCGGGATAAACCACCGCGATTGGGCCGTTGACGCACACCCGCAAACAATTCGCCTTGGTGCGAAAGACCAACGGATGCGGCCCGACTAGATTGAGTTCTTTCAACCGTCGTTTCAGAAATTCCCACGATTCAAGGCCGGCCTCTTTGGCGCAGCATTTTGGCTCAGTTTGGTCCGCGCAAAGAAAAATGTGCCGCGCATACTGGTTCAGGCCCAGTGATTCAACGGCGGTTTGCAGTTCCTCATTCATAATCATGCCTGGTCGCTTTTAGGTGTGAGCTTCGTTTGTTTGAGGCGGAGCAAATGCTGCTTTGCTGAGAGAAGTTCTTGTTGCTCTGCTTCAGACAATCCATCCTTATCCAGCCCCTGCCTGAGCGATGCAAGCTGTTGCTCGATGAATTCGTCGCGAAATTTTGTGAGCGCCCCCTTGCATGTGGGCGAACCTTTCAAATTCCCCTCGGCGTCGTGAATTGGACGGGGATTGGCCAGAATTTCGGTGATTAGGGTTTTCCATTCCGGGTTTTCCAATTCTCCCAGCCATGCCGCCACGCCAGGCCACGCGTCCGCCATCTCTAACCGGCGCTTGATGATTTCCCGCGCTGTTGGACTGGGCAGCCAATTGAGTTCCAAATGGGCCTCTACCCATTCAACGTATTCCTCGCGTTCCAGCAACACCCGTAACAGCCAGCATTCAGGTGGCGACGGTCGTTCAAGAACGGGAGCAACCTCCTCCGCATCCCCGGTTTCAGCGATTTTCGCGCGCGCTCCTTTTTTGAATTCACTCCGCATCGCGTCCGCCGCAACCCCCAATCGCAGCGCCGTCTTTTGCGCATAGGTGTCGCGCAGCACGTCGCTGCCGGCTTTAAACAAAGCTTCGGCCATCGATTGGACAATCGCCTTCCGGCCGCGATCGCTCGCCGGATCGTTCAAAACGCAGAGGCGGTCGAGATAATAATCGAAAAACCCACGCGCGCTTTTGATCAACTCCGAAAACGCCGCCCCGCCGAATTCCTTGATGAAACTATCCGGATCGTGGGGGGAGGGGACCGTCGCGACTCTCACCGCCAAACTGGAACTGAGCACGATATCCAGGGAACGCACCGCCGCGTTTTGTCCCGCGTTATCGGAATCAAAACAAAGGACCACCTCATCCGCGTAACGCTTGAGAATGCGCGTGTGGTCCGCCGTCAGCGCGGTGCCTTGGGGCGCGACCACATTTTTGACACCGGCCATATAACACGCGATCAAATCAAGCTGCCCTTCGCAAATGATGGCGAAGCCCTCGTCCGAGATCGCCCGCTTCGATTTATCCAAACCGAACATGACTTTGCCCTTTGTGAAAATCGCCGTCTCCGGTGAATTGACGTACTTGGCCGTTTTTTCGTCGCCCGTCAAAATGCGTCCGCTGAAACCGACGACCCGTCCCTGGTCGTCGCAAATGGGAAAGATCAATCGCCCGCGAAAACGGTCGTAAAAATGGTCAGTGTTCTCCTTGCGCAAAATCAGCCCGGCTTGTTCGACCAGCGCCAATTCGTGCTGTTTGCTTTTCGCCCAGTTCACCGTGTCGTCCCAGGCATCCGGCGCGTAGCCAAGCCGAAAAAGTTCCACGGCTTCCGCCGAGACTCCCCGCCGCGCCAGGTAATCGCGAGCGATTTGGCCGGGTTCGCCCGCGGCCAGAGCGGATTGCCAGCGTTGCGTGATCTGCTCGTGAATTTGAAACAAGCGGTCCTTCAAATGCCTTGTTTCAGAAACGCCCGGCTGGTTGTCCGTCTCTATCGGAATACGCGCCCGTTCGGCCAGTCGCCGCACCGCGTCGGGAAAATCAATGCTCTCGAACTCTTTGACGAATGTGAAGACGTCGCCCCCTTTGTGGCATCCGAAGCAGTGGAAGATTTGCTTTTGGGGATTGACGTTGAAGCTGGGGGTCTTTTCCTTGTGGAACGGGCAGAGCGCGACAAAATTCGCCCCGGCCCTTTTCAGCGGAATGTAACCGCCAATGACATCGACGATATCGCTTGCCGAGCGAATTTGTTCGACTGTCGAGGGAGAAATAATTCCGCCCATGAGTGACTGTAACGTTATTTCCTGGCGCCCGCCATCACCTCGTCGATTAATTCTTCGCGTCTTCGCGCCAGTGTTTGGCCCTTCGGCGGACTGGGCTTGGTATTGGCGATAAGTACAGACGCCAGATTCGTTCGGATCAAACATCCGGTGTAAGACTGAAAAAGCACTTCCTGCTGGATGGAACCAAACGTCGGAAAGCGAATGTCCGAGAAAGCATCGCTTTGCACCTTCTCGGTTCTCGCCAATTCCGCTTTTGTATAAATCCGCGAATTCATCAACGCGCATGCCACAATCAGCATGCAGGCAAACGCTATCATCCCGGCAATCATTCCGAAATAATATTCCGCCCGCCCAAAAACATCGCTTCCGACCAATTTCTGTTGGATCAAATGTTTGGTCCAAAGGTAAACCAGATGCACCCCAAATCCTATCAATAGATAGGCCATGATGTTGGACCATAAGGGGTCGAATTGCGCGTATTGCTTGATCAGCAAGCCAAAGGGGTGGTAAAATAATCCGGCGACGACAACAATGGCGATCCATTGCGCCGTCGGCAAAAGCTGCTGGGTCATCCCTTGCCTACGCCCGTGGATTAGCCCAATAATGAGCCACACGGCCACTATCAAGTCCACATAATTGAAGTTGGTCCGGTTGAAAGCAGCCGGTAATGCAAACATATGCATATTTCGGCTCTTACCATAGCAATATCCTTGCCATTCAAGCTAACGGCGCGGAACCCCGCAATTAATGCGGCTTGCCGATGCGATCGGCCAATTCTGCCGCCGGATAGGTCCAAATTTCCGCCAGCGTGGGGTGATAGTGCGGCATTGCCGCCAAGTCCGCCGCCGTCATCCTCCCATGCATCGCCGCCGTAATTTCGTGGATCAACTCGCCGCCCGCCGGCCCAACACAACTCCCGCCCAGGATTTCACCCGATTTCGGGTCGGCCAGCAATTTCACGAATCCGTCCTTCGCTTCCATGATGAGCGATTTGCCGTGATCGGCAAAGGGATAGCACGCTGTCAAATGCTGGATGCCGCGCTTGTGCGCCTCCTTTTCAGTCAATCCGACCGACGCCACTTGCGGCTCCGTAAACGCCACACTCGTCAGCAATCGGTAATCCATCGTCCGTTTCTGGCGCGGATTGGCAATGTTGTGCGCCGCCACCTCTCCCTGCTCGATCCCGATGTGAACGATCTGGTACGGCCCCGTGCAATCTCCCGCCGCGTAAATGTGCGGCACGTTTGTTTGCATGCGGCCGTTAGTGATGATGCAGCCGGAATTCGTTTTGACGCCCGCCTTGTCCAAATCCAGTCCCCGGGTCGCCGGGTCGCGGCCCAGCGCAAGAAGAATCTCCGCTGCCATAACCCGTGGAGTGTGGATGCCGTGATGGAACTCGATTCCCTTCTGTTTTCCTTTGCGAAAAGCTCGCAGCAGCTTGGTGTTGGAGCAAAGCTCGATCCCCTCGCGTTGCAACACCTTTTCCACCACCAGCGCCGCGTCCGTGTCGAAGTCGCGCAGCAAATGTTCGCCGCGCTGGATCAATGTCACCTTCACATCCAGCCGGCGGAAGAGTTGCGCCAGCTCCACCGCCACCAGCCCGCCCCCAAGGACAATCAGCGACCTCGGCAGCTTGCGCAACGAAAGTGCGTCGTCGCTCGTCAGAAAACCGATTTCATCCAGCCCCGGCACCGGCGACGGCGAAGTCACCGACCCGGTGCAAACGATAAAATACTTCGCCTCAAGGGCCTGCGGCGCCGTCCCTTTCGTCTCCCGCAACGCCACAGTATGCGGGTCGAGAAAAGAAGCCCGCGCGCGATAAAACGAAAATTTCCCGCCGGACAACTGATCCGTTCGGTACCGCTTGAAATCATCGACCAGCGCCCTCTTTCGCGCCATGATCGCCGGAAAGTTGAACCCCGCCTTGGGAATGCGCAGCCCCAGGACCTTCGCGTTGCGGGCGAGATGCAGCGCCTCCGCCGTGTAGAGAAGGGCCTTGCTTGGCATGCAGCCTCGCAGGATGCACAACCCGCCGATTTCCTTCCCTCCTTCAATGACCACCGTGTGCAAACCCGCCGCCGCGGCCGCCCGCGCCGCCGCGTATCCGGCGCTTCCGCCGCCGATAATCGCGACATCGCAAGAGGCCATTTTTTTCATCCCGTGAATTAACAACGAATCGACGCCTTCTGCGCAATGCAAAAAGAACGGCGGCTCGTTTTAAGTCTCGAATTTTGATGGTTCCGCTTTAAAGTGCCAAAACCGTGATTCGCAACATCATTTTCGATTGGTCAGGGACGTTGGTCGATGATCTCCCGGCCGTCCTCGCCGCTACTAATTTCGTCTTCGAGGCCTGTGGCGTCGAACGCATGAGCCTCGACACCTTCCGCGCCGAATTCTGTCTGCCGTTCAAAAATTTCTACGACCGCTTTGTGCCAGACATTCCCCTCGCCGAATTGGAGCGGAACTTCCACGCCCATTTTCGCAATGTCCAGGACGCCGTCACAGCGCTTCCCCACGCCCGCGACTTTCTCATTTTCTGCCGCAAGCACGGAATTCGCACGTTCATCCTGAGCACCGTTCATGAAGACTATTGGGTGTCCCAAGCCGCCGCCACCGACTTCGGCCAATACATTGACAAGCCCTATCTTGGCATTTGGGACAAACGCGCCAAAATCCTGGAACTCCTTGCCGAAAACCAATTGGCCGCGCCGGAGACGCTCTTTATCGGCGACATGCAGCACGACATCGAAACCGCCAAATTCGGCGGCGTCCATTCCTGCGCCGTGCTGACCGGCTACAATCGCCTCGACCAATTGCGCGCCAGCGAACCCGACCTCATCGTCGAGCATCTCGGCGAATTGCGCGACATCCTCGAACGCACCGACTTCGATTTGCTCCGCCGCGCGCACGGCGCCGAAGCTGACGCCCAGTCGCATCCCATTTGCACTGTCGGCGCGCTGATCTCCGATGCCGACAATCGCGTCCTAATGATCCGCACCCAGAAATGGTCCAACCTCTGGGGCATCCCCGGCGGAAAAATAAAATTCGGCGAGCCTTCGATTGACGCCCTGCGCCGCGAAATCAAGGAGGAAACAAATCTCGAAATCGCCGCTCTTAAGTTTGTCCTCGTTCAGGACTGCATTCATTCCCGTGAATTTTATCGCGAGGCCCATTTTGTTTTGCTCAATTACACTTGTCGCGTCAATGGCCAGTCCGCCGTCAAATTAAACGAGGAAGCCCAGGAATTTCGCTGGGTGACCCCTGCCCAGGCGCTGGAAATGCCCCTCAACCACCCTACGCGAACTTTGCTCAAAACCGTGCTCAAACCGTGATGCCGGACCAGATTATCATCAAGGATTTGGAAGTCGCCTATCGCGTCGGCGTTCCCGACCAGGAGCGAAGCGCCCCCCAGCGTTTATTATTGACGCTAGAAATCGAGCGCGATTTCACCGTGGCCGCAAAAAACGACGACCTCGCCGCGACCGTCGATTATTACGCCGTCGCGCAAAAGCTGCTGCGCTTCGGCGAAGGCCGCCAATGGAAATTGATTGAATCCCTCGCGGTGGAAATCGCCGAAATGGTTTTGCGCGACTTCGCGGCCGTCGCCGTCACTGTCGAAGTCAAAAAATTCGTCCTACCGCGGGCCGCGCACGTCGCCGTCCGTGCGACCCGCAGGCGCTGAACCGCTCTCCTCGATTCGGTAAAGCGCGGTTTTGTCGCGAAGATAAAGCGCGCGTCCGCTCACCGCCGGCGATGCCATAAAACCGTCGCCCATCTGGTTGCGCGCCAGCACTTCAAACGTCCGTCCCGCCTTGAGGACAGTCGCTGCGCCTTCGCGGCTGAAACAATAGACGCGCCCGTCCGCATAAATCACCGAGGATGAATATTCGCCGCCGATCCGCTCCCGCCAAAGTTCCTTCCCTGTCGCGCAATCCAGGCACGAGGCAATCCCGCTGTCATTCACCATGAACATCAACCCATCGTTGATCACCGCCGAAGGCTGGCGCGGCGGTCCGTGCGCGAACCTCCACACCACTTTGCTGTCCGTCACATCCCTGTGGCCATCCACCCGGATCGCAAGCATCTCAGCTTTGCCGTTCCCCGTCGTGACGTAGGCGATCCCGTTATCGTAGAGCGGACGCGAAGCCGGCGTGTATCCCGCGTGGCGCACTTTCCACAATTCCTTTCCTGTCCGCGGATCGTAACTGATGATCGATTTGGAGCAGGTCGTTATCATCTGCGGCCCCGCATCCGTGTCAATTATAATCGGCGTCGAAAACGCCTTCCGAAAATCCCCGCCTCCCATCGGCTTGCCGTCCGCCCCCAAATCATCCCAAACCGACGTCCGGTCCGTTTTCCAAACGGTTTTCCCCGTCATTTTGTCCAGCGCCACAAGATATTCCACGTCAATCCCGTCCATCGTCAGTATGAGAAGATTGCTGTAAAGAATCGGCGACGATCCCGGCCCGCGATAATGACGGCACGGCAAATCATCGCGCTTCCAAATCGTCTTGAACGTCCCCGTGTCCAAACACGCCGTCCCGTAACTGCCAAAATGCGCGTACACCCGCCCCGGCTCGATCACCGGCGAAGGCGATGCATAGCAATTGAGGTCATTGCCCAATGGTTCGGGGCTGTCGCAGTGAAACATCTTTTGGTTGAACAAAATGTTGCCCGATTCCGTATCCACGCAGATCGCGAAAAAATCGTGCCCGTCCATGGTGGCCGTTGTCAGCCAGACTTGCGAACCGAGAACCACCGGTGAAGACCAGCCCCGGTCGTGAATCGCCGTTTTCCACTTGACGTTCTCCGAGTCACTCCAGCGCAGCGGCAGGCCGATGACATTGCTTTGGCCCGGCGCCACTGCGCGACCATCGCGCCACGGTCCGCGGAAATCCGGCCAATCCGCTCGGCTTCGCGTGGCGGCGCAACAGATTGCCAGAGCCAAAACGAGAAAGAGTTTGGGCATCCCGGACAAACTAAAGGGAAGAAGCCGAAGGCTAAAGTTTTATTTTACCGCCAAACTGGTCCGAGACAAATCGGATTTGACCCTCAGCAGCAAATAGTCCTCATTCGGAACAGGCCCGAAAACAAACGGCGCCGGGCCCCATTGGTCAGAATAGTAGCCCGCCCCGGATGTGCGCGACATCACCGCCAGCCACGGTGCAACGTTCACAACATTCTTCTCGAACGGCACCACCTGGTCGGGATCAAGCGTGCTTAGGCTCGTATTATTGAGCGGCACGACAACCAGTTCGTTTGACGACAGGTCCAGGCGCTTGAGATCCACCGCAGTTCCGCCTAATTCCTCGAAATAATACTGAAATCCCCAATGCCCTTCAAAAGCCATCGGCGAAGAAGAGCCAAATCGTTTCGCCAGCCCAAAAGCCGCCCGGCGTCCAGCGTCGGCATACTTCGCATCCGCCCAACCCACCGTCAGCGCGATTGCCAGCGAAACGCCAATCGGCCAAAAAATCAATTCAAAGCGGCGGGGTTTTGGCGCCTCCGATTGCGTTTCAAGCCGCCGCACTACCAATAGGGAAATCGCCGGGACCATTGGCAAAATGTTACGGCCCGAAACCGTCCAGTTAATCGCGCTGGCAAAAACAAACGTCCCCGTCGTCCAAAGAAACAGAAGCAACGCATCGGGAGTTCGCCGACGGAGCAAATCCTGCGTCGCCAGAATCAGCGCCGCCATTCCGCCGCAGGCCAGCACAGCGAATTGCGCGACCACCGGCCATTTCACCGCGCGATCGGAGAAAATGGAAAACGTCCCGACCCCCGCCATCCCCAGCACCACCAGCGCCACCGCCATCGCACCTGTTCCCGCCCACGCGAGACCTCTTTTCCCCCAGACCAGCGGCAGGGCCGAAATTGAAACAAAGACGCATCCTCCGGTAAATGCCAGCCCAGCGAGAGTCTTCGAGGTAAGTCCACCCCCCACGCGATGCTGCCCGACGTAAGCCGCCGCGCCGATAAGGAGTCCTTTTCCGTAAAGGTGATAAGTCCACCAGTGATAACCCGCGAACACCAGGACCGGCAGACAAAGATAAATCCACCACCGTCCCAGGCGCCGCTTTTGCGCCAGCGAATACGCGAACAAAAGCGGAATCAAACAAACCCCAAAATACTTGCTCAAGCCCGACGCCGCGATCAGCATCCCCGCCGCCGTCAAAAGAGCTGGCTTCTCCTCCGGCAACCCTTCCACCCAGCAGACAACCGCCCAGACAAAAAAAGCGACCATCAGCGTATCACACATCAAACTGGTGCTCGAGAGGATGAATGCCGGCGCCGCCAGAGTCGCCAGCGCTGCGGCAAACGGATGAGAACAAAACCGGCGTCCCAGCAGATATGTTCCGACCACAAGCGCCACGGCCGGCAAAAGGAAGCCAAAGTGCAGAGCCTGTTCGCTCCATCCGAACAAAACGCCCGTGACAGCCAGAAAGTAAGCCGCCAGCGGCGGATTCTGCATCACGATTGGCATTGGCAGCGCCCGTTTATCCCACTCCACCAAAAACCCGTAAAAATCGAGAGGATGATGGCGGATTTGGTGAGCCGTCCAGATAAAGAGCGGATCATCCATATGGACCGCCTTATTAAGGAAAGGGAGCAGGCAGGCGAGAACCGCGGCCGTCAACAAAAGAGCGGCCCGAGCGGGACGGGGTTCTTTCCAATTCACAATGCAACAGCCATCCAAAGGCCGTCGCCCTTATATCGGCGGCATCCCGTCCAGTCTTAAGCCGCAAAGGGGTCATGGTAAAAACATTCTTTGAAAGAAATGCGATCATAGGGCCGTATCCACCATTAAGCGCATCAAACATATCTCCCGACCTAACACGAAAGGAAATCGCCTTATGCAAGTCACCCAATCCAGTCCAGCGCCAGTATAAAAAACCATCGGTTCAACCGGCCAAACAACGCCCCGGCCCTGCCACAACCAGGCAGGGCCTACGTTTTTTATAGTTTTTTCCAACGGCGCTGCCTGCTAAAGTCTGGCGTGGACATTGCACCGCCCCTCATTTCGGAAGTCGTCCCGGCGCTTCCCCAAATCGATGTCTCCGGCCTCACCAAACTCTACGGCGACCTCGCCGCCGTCACCGATTTGTCTTTTACGGTTCGCCCTGGCGAAGTCATCGGCCTGGTCGGCCCCAATGGCGCGGGCAAAACGACGACCTTGCGTTGCCTTGCTGGAATTATCCCGCCGACTCGTGGGGCGGTGCGAATCGCCGGCTTCGACATCGCACATGATCCAATTGAGGCCAAGCGGCGCCTCGCATTTTTTCCGGACGAACCGCGGCTGTTCGAGTATTTGACGGTCGAACAACATCTGGCTTTCACCGCCCGAGTTTACGGCGTGGCCGATTTTCAGGAAATCGGCGCGCGGCTCCTCGATGAATTGGAGATGTCCGACAAAAGGAACAAAATCCCCGGCGAATTGTCGCGGGGCATGAAACAAAAACTGGTCATCGCATGCGGCTTCCTTCATTCGCCCAAGGTGGTATTCTTCGACGAGCCGTTGACGGGTCTGGACCCGATCGGCATTCGGCGAATGAAAGATTCCATTTTGAAACGCGCGCGGGACGGCGCGGCGATTCTGATCAGTTCGCATTTGCTGCACTTGCTGGAGGAAGTTTGCTCGCATGTTTTGATTCTCAAAAACGGCCGCAAAATAATCGACGGCTCGCTTGAAGATGTGCGGCAACGGTTTTCCGAGCAATCGGGCGGCGCCAATTTGGAGGAGGTGTTTTTCCGCGCGACCGGTGAAACCAAGGAAGGGCCATGATCGCGAGCGCCCTGTTTTATTATCAATTTAATTCTGTCAAGAACCGCTTGGCGACTCGTGTCAAACGCCTGCGCAAACCTAATTATCTGGTAGGGGCGATCGTCGGCGGCCTTTATTTTTATTTTTATCTGTTGCGCACTTTTTTGCGAAATAAGCGCGTTCCTTTTTCGCCGCAACACCTGGATCTGATAGAATCCGCGGGCGCGCTTCTTTTGATGGTGATTGTGCTGCTGGCCTGGGTTCTTCCGCACTCGCGATCCGCGCTGGCGTTTACGGAGGCTGAGGTTGGCTTTTTTTTCCCCGCGCCGATCTCGCGCCGCGCGCTGATTAACTTCAAGCTGCTTAAATCCCAGGCGGCGATCCTCTTTAGCTCGCTCCTGATGACCATCATTGGACGCGGTTGGGGCGGCGGCAATTTTGCCATCAGGGCGATTGGCTGGTGGGCGCTGCTTTCAATGTTCAACCTGCACCTGCTTGGAAGTTCTTTTGCATTGACGATGTTAATGGATCGCGGAATTTCCAATTGGCTGCGCCGCGCTGCTTTTCTGGCTGTCGCCGCCGCTGCGACGGCGGGAATTATTGTGTGGGCGCGGGCGACATTGCCCCCGTTTCCGAACGACACGCAAAATCTGGCGGTGCTCGCGGATTATGCGCGGCAACTTTTGCGCGCCGGACCGCTTCCGTATTTGCTGTTTCCGTTTCGACTGATGGTTGCGCCGTATTTTGCGGGGAATTTCGTCCAGTTCGTGCGCGCAATGGTTCCGGCGCTCGGAATTATCGGCCTGCATTATTTTTGGGTGAGCCGCTCGAACGTCGCGTTCGAGGAAGCCTCGCTGGAACGTTCCCGCAAAGATGCCGATCGCCTCGCCGCCGCAAGATCGGGGAATTGGCGGGCATCGCGGAAACCGCAAAAAGCGTCACGCCCCCCCTTCGCGTTGCGGCCCGTTGGGAATCCGGCCGTGGCGGTCCTCTGGAAAAATCTTATCAGCGCCGGGCAATTTGTAACGGCGCGTGTTTGGCTGATATTGGTGTGGAGCGCGGTTATTGCGTTCGGGATTTTGCGCTCCAGCGCCGGTCGCGGCGGCGGTCTTCAATTTGCCATCCTGATTTTGGCATGCATGCTGGTGGCGATGTCGCTTTTCTCCGGCCCGCAAATGTTGCGCAACGATTTGCGTCAGGATCTTCCTGCAACCGATCTTCTCAAAATGTACCCAATGCCCGGCTGGCAAATCGTGCTGGGAGAAGTGCTGGCGCCGGCAGTCATGCTCGCCGCCGTGCAATGGCTGTTGATCATCATCGCTGTCATTGCGTGCCCGCCGCGCTTCGATCATTACGTGATCGGCTTGGCTTCGCGCGTTGCCGTTGCGGGGGCGGCGTTGGTCGTCCTGCCATTTGTTGATTTGCTTGCGATGCTTATCCCGAACGCGGCGGTGCTGTACTTCCCCGCGTGGTTTCAACTGGGAAAAGAGGCGCCGCGCGGATTTGAAACGACAGGGCAGCAATTGATTCTGATGTTCGGGCAAATCCTTGTGTTGATGATTTCGCTGGCGCCGGCGGCCGTGGTCTTTGCCATTGCCTATATCGGGATTTCCTATTTCGTGGGGATGGCGGGCGGAGTGCTGGTTGGCGCGGGCGGAGCGGCAATTGTTCTGGCGGTCGAAGCGGGCCTCGGAATCAAGCTTTTAGGCGGCAGTTTTGAACGCTTTGATTTATCGGAAGAAGTTCTGTGACCCAAAAGTTTCCGAACAACGCTGCCCTTACGCGTTCCAGTAAAGTTATGGCAATGTTCGATGCGTAAGAGTCGTGCCATGTTGTCAACAATCTGGCCGACATCATTTATTGAACTCTGGCTAAATCTAATCGCAGATGCATCGAGCGCTTGAATTCCCCCCTCTGCGGCAATAATCGCCAGTCGCCAGTGTCGCCCATTAGGGCGTTGTCCTCACTATTTGCACTTTTATATGTGCTCAAAAGGTTGGCGGCTTCCTGGACAGTTGCGCAGATTCACTGGCCTTCGCCCCGAACAGTCGCTGATGTTCCTGGATGGTATAGCGGTCAGTGGGACAATTTGCCTGACTTTACCTCCTCATTTTCCTTAGGAACTCGATGATCTCCTCCGACATTCTAACCTTGCGCCAAGCGGTTTCGTATGCTTGCCATAATCGCATCAGGGGGTGTAAATCTCTTTCTGTAATTTGTCTTTCTTCCCTCCGCCTCCACCCCTCCGGGGTGAGGTGGAGCGGAGGCGAGCGTAGCGAGCCGAGCGCAGCCGAACC
>DATAUD010000042.1:0-57414 GCA_036268455.1 Verrucomicrobiia bacterium
CAGCCGCGCCGACGATCCGGTTCCGTACGCATTGGCGGAATACAACGCCGGGCGCGGTAATGTGTTGAAGTGGCTTGCCGGGCCGGCCGCCACAAACAGCGCGGCGTTCATCGGGCAGATTGGTTTTCAAGGAACGAAAGCTTATGTGCAGGCCATCATCGACCGCCGCGCGTATTACCACCGGTAAAAATCCCCAATCCCACGCGCCATTCGTGTCAGCCCTATTTGCACTTTTGTTCGTGCTCAAAAGGTTGGCGGCTTCCTGGACAGTTACGCAGATTCACTGGCCTTCGCCCCGAACAGGCGCTGATGTTCCAAAATGGTATAACGATCAGTCATCCCCGAGAGATAATCGCAAATTGCCCGGTGCCAGCCCGTCTTGCGCGCGCGCTGGCGCGAGGATTCTCCAATTTCTTTCGGATGCGCCAAAAAATATTCGAACAGGTCCTCCAGCATTGCGCCCGCCCGCCGATTTGGTTCGGCCACGGCGGGATTTGAATAAAGGTTGCGGAAGAGGTAGCGGCTGAGTTCCGTGTTCAGACTTCGCCGCGCGGGACTGTAGCGGATCAGCGGCCGCGGCTGGCGTCGAACATCGTCCGCCGTCTTGACGCCCGATGCCAAAATGGCCGCTTCGCTGGTTTCCACAACGTCGCGCACCTGATTATCAATGATGCAACGTATGATAAAATAGCGCCGCGTTTCGGCCGCAAGTTCCCCATGCTCGCTTCGCACAGTCTTGGCGGCCTCGGCGAAAATCCGCACGTCATGCTCCAATTTCGCCTCGGAAAGCAGGTTCGCGTCCAGACCGTCATCCAGATCGTGGCTGTTATAAATCAATTCATCCGCGAGATTGCCGATTTGCGCTTCCAGCGAAGGCGACTTCGCTGAAAAATCCTTTCGCAGACCGGGATGGTCGTAAGAAGTTTGGTGTTTGATCAACCCTTCGCGAACTTCCCAACTCAGGTTCAGCCCGGAAAAGCCGGGATACTTCTGTTCCAATTCCTCGACAATTCGCAGACTCTGCCGATTGTGCTCGAACCCTCCGTGCTTGCGCATCAACCGATTCAAAACCCGCTCGCCCATATGTCCAAAAGGCGAATGGCCAAGGTCGTGCGCCAGCGCAATCGTCTCCGCCAAATCCTCATTCAAACGCAATGCGCGCGCCAGGCTGCGGGCCATCGCCGCGACTTCCATCGTGTGGGTCAATCGCGTTCGCAAATGGTCTCCGGTGCCATTGAGAAAGACCTGCGTTTTATATTCCAACCGGCGAAACGCCCGCGAATGAATGACGCGGTCGCGGTCCCGCTGGTATTCGGTGCGCCACGGCGGCGATGTTTCAGAAGAGGGGCGGCCGCGCGTGTCGGCGCTGAATTGCGCGTAGCCGGCAAGCGTTTGCCGCTCCCGTTGTTCGAGTTCTGCTTTCGAGCAAGGCATGTCCCGAGTCTAATTGGCCAAAAGCTCTTGAACCGAAATTCCCCGCAACTCGAACAACCGTTTGATCGCGTCCTCGATCAGGTTGTTCGGGCACGAAGCCCCGGCAGTGATGCCCACCGTGATTTTGCCCGGCGGCAGCCAGTTGTTGGTCTCCACTTCCTTCTGTTCGTGCAGACTGTAGTGGCGGATCAAGTTGTCAGAAACCATCATCGCGGCGTTCTTGATGAAATACGTCGGCAGTTTCGCCTCGCCCATTTCCGCCAGGTGCGACGTGTTTGACGAATTATAACCCCCGATGACCAGCAGCAAATCCATTGGTTCGCGCAGCAGTTTTTGCAGCGCGTCCTGCCGGTCCTGCGTGGCTCCGCAAATCGTGTCGAAAAAGCGGAAATGTTTGTCCACTTCGCCGGCCCCGTAACGTTCGATCATCGCGTTCTTAATGCGCCGCTGCACCTCCTCGGTTTCCCCGCGCAACATCGTCGTTTGATTGGCGACACCCACGGCCCGCAAATGGGTTTCCGGGTCGAATCCCGGCGAGTAAGCGCCTTTGAACTTGTCCAAAAACTCCTGCTTGTTCCCGCCGTTCCGGATGTAATCGCACACGTAATCCGTCTCGTCCAGATTATATACGACAAGGTAATGACCCGGGCCGTGCGCTGTCGCCTGTGATGTCGTGGCCTTGGTTTCCTCGTGTTTGGCCTTGCCGTGGATGATGCTTGTGACGCTCTCGGTGGAATATTGGCGCACCCTTTTCCAGACGCTCATCACGTCGCCGCAAGTGGTATCCACCAATTCGCAACCTTTGGCTGAAAGCTTCTCGCGCGTGCCGACTTCCGTTCCAAACGCCGGGATGATCACCACGTCGCCGGCCGTCAGCCGTCCCATTTCAACTTCCGTCGGTTTGGGCGAAATGATTTGAATGCCCATGTTCCGAATCTGGTCGTTCACTTCCGGGTTGTGGATGATTTCGCCCAGCAAATAAATCGGCTTCGGCGGCGGAAATACTTTTCGGGCCGCGTAAGCAAGATCGATGGCTCGCTCAACGCCGTAGCAAAAGCCAAATTCCTTGGCCAGTTTGATAGTCAACAAACCATTTGCCGAAAGGACATGTGCCGTGACGTTATTCCCTTCCGCCTTGCTTCTTTCCCGAATCCGGTTGACCAAGTCGCTTCTATAATGCGAAAGGACCTGCGCCTGCACGGCCTCCATGATATCCGGCCTGCGCAAATTGATTTTTTTCTGCGGTGTTGACATACAACAATCAACATAAGGTCGGGCGCCTCTCGCGTCTAGTCCAATACTCTTGTTGAAGTGGACAATTGGGCGGGTTATCCGTTAACACTTTAGAAGATAACATGGACCTGGAACGTATTCCGAATCGTCTGGCGCTGGCGGGTGGATGGATTGATCAGCCGTTCGTCTCCCACCTCAATCCCAAGCCGCCAGGCTCCATGGTCGTGGTTTCGCTTGAACCGAGTTTCCAGCCAATGGAGCGCGCCGGTTTCGCGGGCGGCACTCGGGCCGTCGCAAGGCAATTGTGGAAGGGACGCATTCCCAATCGTCCGCCTGAAGACCTGGTTCACGAATTATACGCCGCGGAAAATCACGGGAGGGCGCAGCCGAGCGGTTCGCAGGACATGATCGGTTTGATTTACCCCGGCATCAGCAGGCTTGATTATGATATTGCCGTCCACGAAGGAATTTTCCCATCCCACATCGAATCCTTGAATGATCCCGGAATTGCCCGATGGCTCGAGCGTTCGCTTTTTCTGTTGCCGATTGCACCCCGTCCAGACCATTACAATCCTCTGGAAGAAAAGCATCTTGTCCCTGACTGGATCGCGCGCCTGGGCCAATCCGGAAAAGACTGCTTTGAGGCGATCCGCCGTATGGATATCAACGCTTTGGGCGCCTCCATGAACGAATGTATGGCCTGTTGGGAGGCGATTTTGCCGTGCGTCGTCCGCCATCGCGCGTTGAGGACCGACCTCAAAGCGGTCCTGCAAAAGCATCAGCGCGGTTATCCCGGCGCGATGTTCTCAGGGTGCGGCGGCGGCTATTTATTCGTCGCGTCAAAAGAGCCTGTGCCGGGGGCCTTTCAGATAACCGTGCGGATTAAAGCCTGATGTCAAACATTGGCAAAATTGTTATTGTCAGCGGCCTGTTCGATGACATTCGTTCGCGGGATTTCAGGTTTCTACAGGAAGCGGCAAAATTGGGAGAGCTTCGCGTCCATCTCTGTGCCGGCGGGCAGCCAAAATTTTCCCCGGCCGAACGGAAATATTTTCTCCAGTCCAACCGTTTCGTAAGCCAGGTCTATACCCAAAACGCCGACATGCTCCCGGAAATCGAAGGTCTCCAACCGGATATGTGGGCGGACGTGGAGGGTGCGTTCAACCAAACGCGCCGCCAATACTGCGATCAGCGCGGATTGGATTATCACGTCGTCAAGTCGGACCAATTGGGAGATTTTCCGGAACTCCCGCCGAACCCCCCGGCGCCAGACCGTAAAAAAGTCATCGTGACGGGTTCGTTCGATTGGTTCCACTCCGGCCATATTCGGTTTTTTGAAGAGGCCGCCGGTTTTGGCAATCTTTATGTAATCGTCGGTCACGATGCGAACATTCGCCTGCTCAAAGGCCCTCAGCACCCTCTTTTGCCGCAAGCGGAACGGCTCTACATGGCTGGATCCATTCGCTTCGTCACCCATGCGCTCATTTCCACGGGTAGCGGCTGGCTCGACGCGGAACCGGAAATCGAGCGCCTCAAGCCGGACATTTACATCGTCAACGAAGATGGGGACAAAGGCGGCAAGCGTGACTATTGCGAAAAGGCGGGCATCGAATACATCGTGCTGAAGCGCAAGCCCGCACCGGGGCTGGCCACTCGATCAAGCACCGATTTACGTGGGTTTTAGCCCCATCCAACAGGGGATAAATCCCTCTGGGGTTATCGCCCACAAAAGACGTTCTAATCTCTCCATTGCCGCCGCTCCGCCCGCGAGGGAAATTTGAACCATGAAGAAACTGATACCGAATTTTAAATATGAAGGCGAAATTGAAATCGAAATCAAAAAACCGATGGTCCGCCGAAGTGGCGCGTCACAGCGACGCCCTGGACCTCGAATCGAAAATATTCACGAAAGGCGACCCGCGCAAGATTGCGCTTTCTCTGAAACGCTCGGCGGAGGCCAGCCACCGCCGCAAGGCAGGTCCGTATCAATCTGCTATGTCCATGCTCAATTTTTATATTAACCGCGGCGGCAGCGGCCTCTCCAAACAACAAAAAGCCGTCCTGACCCGCGCAAAAGGCGAATTGCGCAAGATTTTCCACAGGGATGAGAATTGACTGTTCCTTCCCCCAAAAAATCCCCGCAAGAATTTTTTAGACGTTCCAGCGTCCAACCAGTAGTTTGTGAGCATTCAAACGATGCGTTGGAACAATATCAGTATTGTCGGAGCGGGTTTGCTGGGTGGCTCCATTGCCCTGGCCGCCAGACAGCGCCAGCTCGCCGCGAAGGTTTTTGCCTTCGTTCGCAGTGATTCGACGTTGGGGCTTTGCAATCGTTTGGAAATTGCGGACGTCGTAACGAAGGACATTAAAACCGCCGTCGAATCCTCCGATCTGGTCATTCTTTGCACGCCGCTTTCGCAAATGTCCGCCCTCGCTTCCAAAATGCGGCCCTTCCTCAAGCCCGGAACTCTCATTACGGACGTCGGCAGTGTCAAAGCCTCCGTGGTCAACGAATTGGAGCCGATACTTCGCGATGCCCGCGTTGAGTTTATCGGCAGTCATCCCATGGCCGGCTCGGAAAAAATCGGCGTGGCTGCGGCGCGTTCTGATTTGTTTCAAAACGCCATCTGTCTCGTCACCCCCGGCCCTCGCTCGTCCGGCGCGGCCGTCGCAAATATCGAGAGTTTCTGGAAAGCCCTCGGCGGGGTTCCGGTTCGCATGAATCCCGAAACTCACGACGATCTCGTCAGCCGTTCCAGTCATTTGCCCCACGTCGTTGCCGCCGAATTGGCCAATTATGTTTTAAGTCCCGTTCATCCAAAAGAGCAGGCGCTCGTTTGCGCAAATGGTTTTCGCGATACAACCCGCATCGCCTCGGGTTCCCCGGAAATGTGGCGCGACATCGCCCTCGCCAATCGCAAGAATCTTGGCCGCGTGCTCGGCGTTTTCATTGAGGACCTTCAGGAATTTCAATTGGCTCTGGAACGCGGCGACGTCCAGGCCATCGACGAATTTTTCGCGAAGGCCAAACAGCGCCGCGATTCCTGGCGCGCGCATTCTCCGGAAACTTCGCCGGAATGAAAATGATGGCGCTCCCGGAAATCATCGAAATCGTCCCCTTGGAAACCGGGATGCCCGCCCGGATCACTGTCCCCGGATCCAAAAGCATCACCAATCGCGCCCTTATCCTGGCTGCCCTTTCAACCGGCCAGATCACCCTGCGCGGCGCGCTCTGGAGCGAGGACACACAAGTGATGACCGACGCGTTGCGCCGCCTCGGATTTGAGATCGATGTCGCCAATGATCGCCACGAACCTTGCAACCGGACCATTCGCATTCGCGGACTCGGCGGGAAAATTCCCAACGGGGGCACCGCGGCGCATCCTCTGGAATTGTTCGTCGGCAACGCCGGCACCGCCGCGCGATTTCTTTCCGCCTTCGTGTGCCTTGGCGATGGAGTCTATCGGCTGGTCGGCATCAAACGAATGCACCAGCGTCCGCAAGCCGCGCTCTTCAATGCGCTGCGTCAATTGGGCTATCGCATCGATTCGCCCAACGATCAGTTGCCCGCCGTGATTTTCGGCGCCGGCCCGCGCGAAGGCCACTGTCGTGTCGATCTCGACGAAAGTTCCCAATTCGGCTCCGCCCTCCTTCTATGCTCGGCCGCTGGCTGCTGGCAAATTGATTTGGAAGGCAAGTCGAGTGACGAAGCTCCCTATGTGGACATGACGCGTCAACTTATTTCCGCCTTTCCCCAGACGGGCGGCGACTTCCAAATCGAGGCGGACGCTTCCAGCGCCAGTTATTTTTGCGCCGCCAACTGGCTTCTCCAACGAACGATCAAAAATCAGATTGAAGTGGCCGCGTTCCCAAAATCCGATTGGCAGATTGACTCCGCGTTCCCGAGGTATTTGCCCTTGCCCGCCGAAATCTCGCGCCGCATCCATTTGGGCGACAGCATTATGACGAGTATCGTCATCGCCCCATTCGCCGCCGGCCCAACCAAATTTACCGATCTCGAGCGTCTGCGAGTCCAGGAATCCGAGCGTGTCGCCGGTCTTAGCGCTGAATTGGCCAAATGCGGCGTTACTGTCGTCGAAGAAGGACAGTCTTTGACGGTCTTCCCCGGAAAAATCCACGGCGCTGAAATCGAAACCTACGACGACCATCGGATGGCCATGTGTTTCGGTGTTCTGGGATTGAAAGTTCCGGGCATTCGCATCAAGAATCCTTCCTGCGTGAAAAAGACGTTCCCGAATTTCTTTCAGAAACTCGCTGCCCCGCCGCCGGACGGCCTCGGCGCCGTCATCCTCGACGCGACCACAGCGCGACCTCTGTCCGTGGACCAACTTTTCGCCATCTGAGTAAGAGAGAGAGACTTTGAACACCAACAACATTGTCATTGCCATTGACGGCACCAGCGCCAGCGGCAAAAGCACCAATGCCAAAGTGGTCGCCCAGGCCCTTGGCTTCATCTACGTCGATACCGGCGCGATGTATCGAACACTCGCCTGGCATTGCCTCGTTAAACACGTTGACGTCCACGATCCCAAAGCCGTCGCCGCGTTATGTCGAAAGTGGAAGACGTCCCTCGAATGCATTGACAAAAAAGTCCGTCTTCTGGTGGATGGTTATCATCCTGAAAAAGAAATTCGGACCGAACAGGCGACCGCCGCCGTCTCGTATGTTGCCGCCATTCCGAAAGTGCGCGAATGGATGAAACAAAAGCAGCGCGAGTGCATTCAATTTGGCAACCTGGTGATGGAAGGCCGCGATATCGGCACCAACGTCTTCCCCGAAACCAACTTCAAATTCTATTTAGACGCCTGCCTTGACGAGCGCGCCAAGCGCCGCGCCGCCGAAGGCATCCAGGAAAACCTCGCCGCCCGCGACCGTCACGACAGCCAGCGCGCCGCCGACCCATTGATGATTCCGCTGGGCGCCATCATCATCAACAACTCCAGCATGAGCTCCGAAGAAACCAGCGCCCTCATCCTGGAAAATGTGAGAAAGCGGCTTCCCAAACGGCCCACCGAGGCGACAAAACCATAGTGTCCGGGATTTAGTAGCGCCCGGCCTTATGCAATTCTTCTCGAATCCGGACACGTGCGGCTTGGTTGAATTGAAGCAATTCAGCGGTCGCCCTTCCTACTGGCGTACGACCAATGATGCGTACCCCTTCCAGACGAAAATGTTCTAGCCAAGCTTCGCGCCGTGGATTGAAAAGTTGGACGATCTCTCCGGTCTCAGGATCGACGGAGGAAATATTGGGTCCTTTTCGCCGATTGCAATCAAAACAAGCCAACGCGAGGTTCTCCGTAGAGGTCATTCCGCGGTGCTGCATTGCGATCACGTGATCCGGTTCGTGAGCGACAATGAATACCTCGGGAAGGAGGCAGTATTCGCAACGGTTTCGCGCGCGCTCTCGGACTAGGTTGCGAAGCGCGTTTGAAACCTGGCTCACGAGGCGACCGGCAGATTCCGCCAGGCTCGAGCCCTGATAAGCGCAAAGAGATGATTCAAAGATTCGACCGCGTTCAATTCGGTTTCTTCGTTCGCGCTTAGGTTCCCTTCGCGGCTTTTTTCCAGCAAATCGCGAACCCTGTTTTGGGAGGTTTCCGAGACTTGGAAAGAGACAATTTCCTGCGGTCGCGGGCCGCGTCCGAGAAATTCGACAAGTTCATCCACAATTGCCAATTTTGGCACCTGCACGATCAACTGAGACATCAGGTTTTGCATACCTTCACGGTCCATTCCCAACCGGCCTGCCTGATCGTCTGGAATCTCGATCGTTAGTTGCATGATGCGAATGATACGAGCATTCGCCATAAGAGTCAAAGAGCGATATTCTGACATCAACACAGCAGTCGGTGTTCGTCTTTTGATGGCTCCTACTTCTATTTCCTTCTATTGGAGTTTTATTTCCGATTTCCTCAAAAAAACCGTTCAAAACTCCAACGGTTGGATTTTATTTTCTTTCCGGTTGTGCTTAAATCGTCCCGCGTATGAAAAGCGCCAGCCAATCAAATCTTAAATCGCCATCCGCCGCCCGCGGCCTTGGTCAAACCAGTCAAGCCAGGTCAAGGTCAGTCAAACCAGTTTCTGTAACAACGAATTATGTGTTGAATCATCCCGGAAACCGTTTAGATATTCTTCGCGACTAATTACGTAACGTGAAATTAACCGATCTTCGAGGCATCCTGCAGTACATCCCGCGGTTTCGCGAAAAGATTTTCGTGATCGCCATCGATGGCGCTATCATCACCAGCGAAAATTTCGCCAACATCCTTCTCGATATCGCCGTCCTTCGCTCCCTGAGCATCAGGGTACTCCTCGTCCACGGCGCCGCCGCGCAAATCGAAACCCTGGCGCGCGAACAGAACATCCAGCCCTCGAATCTCGACGGCAGCGGCATCACCGATGAGCCGACTCTCAAACTGGCCTTGACCGCCGCCAATCGCCTTACCCACGAGATCCTCGAGGGCCTCAGCGCCAACGACCTCCGCGCCGCCTGTTGCAATGCCCTCATTGCCCACCCGATGGGCATTATTCACGGGCACGACCACCTTTTCACCGGCAAGGTCGAGCGTATTGATACCGAATTGCTCCAAAGTCTTCTGTCTCAGGGGATAATTCCGGTCATGCCCCCCCTCGGTTTCGACGGCGATGGCAAAACCTATCGTGTCAATTCCGACGCCGTTGCGGTCGAACTGGCCAAGGCGCTCAACGCCGCCAAGCTCATTTACATCACGACAAGCGACGGCTTGTTGTATCAAGGCCGCCTCATCCAGCAAATTCTCGTGGCCGATCTGGATTCGCTCCTGGCGCACAACAAAAGCAGTTTCGCGCCCGAAATTTTTTCCAAGGCCCACAATGCCGCCGCCGCCTGCCAGGCTGGCGTGCCTCGGGTCCATGTCATTAACGGCCGCGTCGATGAAGCCCTGCTGGCGGAAGTCTTTTCCAACGAGGGAATCGGCACGCTCGTTTACGCCAACGAATACCAGCAAATCCGCCGCGCGTTGAAGAAGGACATCCGCGCAATATTATTATTGACTAAAAATTCCGTCGCCAGCGAGGAACTGGTCAAACGCACCCGCGCCGGCATCGAAAAAACCATCAACGATTTTTATATTTTTGAAACGGACAAGAATCCCGTCGCCTGCGTTGCCCTCCATCAATTGGACCAGGCAAAAGCGGAGCTTGCCTGCCTTTATGTCGCGCCCTCCCATGAAAACCAGGGCATAGGCCGGAAATTGATCGCCTTTGCCGAAAACAAGGCGCGCGAACTCGGCATAACTGAATTGATCACGCTTTCGACCCAGGCCTTCACCTATTTCCAATCCAAAGCCGGCTTCACAGAAGGAGCGGCCGAAGACCTGCCGCCCGTCCGCCGCGAGAAATACGAACAAAGCGGGCGCAACTCCAAAATTCTAATCAAAAAGCTCGCTCCAAAATGAAAACGCGATTCCCCGCCGCCGCGTCCCGCGCCTGTGCCCGTCACGGCGTTGTGCCTACGCGGTATTTCCTTGCTGTCAACATCGCCCGGCAGAGCACCGAACTGTTTTGCCATCGTGACGGCGCGTATCGTCCGGCCAAAACGTTTCGATGTTCGACCTCCAAATTTGGCGTCGGCGAATCAGCCGGATCGAACAAAACCCCACGAGGTCTGCATCGCGTCGCCCAAAAAATCGGCGGCGGATGGCCGGTGGGCGTCGCATTCAAGTCCCGCCAAGTCGTTGGGTTCACGTGGCAAGGGCAGCCCTTCGCGCCGATCGCGCACCGCATTTTGTGGCTGGAGGGATTGGAGCCGGGACTGAATCGTGGCGACGACGTCGATTCCCGCCAGCGTTACATTTACATCCACGGCACGGGGAACGAGACAACTCTGGGCCGACCGGATTCCCATGGTTGCGTCCATCTTGCCGGCGGTGATCTGTTACCGCTCTACGACAAACTGCCCGAAGGCACGCTGGTATGGATTGCCGAGCGGTGATTGCGCCTGTGCGGAAGGCGTATTTTCCGGTTTATCGCGGCGCACAACAATGAACCATGATTTCGCATCCTCATTTTGCCCGCCGGCGATATAAAACGCGCTGCTGACATGTTGTTTTCGTTTTCGAGTCAATTTCCCGTCCACGTAAATGCAGACCGTCATCTGATCGGCGGCCGGCAGCGAAATCTCCACATCGCGTTTGGGCGTGATATGTTGCCGGGCCTTGCCGCCGATCTGCACTTGCACTGTCTGCCGTTTGACCTCCCAATAATTCTTCCATTTGAACATCCGCAACCGATGGCCCAGCGCGATGCCGACCAGTGTCGCGCCGGCCGCAGGGGGAGTGTCGGTGTCCGTGCCCTGGACCAATTGAACGTAAAACCTGACTGGCTCCGCCGAGGCGGCTGTTGTCATTTGCGCGGCCGCAAGCAAGACCAGCGCTGCAATCGTCGTACCTCTCATGATCATCTGTTTGACGCATGGGGCAGGGTGGTTTATTCGGTTGTTCTCAAACACCCTGCTTGCAACGGCGCTTGTTTCAGGGAAAAGTCTCCTGGTTCGTGAAAAACTACTTTATTGTTCGTTACCTGCAGGGTTTATCGACGCAGACACGCACGCTGCTGGCCAGTTGCGCTTACGGTCTCGGAGCGGGCCTTTCCGCCGTGGCGTTTCAATTGACCATTAGCGAGTTCTACAAGATTGGGATTCTCCAGCTTTCCCACCAATCCAAAACCACTTTCGCTCTCGGCAGTCTCGCCATTATTCTCGTCTCCTCGCTCATCGTCGGCATTTTGCTTGCCGGTTACTGTCCCGAGGCGGCCGGCAGCGGAATCCCCCAATTGAAACTCGCCTTTTGGAAGGATTTTGGGACCGTCCCATGGCGTATTGCGTGGGTAAAATTCGTGGCGGGCGTGGCCAGCATCGCGGGCGGCGCAAGCATGGGACGCGAAGGGCCAAGCGTCCAACTGGGCGGAGCCGTCGCTTCCAATCTCGCCGGAATTGCAGGCGAACCAAAACAAAACCGCCGCGCCGCCGCCGCCGCCGGAGCCTCCGCGTCGCTGGCCGCCGCCTTCAACGCGCCGCTGGCCGCGACCTTTTTTGTTCTCGAAGAAATTATTGGGGATTTGAACAGCCGTTTGCTCGGCGGCGTCCTGCTGGCGGCCGTCCTCGGCGCGTTGGCGGTGCATGGGATCATTGGCGCCCAGCCGGCATTTACTTTGGAACCGGTGGACAACCCCACATGGATTTGCTACGCGCTGACTCCCTTGGTTGCGGCGCTGGCAACGTTCGTCGGCGTGTATTTTCAACGCGCCTCCCTGACTCTTCGCCAGCAATCCAAGAAAACCCGCCTCATGCCGCAATGGTCCATTCCTGTCCTTGGCGGCCTGATCACATGGGGCCTGGGTGTGGCGGTATTTTGGAACACGGGCCGGCTCGGCGTGTTTGGCCTGGGCTATGGCGATCTTTCCGACGCGTTGAAAGGCAACGTCGGTTGGGAAATCGCCGCGCTCCTGCTCGTCGCCAAATTCGTCGCGACTTTTACCTGTTACGGCTTTGGCGGATGCGGCGGAATTTTTTCGCCCTGCCTGTTTTTTGGAGGAATGGTCGGAATCGTCGTCGCGAAACTGATCGGCTTGGAATGGCATATCGTGCCGGGTGACTTTGTTACTTTGGCGGTCGTCGGCATGAGCGCGACATTGGGCGGGGTCGTCGGCGCGCCCGTCACGGGAATCCTGATTGTTTTTGAGATGACCCATCAATTCGCGCTGGTGCCCGCCTTGATGGTCGGCGCCCTCGTCAGCCAGGGCATCAGCCGGAGCATGAACCATGAAAGCTTCTACGATGCCCTCCTGGTTCAAGACGGCCACCGGATGGATCACGTCCGCCCGCCGCGCGATTTGCAAAGCTGGCAGCAAATGCCCGTCGAAACCATCCTGACCAAGGATCCCGCCATCATCACCAGTCTTGGCGCTCCGACCATTGAGAACGCGCTCAAATCCCATCCTTACCAGCGTTTCCCCGTGGTCCTGGATGGCAAGCTGACCGGAGTTTTAACACGCAAGGAAGCCCTTGCCTCCGTCGCCGCCAATCGGGTTCCTACACTCGATCCGGCGACCAGTTGCGGGCCTGATCAGACCATCCTGGACCTCCAAAAGCTCTTGATCGAATCCACTACGCAATTCGTCGTCGTCATCAACGGGGATGGCAGCGTCAACGGAGTCATCACATTGCACGACCTGTTGCGGGCCCAGGTGCAAAAAGCCGAAGGGTAGGGCATCCGTCATTCCAACGGGATGACACGCACAATCGTCCCCGCGGGCAATGTGGTTTGCGGCGGGACGTCCGCCAAACCTATCGCCGCGGCCAGCGCGCTAAGAATGTGCGACGATTGATTTCCTGACGCCCGGGCGTTGCCTTGCGCATCCAGCGTCACCCTCATAAAATGGCGGCGTTCGCCGGGATTGGCCAGCGGTTCGGACAGCACCGCGGGAATCGTTCGCGGAAGCGCATCGCGCGCGCCCTGCATCCGCAACAACGCGGGAAGTGTCAATAATATAAAAGTCACCATTGCCGACACCGGATTTCCCGGCAGCCCAAATAAGAGCTTCCCCTCCCGGCGTCCAAACACAAATGGTTTGCCCGGACGCATCGCGACTTTCCAGAAATCCAATCGCCCCCCAATTCCCTCGAAAGCCGCCTTGACCCAATCCATCTCACCCACGGAGACGCCTCCCGTCGTGATGACCGAATCGCACTCCGCCAAAGCGCGTTCCAGCGCGGATTTTGTCGCCTCCAAATTGTCAGGCGCCAGCGGAAATACCCGCGCGACCGCCCCGGCGGATTTCACGAGCGCCGCCAATCCGGTTCGGTTGCTTTCGTAAATGGCGCCCGGGGGCAGGGGAGTTCCTGCCTCGCGCAACTCATCTCCAGTCGCAAGCAAACCCACAATTGGCCGCCGCGCAACACGCACCGAGCCGATTCCCGCCGCCGCAAGATAACTCAAAGCCGGCGCGGTCAACCGCGCGCCCGCCTCCAGCATGATCGCGCCGCTTTTGATATCTTCTCCGTGAAGACGGCAATTTTCCCAGGGCGCAGCTTTGTCAAGTATCAAAACTCGCGTTGCATCGCCGCCGTCTTGTCGGGCATCCTCCTGCATCACCACGGCGTCCGCCCCTTTTGGGAGCATCGACCCCGTGAAAATACGAACGCATTCCCCCGCGATGATCACTCTGTCAAAAACAACGCCAGCCGCCGCGCTTCCAATCACCCGCAGCGCCACCGGCGTTGCGGCGCTCGCCGTTCTGATGTCGTTCGCGCGCACCGCGTATCCGTCCATTGCGGAATTGTCCGCCGGCGGCAGATCGATTGTCGAGCGAACCGCCTCGGCGGAAAATCGCCCGAACGCCTCGGCAAGAGTTACAGTTTCGTTCGGAAGTGGTTGGACGGCGGCAAGTATTTGTTCGCGGGCTTGCTCGACGGAGTGCATTCTTCCCCCAAATGACCTACGCGGCGGCGGTCACCAGCAGAGTTTGTTCCAGTGTCGAAAGTCCATCCCGGACTTTTCCCAGCGCGACGTCCCGCAGCGTTTTCATTCCCTGCGAGATGGCGACTTTTCCGATGTCCTGCGACCCGGCGCGCCCGATCACCAGCTTGCGGATTTCATCAGTCATCGTCATCGCCTCGATGATCGCAAGCCGGCCCGAGTAGCCGGAATTCTTGCAACGCTCGCAGCCGCGTCCCTTTTGCAAGGGATGCTCCTCAAAATAATTCGGGTCGATGCCGAGGTCCTGAAACATTTTATCCGGATACGACACCTGCTCCTTGCAACTGGGGCAGATTTTGCGCATGAGCCGTTGCGCCGCCGCCAGTATCACGGCTGAGGAAATCAAAAACGGCGCGATCTCCATGTCGTCAAGCCGCGAGATCGCCCCGGGCGCGTCATTGCAGTGCATCGTGCTCAAAACCTGGTGGCCAGTCAGCGCCGACTCAACGGCGATTTCCGCCGTCTCCGTGTCGCGAATTTCCCCAATCATGATGATGTCCGGGTCCTGCCGCAAAATCGAACGCAACGCGTTGGCGAATGTCAGACCAATCTCTTTCTTGACAGGCACCTGGTTGACTCCCGGAAGCTGAAACTCGACCGGGTCCTCGACAGTCACGATATTAAACTGCGGCCCGTTTAATTCATTCAATGCGGAATACAGCGTCGTAGTTTTTCCAGAGCCGGTCGGCCCAGTCACCAGAATCAAACCGTGCGGGGCGTCCACCGCCGCTTTGAAACGCACGTACGTTTCCGCGTCGATCCCCAATTTGTCCATGCTTGCCGAGAGGTTCGATTTGTCCAGCACGCGCAGCACGCATTTCTCTCCGTGCACCGTCGGCAAAAATGAAACGCGCAAGTCAACATCCCGCCCGCCGACCCTCACCCGCATGCGGCCGTCCTGCGGCAGCCGCCGCTCCGCGATATCCAGGCTGCTCATCACCTTGATGCGCGACGCCAGCGCCACCTGCATGTTTTTCGGCGGCGGCGGCATATCAATCAGTCCGCCATCAATCCGGTAACGCAAGCGGACCCCGGCCTCGAACGGTTCGATATGGATGTCGCTCGCGCGGTCCTTGATCGCCTGCACCAGGATCAGATTGGCCAGCTTGATGACCGGCGCTTCCTCGCTCGATGCCGCAAGCGCCGCGATGTCCGTCGCTTCCGCCGATTCCTGCGTGACCTCCAAATTATCCGCTTCAGCCTCCGCCTCGGCCTGTTTGGCCGCGTCCTGGATGATTTCTTCCATGCTCGTCGAGCGCGAAGTGTCCAGGTTCGCCAGCTTTTCCAGGATCGCTTTCTCCGAGGCAATCAACGGCGAGACTTCCAGCCTCGTGATGCGCTTGACATCGTCGATCGCCAGGACGTTCAGCGGGTCCGCCATCGCCAAAAAGAGCCGGTTCGCCACGCGCGAAATCGGAAGCACCTTGAAATTTGTTGCGATATCGCGCGGCACCAAATCCGCCACGTCCGCCGCAATGCCTACCCTGCTCACGTTCACCGGGGGGGTGTTCAACACCCGGCCCATCGAAACCACAAGGTCGGTTTCATTCACGTAAGCCTTTTCAACGACCAGCTTGATGAAGCGCGTTCCTTCCTTCTTTTGTTTCTCCATCAGCTCTTCAACCTGGACGGAACTCAACAGGCCGTCCTCGACCAGCGCGTCCGCAATGCGTTCCCCAAGTGACTTGACAGGTGGCATAACGAATCAACGAAAAGCTTTTCCCAAAACCCGGAGAATGTCCGTCGGCGGCGCAAGATACCAGAGCAGCCGGTGTTTCATGGCATCCTCCAAATCCGCCGCCGCCTGCTTGTTGAACGGGTTCGCCGTAGCGACCATGATGGACTTGCTCATTCGGTCAAAAGGCGCCACGCACCATCGCCGGCAAATTTCTCGGGAAGACGACCGCACCAATTCGATATCGATCTCGTATCGCTCCAGTGGCAGATACGCCAGCCGCGAACGGTCCGCCAGCACCTTGAGGGATTTATCCACGGCCATGATCTGTCTTTCGGCAAGCCCGTGAATGAACGGCTCCGCGGTCTTTGTCGGCGGCATCGTAAGACTCGGCGCGGGCCATGACGCTTCAAAATCTCCCGCCGTGATCAATTTCGCCTCGACGAAATACTTGTACATCACCTGCCGCCCGTCATCGACTTCGAGTTGGACGGCTTTGGTCCCGGCCGTTTTTACCGACGTGGTGCTGGTGCTGTTGGATTGCGGCGTTTCCAATTCCGTCGGCGCGCTTGAAAAATTGTTCGCCTTGCTTTCGATCTGCGCCATCGCGGCCATGGCGTCTTTGTCTTCGGGGTGGCGTTGCAGGATCGTTTCAAATTCCAAGATCGCCGAAGAAAGCTGCCCCAACTGAACATAAGCCTGCGCGATGCGTTTGGAAGTCTGCACCACCTCTTTTTCCATGCTCAACTTGAGGTATGCCTCCTTGAGGATTTCCAGGGATTGGTAATCCTGCGGTTGCGATTGGGTGATCACCTCGAACATCTCAATCGTCTGCCGCAATTGGGCCTCTTCCCCTGGATTTAACGTGCCAAGCATTAAATTATATTGACGCCCTACAATATCCGGCCATTTCCGTCAACGCAACGTCGATTTGACGCAAGGCACTTTGCCATGCGCAAAACTACTGGTTCGGATTGCCGATAACGGGGCGCGCGCACTTTCGGCAAAGCCGTTTCTGTGCCAAGCAGACTTCGCGCGCTTCTTCGGAAGGGAGTGACCTCTCATTAGCGCCGCGGCATGAAAATTCCGTCCCAAAACAATCCACCTTCGTCCGATATTGAGACAAAATCGCCCTCTCCAACTGCGCAAAATCCAGACGTTGGAAATCCTCAAAACTGCCCGACGCAGCCTCGAAAATTCTCAAACACGCTCCTCTCTTCGCCATGCTTTTCCATTTTTTTTCGCTTGACGACCACCGATAAGATGTGATAATGAGATAAATCGTTTTTATGGATGCATTTTGGTTCATTCCATTTGCGATAGTGCTGATCACTCTTGTCTGCGTCATTATTGTGCTGCTCAAGCGGCTGCCTGAAGCGCCAAACAATCCGCGTGTCTTGGTGGACAAACCCTCGGAGACCCCGGCGGTTGAAGAATCCGTCCAAGACCGCGACTGGTCAACCCGCCCGTGCGGCAGTTACCTTGAATGGCTCTCCGAGTCGGACAAAAAGCCCCCGAAATAAGACGCTGGATTTGAAAGTGCGGAAATCTCGCGTTTCACGGCGAAAAACGAGCGTTCTCCATAATCGAGAGCCGCTGGAGTCAGATAAGTCCCTTACGACCCCACATTTTTTGCGCCTTTGCCTCTTTGGGTCTTTGCGTTAAAACCTCTGCGAACTCGGCCCGACTCTGCGCGAGTCCAGATTTTCGTTAGACATTACTCAGTCCGCTTCCATAGCGTGCTGGCTGTGCTGTCCCAGTACGGTTTCAAATCTGGGTCGTCAATCGCCGTCCGCTTCACGGTCTTCTCGTCGAGAGCCGTTGCCTTGCTAAACCACGCATGGCATTCGTCCAACCGGCCCAACTGGGCACAGTAGCAGGCCAGGTTGTAAGGGATCGTCCAAACTTTCGGAAACATCGGCTCCGCCTTGTCGAGAATTTCCTTCGCTTGAGCAATGCCGCCGCCGGGCATGCGTCTCGTCGCATACGCATGGGAAATCCAAAATTGCGCTTCATTGGGGTGAAGTTGGATAAGCGCGCGGGCGATTTCGACCGCCTTATCCCACTTTTCGGCCTTCATGCAAATCTCCAGGCGAACCGCCGATACCGCCGGGTGCGCGCTCAACGCCGGGGTGATCCTCTCCAATTCCTCACTTGCCTCCCGCCAATTGCCGAGTTCAAGCCAGCCGATCGCGGCGGATAGATAATGAATGTCCGGTGAGTCCAACGAGTTCACGGCTCAACGTCGCAAATTCGGGCCGATCAGGCAAGGGTGCGGTGTCGCTGGGGGGGACACTTAAAGTGTACAGAAACAGGGCGGCGTTAGGGTTGACGTGTACCGTTCACGAGGGGTTGCACCGCGAACCCGTCCTTCTGACCAGCCGTCGGTTGCGTCTCAAAAGTCAGGGTTTGAGAGTGAGTTTTCCCTCGTAAAAGAAGGGTGGCGTACAAGCTGCTATCCAGACTGAAAGTGTGTTTAAAGGACTCTACAAGTTTCAATTTATGAAGAACTCAGACTCAACAAATTTAAATGATTCTCCCTCTTCCGCGACACCGCGTGATTTGGGCTTTTCACCGTGGCAGCGATTGAAATCCAAACGGATTTCATACCTGACCCTTCCATTACTCATCATGGCGACCATAACGGAATTCGTCATTTTGGCGACGGGGTGGAAGTATCAAAAGGTGGTTTGCCTGCCCATGGGCATGGGAGTCACTTTTTTTGGCATCGGCCCGATTGGCGCGACCATCCTTGCGGTGGAATTGCTGAAACTGCCGCTGGCCATCTGGACCGCTTCGCGCACAGGCTGGCAAAAGTGCGTGATGGTGGTCATGGGATTGCCCCTGATTTGTTTGCTGACCTTCCAATTGGTGAAGGACATGGCGGTATATGAAATGGGCGTCGCGATGACGCCAGCCAGCCAGTTCCTCGAGAAGGCAATCGCGGAGGACAACAAGGCCGCGCAACTCAATGGCGAATTGGCGGGCATCGAGCAGAAGAAAAAGGACCGCGAAGGCAAGCTTGCCGACCTGGACGCCAAACAAGCCAAGGCCAAAGCGGACATCGAGGATTCACTCAAGCGCAATGACGATTCCCGCAAGGACGCCATCAGCCTGACGGATTATCAGAAGAAAGAGCTTGCCGACGTGGACTCCCGCGAGGCGGCGATCATCCAACAATGTGACGCCGACGCCGCGCAGCTCAACAAGACCCTCGCCGAACTGCGCGCCAACCGCGAAGTCGAAGTGGGCCGCTCTTCCAAATGGAACTCCGAAGAGGCCCGCCTCGAGAATGAGTACAAGGCGAAAATGGTGGATTACGAGAATAAGAAAGGGCAGTACGAGAAAGACAATGCCGCCTACGACAGCGCCAATTTTCTCAAACGCCAATTGATGAAGAAGCCCATTGATCCCGGCGTGCCCCCGGTGCAGGAGGAGAACTCGATTCTTAAGCCCACGTTAGTCGCGGAGATTGACGACCAGATCAAAGCCAAGGAAGCTGAATTGCTCACGGTCAATAATAAGCGCCGCGACCGGGTCGCCGAGGTGGACGCTGAAGCCCATCATCTGCGCGAGGAATTTGACAGCCGCTCGACCGCCAAGCGCGAGGAGGCGGACCACAAGCGCGAAGAATTGCTGGCGGCTCAGGCCCAGTTGGCCACCCAATGGCAAGCCGAACGGAAAGAGATCGACCAGGACGTGGCGGAATCCGTCCAAAAGGTTGATGGCATCCGTGCGCAAGTGGATGCGGCCCATGCGCAAGCCGAAGAATATTATGAGGAGCGCGAAGCGTCCATCCGAAAAACCCAGGTTCACCGGATCGCCACCACGGTGGAAATCGTGCGCGGGTTGATCAAAGGAGAGCGTCCGGCGTCGATCAGGGCGACCGCCAAGGAGCGCGGCGATTTGCTCACGGACCAAATCAGCATGGTGCGGATTTCGGTTTATCCGGTGCTGGCGTTCATCGTGGCTTTCTTGCCGACGTTGCTGGTTGAGATCGCTTTCTCCACGGTATTTCATCCCGAGAAGCAGCGCCCGGGTTATCGCCTCGGTTTTCTGGGCCGGCGTTTGCACTGGCTCTATGTCCGCGCAGGTCGTCAAAAGATTTTGCGCGCCCAGCGCGTCGCCAGCCTGGCGTCCGGCCAGCTTGCGGCTCGAGACAAGGCGCTTTCCACCGCACAGGTTGCCGCGGACCAGGCGTTGGCGGAGAAAGTAGTGGAATTGCAAGCGGCTCAGGATTCCATCAAAGCGGCCGCCGCCAAACACGAAGAGCATTCGAAGACGAAGGAAGAAGAACATGCGGTGGAATTGAAGCAGCAGGAGGAAGAATGGGTGGGCAAGCTTGCCAATCTGGCTGATACGCTCAACCGGACGGTCATTGAGAAGGACGCGATGCGGGATTTGCAGAAGTCCGAGATCGAACGCCAGATCCAAATGCGCCAGAACGCGTGGTCTGACCGTTTGACTCAAATGCGCCAGGAATTGGATGAGCACCGAACCGCCAGCGAGACGGAGCGGTTGGTGATGATGCAAGCGCACCACAAGAAATTACTGGAAGTTTCCGAAGAGGCCAAAGCGCAGGTTGTCCAGGCCCGCCGGCAGGCGGCGGACGCCGAATTGGCCGCGGTGGACGCGTCGGCGAAGTTGACGCAGGATATGAAGGAAGCCGTGGAAGCCCGCGATGTGGCGGAGGCCCAACTCCACGAGCAGGCTGAGTCGTATAGCCTCAAGCTGGCTCAGGCCAAAGAAGAGGCGGCGCGAGAGATCGAGAAAGCCGCGCGCCATGAGAAGCATCGTTCGGAACGCCAGCAAGCGGAATTTGGAAAGACATTGCGCGAGCGCGAAGAGGATTTCGAACATCAATTGAAACAGCGCGAACAAGAGTTGACACTCTCGTACGAAGGCCGCCTTGCGGAGGAGCAAACCCGGATCGAACAGGAATCGCGCCGCCGCGAGTCCGAGCTTGAACGGCTGCTCGAGAACCGCGCCGTCGAGGTTGACGCGCGCTGGAAAGTGGAATTGCAGCAGCGGGAAGAGTCCGCGCAAATCCGGCTCAAACAGCGCGAACAGCAATTGCAGGCGCAGGCTGAGATTCGTTTGACAGAAGTTCAAACGCAAGCCGAACAGGAATTGCGCCGGCTCAACGCGGAATTGGAACGGCAGATCGAAGCGCAATCGCGCGACGCCGCCATGCGCCTGAAACAGGAATTGCAACAGAAGGACATGGCCTTCCAGACGAAACTCAAGCAGCGCGAACAGGAATTGACGATGAAGGCCGACGCTCGCGAAACCGAATTGCAAAATCAGTGGGCCGCGGATTTGCGGAGCCGTGAGGAAGATTGGGAACACCAGGCGGAGTCACGCATCCGCGCGATTGAGACGCGTTTCAGCCACGAGGCGCAGCAGAAGGAAGAACAGTTCCTTGGCAAATCACGCCAGCGCGACCAGCAATGGCAGACGAAAGTGGAAACCGCCCGCGCTGAGTTGCAGACCCAGCACGACGAAATTCTTCGCCGCCGCGAAGCCGAAGCCGGCGCCGCCCTGCGCGATCTCGAAGCGCAATTCCGCAAAGAAATGCAGCAGAGAGAGGACGCCGTCCAAGCCAAGGCGAAGCAACGCGAGCAGGAAATGGAAGGGCAATTTACGGCGCAAGCGGAACTCCGCTACCTCGCCGCGCAAGCGCAGTGGGAATCACAAACGGAGACAAAAGTGCGCGCAGCGGTGGAACCTTTACGGGCGCTGTTTGCCCGCACTGAGAAGGAACGCGATGAGGCCAGACAATCCAGCACCGAGAGCGCTCGCCAAGTGCAGCACCTCGAAAAGAAGTTGACCGAAGCGTCCTCATTTCTCAGTGGGTGGAGGAACGGAAACGGAAATCATACTCATATGGCTGGCGCGGCCTAGTAAGAATGTCTGATTACCACGGACGGTGTTTCGTGGTTCATTGCGACGAAGAAGAACGCTCGGGACTTAGTCTCGGGCGTTCTTCAATTTTTTAGTTAAGCTAACCTTACGTTACTGTGGGGCCGGGGGCGGGCGGAGCAGTTGCTTCGGCGCGCTTGTTTTTTGAAAATAGCTTTTTAAACCATGCCGAGACCGCAACGGCGCCTATGATGACGAATTTTTTCGCCGCCAGCAGGAAGACCCAAATCAACTTGAATAGGCCGAGCTTGGCCGCGATGCCGCCGGCGACCAACGCCGCAATTCCGTAGGTGGCCACTTTGTCCACTTTCGGGTTGAAGTCGGCATAGCGATTGCCATCGTTGAAATTGACCATCGCCAGAATCTGGGGGGTAAGTTTTTCGATTTCGTCGAGTTGCGACACGCTGGCGACGGCGTTGAGGACGAGGACGCCTCTGCGGCCGAGGATGCGGATATTGTAGTTAAGGGTGTCGTGAGATGATTGGCCAAATCTGAGTTCCTTGGCCCAATAAAGCTTGTGGGTAGCGGCGTCGTAATGTGGCGGTGTGGCCCAACCGACGAGTTCGACGGTGTCGTAACCTTGTTTTGCGCGTTCGCCGCTGGCGTCGCGGACTTGTTTCTGCATTTTTTTGAGGAGGTCGTCGTAATTGATTTTGGTGGCATCGTCATCTTTGACGAAACCGTCCTCGGTATAGGAAATGATGACGGCCCAGCAACCTCTGTCCAGAGGCGATGTGTCTGCCGGCAACAACAAGCCAAGGGATTGGTCGTTCGGAGGATTTCCCCACATTTTTGAGAGGACGGTGTTGGCGTCAGCGGGACCGAGGTATCTAAAACCTTTGGGCACTTCCAATTTGGCCAGGCCGCCGCGCAACGTGATTTCGCCGTCTTTATAAACGAGGGAATTGGCGAGTTTGAGCAGTTCCTCCCGGGATTTTACCTGCTGTTCCTGGGCTTGGCAGGAATAGGAGGAGATGAGGCCGGTGAGCAGGAGCGCGTAGATGGATTTGGTTGTCATGTTTGGAAATGGGCGTTGCCGAGGTAGAGTATGTTTACGGCTAAAATATGGAGCGGGGGAAAGACGTAGTCAAACAGTTTCCAGGCCACAAACAGGCCAAATATGCGGAACTGGGGATTGCGCAGGAACTCCAGGACTCGTTGACCGGACTTCGGCCCGGCAAATAACATCAGCGCTCCGCTGCCGTCCAGGGGCGGAATAGGCAGCAGATTAAAGGCGCACAGAAGCAGGTTCAGGGAAAAGAAAATGCTCAAGAAACTCGAAAAGAAATAACCGCCGGAGGTTTCGGCGGACACGACGCGCGAAAAATCGATCGTCTCCGGCGCGCTGAAATAATTGAGCGCGATTCCGGCCCGAATGAGGATCGCGGCCGTCAGCACGAGCAGGAAATTGGCCCCCGGTCCGGCAAGCGACATGAGGGCGGATTTTCTCGGGTTTGCTGCGGCCCATCGCGGGTCGAAGGGCGCGCTGGCCCAGCCGATCATCCACCCGCCCAGCAAGTACGAAACGATGGGAACGACGACCATCCCAAAGGGCGAACGCTGGAGATGCGGGGTGGGGTCCAGGGTGACTTGACCGCCGCGGGCGGCCGTGTCATCGCCAAGTTTCAGGGCCGCCCAGGCATGAGCGGCCTCGTGCAAAGTGGTTGAAAAGAGGAAGACGACATACCACTTGATCCCAGTCACCAGGTCATAATTCACGCGCGCAGGTTTTTAAATGGTTGCGGTTTGTGGGACGGACGCGTGAGTTGACGCTCACTTCTCGTCGATTTCGCGGATGCGACGCTCGTGGCGTCCTCCGGCAAACGCCGTGTTCAACCAGACTTTCACAATTTCCAAGGCGAGATCCGCGGGCATCATCCGCTGGCCAAGTGAAAGGACGTTGGCATCGTTGTGTTCCCGGCCCAGGCGCGCGCTTTCGAGATTCCAACAGACGGCGCACCGCACCCCGCGAACGCGATTGGCAACGATGGCTTCGCCATTGCCGGAACCACCGAGCACAATGCCCCGTTCGACGTCGCCCTTGGCAACGGCCTCGGCCACGGGCCGAATGTAGTCTGGATAATCCACAGGTTCGCGCGCGCTGTCCGTGCCGAAATCGCGCGCGTCGTGGCCCAACTCCTTGAGAAGTTGTTTGATCCGCTCTTTGTATTCAAAGCCGGCGTGGTCTGATCCGATGCCAATTTTCATATTGTGGCCTCACAGTAAACGAAGATTGCCCTTGCGACAGCGAAAATCTCTCGCAATCAGTGAATCAGTGAGGGACCAGTTGCGGAGTTTGATTGGGGGCGTAAGACAATTTGCCGTCCTCGATGTGAGCGGCGGAAGTGTAGGGATGTTCCTGGCTCTCGGAGACGCCCATAATGTGCGTGACTTTGATGCCGGCGGCCTTGAGGTGATCCGCGATCAAACCGCGATGACAACGCCACCAAAGGGCTTCGGCGCACATAATCGCCGTTCGGCGTTTGGCGGCCACTTCGATCAGGCGCTCGACGCTCTCATGAAATTTGGGGGTCATCATGAAGTCGGCGTAACCACGGAAAGCTTCGTTGCGCCAGAGGGTATTCGGCGAATCGGGCAGGGGACGGCGCCGGCCACCTAAATCTCCAAAGTCCTCATATTCAATGCCGAGGACGGAAAGGCTTTTGAAGAGTTGCATCTGGCTAAAGTGGGGAAAACGTTTTGAAACGGCAAATCGCCGGACATCCGCCACCGTTTGTATGCCAAAGGACCTTAGGAGTGCCACGAATTCCTCGAACGTCCGCCGTGAATGCCCAACTGTCCACACCTCCTCCGGGATATTCATAATGTTAAAGTACTATACATCAGAATGATTGGTAAGCCAAAAATTCCGCAAGTCCGTTTTTCCCCTCTTCTTGGCTTAGCGCAATTGCTGGACGAATTGGTCGATGCGCTCGCAGGCGACTTCGATCCGGTCCATGGCGGTGGCGAAGCAACAGCGCAGGAAGCCTTCCCCGCTGAGCCCGAAGGCGCTCCCGGGGACGCACGCGACTTTTTTGCTTTCCAAAAGCTTGACCGCGAATTGCTTGGAATCCAAACCGGTACTCCTAATGCAGGGGAATGCGTAAAAGGAACCTCGCGGAAGGTGGCACTTGAGGCCGATTTGATTGAGGGCACTAACGATAAAATTGCGGCGGAGGCGGTATTGTTCGCGCATTTCGATTGTGTCAGCCTCGCCGTATTGAATGGCTTCGAGCGCCGCTTCCTGGCTGATGATGCTGGCGCAGAGCATTGAGTATTGGTGGACCCGCATCATGGCGTCGATAATTTCCTGCGGACCGCAGGCGTAGCCGATTCGGAAACCTGTCATCGCGTAGGCTTTGGAAAAGCCGTGCAGGAAAATCGTGCGCTCTTTCATCCCCGGAAGGGAAGCGATGCTGGTATGGCCGCCCTCGAACGTCAGTTCGGAATAAATCTCGTCGGTCATCACCAGAAGATTGTGGCGGCGGGCGACTTCGGCGATTTTTTCCAATTCCGGCCGGGCCATCGTGCCGCCGGTGGGATTGGTGGGAAAGTTGAGCACCAGAAGCTTGCTCTTGGGCGTGATCGCCCGTTCGATCGCTTCCGCAGTCACGGAAAAACCATCCTCGGCGCGGCAGGAAACCGCCACGGGAACGCCGTACGCGAGGCTGATGCCCGGGGCGTAACTCACGTAACAAGGCTCGTGATAAATGACTTCATCGCCCGGATTAATGACGGCGCGAAAGGCGAGGTCCATCGCCTCGCTGACGCCCACGGCAATGAGAATTTCGGTTTTTGGATTGTAAGCGACTTTGAAATTGGTCCCGACGCTCGCGGCAATGGCTTCCCGGAGCGAGAGCAGGCCGAGGTTGGACGTGTAAGAAGTGCGCCCGCGTTCGAGCGCATAAATCGCCGCTTCGCGAATGTGCCAGGGTGTAACAAAGTCCGGTTCGCCGACACCCAGCGAAATCACGTCCTTCATTCCCTGCACGATGTCAAAAAAATCACGGATTCCCGACCGCGGGATGGCGCGGACAGTTTGGGCGACAAAGTTATTGGGGTTGAAGTCCACAAGGTTGAGGTTGCGGGACATGTCGAGCATGGCCCGCGAAGCGGTTTAGGCGGCCGCCTGATCGGTCTTCCGGCGGATGACCGGTTTGTCCTCGCCCAGCACGGCGGAGCGTGTGACCGTGACGCCGACAATGTCCTCGTTGGTGGGCGCGTCGTACATGACGTCGAGCATCAATTTTTCCAGCAGGCTGCGCAAGGCCCGCGCGCCAGTGCCTTTTTTGATCGCCTGCGCCGCCAATTCGCGCAGGGCGTCGGCGGTGAATTCCAATTCCACACCCTCCATGAAAAGAAGCTTGGTATATTGCTTGGTCAGCGCGTTCCTGGTCTCCGTAAGGATCGAAACCAACTGTTCCTCCGTTAATTCCTCAAGCACAGTGACCATCGGCAAGCGACCGACAAATTCGGGGATGAACCCAAAGGCAATCAAATCTTCCGGCTCGACCATTTGAAGCACCTTGTCGCGGTCGATGCTGCTGACCTTGCGGCTTTTTTCGGCGGCGCCAAAGCCCATGACGCGATTGCCGAGGCGGCGCTGGATGATTTTTTCCAAACCGATGAAAGCCCCGCCGCAAATAAACAGAACCCCGCTGGTATCGACCCGGATGTATTCCTGTTGCGGATGTTTGCGTCCGCCCTGAGGGGGGACGTTGCAAACGGTGCCTTCCAAAATTTTGAGCAAAGCCTGTTGCACGCCTTCGCCGGAAACGTCCCGGGTGATCGAAACGTTCTCGGTCTTGCGCGCGATTTTGTCGATCTCATCAATGTAAACGATCCCCATCTGGGCGCGCTTGACATCGTAATCGGCGTTCTGCAATAGGCGGAGGATGATATTCTCGACATCTTCGCCCACGTACCCGGCCTCGGTCAAAGTGGTGGCATCGGCGATGGCAAATGGGACGTCGAGGATTTTAGCGAGCGTGCGAGCCAGGAGCGTCTTGCCGGAGCCAGTGGGGCCGATCAGCAGGATGTTGCTCTTCTCGATTTCCACGTCCTCGTGCCGGGCCGTGTCCAATTCGTCGGACTCGGAGCGAGCCGGCGCCGCCGTGCTCTGCGCAAGGCGCTTGAAATGATTGTGAACGGCGACCGCGAGAGTTTTCTTGGCCTGCCCCTGGCCGATGCAATGCTGGTCCAGGTGTTGTTTGATCGCGTTGGGTTTGGGAACGGCGAACTTCGGTGCGGCCCGCTTGGTATCGGCTGACAACTCCTTGTCGAGCACGCTCTTGCAAAGGAGAACGCAATTATCGCAGATGTAAACGGCGGGTCCGGCGATGAGCTTTTTGACTTCCGCGTGCGATTTGCCGCAGAAACTGCACAAAGTGATGTTGGTGGGCCGGGCCATTCCAGTGACTACGGTATTTTGTCACTTAACTTGGCATCCGTCAAACCAGGAATTTCCTTTCGGGATTGGACCACTTCGTCCACCAGGCCGTAGGCCTTGGCTTCGTCGGAAGTCATAAAATTATCGCGGTCGCAATCCTTTTCGACCTGCTCAAAGGGCTTCCCGGTGTGCTTTGAAATAATGTTGTTGAGGCGGTTCTTGAGCCGGAGCATGTATTTGACCCTGATTTCGACATCGGTCGCCTGGCCCTCGGCGCCCCCGAGAATCTGGTGGATCATGATATTGGCGTTGGGGAGGGCGTAACGCTTGCCCTTGGTCCCGCCGCACAAAAGGACCGCGCCCATGCTGGCCGCTTGTCCGATGCAATACGTATTCACGTCACAGGTAAGGAACTGCATGGTATCGTAAATGGCCAGGCCCGCGGTGACGCTGCCGCCGGGGGAGTTAATATAAAGGTGAATGTCCTTTTTGGGCTCGGACATTTGGAGAAAGAGCAATTGGGCGATGATCAAATTGGCGACCATATCATCCACGGGAGTCCCGAGGAAGACAATGCGGTCCACGAGAAGCCGGGAATAAATGTCGTAACCGCGTTCACCGCGACCGGTTTGTTCGACAACCATTGGGACTAAAAAGTTTTGCATAAGTCTCACCTTAGAGTGAGACCGCAAGCTAATGGATGGACGGGGAAGCGTCAAGCGAGGTAATTTTGAAATTGCCTTTCGCCCACACGAGGTATTCCTTGCCGAAGAGCTGACTTTCGGGGAGCAGAGCGATTCGGCATCAATCTAGTTGAACCTCGCCAGTTTTTGCGCATAATAGGAGAGACGACATGAGTACACTTACTGTTGAAATATCCGACGCGGTCCGCGCGGCACTGGATGCCGCAGCGGTCCGGGAGCACAAGTCGGCGGAACAATTGGCAAGTGAGTCGCTCGTCCGTGTTGTCCAGGCTCAGCAGCAGCTTGATTACCTGGCGGATAGGGCCGTCCGCGGTCGCCGGGAAGGTTTCGACGCCTTCCTCGCGATGGTTCCAGACGCGGCCCCGGCCCGAAACGACGAGCTTTAGTCTTAATGCTTGGCTTAATTGCCTTGGCCGCTTGCGAAACGGATTCGGAACAGCGCGAGCAGGCCGATTAATAAAATGACGCAGACCGCGCATGTTCCGCTGCCTCGAAAACCGGGGAAAACAGTCAGCGCCAGGGCGGCTATCGCGGGGCCCATGCCGTTTCCAAAACCTATGGCTGCCTCGTGCAGGCCGCCGTGTTCGCCTTTGGTGTCGCCGACATCCATCGAATAAAAAAGGGAGGAATAATAGATCAATCCCAGAGTGACTCCAAAGAGCGCTTCGGAGGGGATCAGGACCCATTGGTTGGGGGCGAGGAGAAGTCCGGCAAAAGAAATGATCATTGCCACGTAAGCCGCCGTCAGGTACGAAAACCGATAGTGCCATCCCGTCCACAAGCGCAAACCCACAAAAGTCGCCGTTCGCGTGAACAACCAAAGGGAGCAGACGAATCCAGCCATCGCGGGCGAAAAATCCAGTCTTTTTGCGATGCTGGGGATGGTCGGAATGACGGTGTTGATGGCGATGTACGCCATTGGATTCGCCACCCACGCCATGCGCAAAAATGTTTTGGGGGAGACGGAGGATTTGTAGCCCTCGGGTTCGGCGTGGAGCAATGGGCGAATGACTTCGGGATCGGGAGCGGTTTGGCGGCGCGCGGCGAATTCCACCCAGATGATTATGAGCAATTCCACGGCCATGATCGCCGCCGGCAAAAAGAAGATCGTGCGCCGACCCCATCGGTCCATCATTTCCCCGCCGGTGAAATACGCGAACGCCGCGGTAATCGCCCAGATGAAATTATAGAAACCGACAAGGCTCGGAAGTCGAGTCGGCAATTCTCCCTCGCTGACCAATGCCTCGACCGCGGGCCATGTAAAACACATGCCGGCATTCCCCAGTGCCGCAAGAGTAACGATGAGACCCCATGACCCGGCAAACGCGCACGAGAAAAAGGAAATCATCATGAGTGAAACCCCAAGCTGAATGGCCGTGTAATAGCCGAACTTTTGCGCGAAGCGTCCGCCCAACAAAGCTCCGAAGGCATACAGAAAACCAAAACCAGCGGCCATGCAGAGGTTTTGCAGGGTTCCGAACTTGAATTGTTCCCGTGTGTAAAAGTAGAGATAGTAAAAGAAATAGGTCGTCCCCAAGGAGTTTAAGCCCTCGAGCACGAAAACGGCGGACTTTAGTTTTCTGGAAGTGATGCCCGGATGAAGGGGCGCACGAGCCTGCATTTCGTTTCTTTCGTCGCCCCGCAACGTTGCCCGCCAGGGCGCCATCTGTCCAGCCTCGATGGCGCCCCGAAGCTTAACCTGCTTAGCTAACTATTGAATTCAATAGTTACATGGATGCGGCGGCGGATTTGATCGAATTGAACCCGCCAAAGGTCGTGCCAGCGGAAAATGCTTTCCGCCGCCGCCATGAGGACGACGACTCCCCGGGTGCAATTTATAAAACGAACGATCGTTTCCAGCATCTTCCAGGTCCAATCCTTCTCTTCCTCGACGACGACCACCACTGAACTGCTGCCTTCTGACTCTAACTGCCCGTCTGGGTTGGCCAGGACCGCCCCGCAACGCAATACCGCGCCGGGGACGGGGCCTGGGGTGAGGCAAACGATGATCCGTTGATAATCGAATGCCGGTTTGGCGCAGCACTCGCCAACCGCCTCAAACAGGGCCTTAAAGGCTTCCGTATCTTTGCTCAGGGAAGCCAGGTTCTTTAGTGTCTCATTACTTGCATTTTTTGATTGCGTAATGTTTTTCATATGCGACAGTGTTACGGGATAACAAGTTTATCCGATAACGTCAATAGATAATTTGTGATTTAATAAACCTTTCTTCTATATGGACGCGTATAAGGCAGAGTTTAAAAGGCTGGTGGAGACAATGGGATGGTCCCAAACTGAAACAGCGAGGAAGCTCGCCAAGTCCCCCAGCGCCATCAATCACCTCCTTAATCCGGATCATCCAAACCGGCCGACGGAAACGACCTTGCGGCTGCTGAAATTGATCATTGCCCAGGAACGGCCCGGTTTTTTTGAGGCGGGGGCGCTTGAATTGAAGGATACCAACTCAAGCGCCCCGCAATCTCCCAAAGTGACGGACAAGGAGAGCGAGATGATCCAACGGATGAGGTCGCTTCCCCCGGACGAGCAGGAGCGAATTTACGCGGTGGTCGAGACAATGCTGTCAAGCGCACCCAAGGCGTCGCGTCATGGTCGCAAATTGGAAATCACACCAGGAGGCGGGAAAGTCAAGAAGATCAACTTGTGATCTTCCTGTTCGACACCAGCGTCTTTCGCGAGAAAGCCAAAAGGTCCCCCAATCCCTCCGTGGCCGCGTTTTTACGCGCCGTGCCGGTCGAAAATATCCGTCTCAGCACGGTTGTGCTCGCCGAGATTGCGCAAGGAGTTGAGAACAATCCGACGCCCATCCTGAAGACCTTTCTGGCCGATGTTCTGGCATTGCCCCTGGCTGAATTTGGCAAGATAGAGGCGCTGGAATGGGGCCGGATTACAAGCGCCGCTCTCAAGCGAGGCGTCTCAATAGATTTTCGCGAGTCCTTTATCGCGGCGATTGCTTCGACGCGCGGTTGGACAGTGGCCACACGGAACACGTCTGATTTTGCGCCGCTTGGCGTCCAGGTCTTTAATCCTTGGAATCAAAAGCTGTAAGGCTTGCGCGAAAGCGATTGCCGGATATTCTCTCAACGTGAACCTGCTATTTGTCGGAGATGTCGTTGGCGAACCTGGACGGCACGCGCTTCGACAGCTTTTGCCAAAATTGCGCGAAGCCCAAAGGCTCGATATGATCGTGGCGAACGGGGAAAATTCGGCCGGCGGGGCGGGGATTACCGTGGGCACGGCCAACGAACTTCTCAACGCGGGTGTGGATATCATCACCAGCGGTGACCACCTATGGGACCAGAAAGAGGTGAACATTTTGCTCCAGACTGAACCGCGCTTTGTTCGCCCGTTTAATTATCCGCCGGGCACTATCGGGCAGGGAAGCACGGTGTGGCGCAAAGAGGGGCAGCCGGCGGTGGCGGTGCTCAACTTGCAGGGGCGGACTTTTTTGCAGCCGTTGGAAAATCCGTTTTTGTGTGGAAAAACGGAAGCCGCGCGGCTGCGTCAGATGACTAAAATAATACTTGTCGATATGCACGCGGAGGCGACGTCGGAAAAGATCGCGATGGCGCGGATGCTCGACGGGCGGGTGAGCGCGGTGATCGGGACGCACACGCACGTGCAAACAGCCGACGAGCAAATTTTCCCGGGCGGGACCGCATATTTGACTGATGCGGGTTTCACGGGTCCGCACGAGAGCGTGCTGGGACGGGAGATCGAGCCGATCATCCAGCGTTTTTGCACCAACATGCCGCAAAAATTCGGCGTGGCGTCGGGACGAATTCTGTTGCAGGGGGCGGTGATCGAAGTGGATGACCAGACGGGGCGGGCGCTAAGCATCCGGCGGATTTCCGAACCGCTGCCCTAAATGACGATCGAAGTGACATCGCAATGGGATTTTGGCGGAGAACTTTTTCCCAGGGAAGTGATGCGGCGTGTTTTTTCCGTGGGAGAGTTGACAGCGGACATCCGGAAATTGCTGGAGAGGCATCTTGGGCAAGTTTGGGTATCGGGGGAAATCACCAATTTCCGGTCGCAAACTTCCGGCCATATTTATTTTACACTCAAAGACTCGCTCGCGCAGATCAGTTGCGTTGTATTTCGCAGTGACCCGGTCGAGGGCCGGGAATCGCTGGGGGACGGCGCGAAAGTGATACTGAAAGGGGAATTGACGGTGTATGAAGTTCGCGGCCAGTACCAGTTGCATGTTCTGGCCATCGAGCCGCAGGGGATTGGCGCGTTGCAAGCGGCGTTTGAAAAACTCAAGCGCAAGCTGGAGGCGGAGGGGTTGTTTGCGCCGGAACGAAAGCGGACGATCCCGGCGTTTCCCCGGCGAATCGGGCTTGTCACCTCCCCGGCGGGCGCGGCGATCCGGGATGTCTTGCACGTTGTGGAACGGCGGTATCGAAGTTTGGAAATCATTTTTGTTCCCTCCGCGGTGCAAGGGGCGGGCGCGGCCGGGGAGATTGCCTCGGCGATTCGTTTGCTCAATGAATGGGCGCTTAGAGGAGGCGGCGGGTTGGACGCGATTCTTGTGACGCGGGGCGGGGGTAGCCTGGAGGATTTATGGGCGTTCAACGAGGAAGCGGTGGCGCGCGCGATTTTCAATTCCGCCATTCCCGTCGTTTCGGCGGTGGGCCATGAAACGGATTTTACAATCAGCGATTTTGTGGCGGATTTGCGGGCGGCGACTCCGAGCGCGGCGGGGGAAATTTTGACGGAGGGGGTTTTTTCCAGTTGCAAATGGATTTCGCGGGCGCGGGAACAAATGGCCGAGGCGGCGCGGCGGCGGCTCTTTGGGGAACGCCGGCATTTCGCGCAACTTTCACAGCGGTTGGCGGCGTTGCATCCGCGGCGCCAGTTGAACCAGCGGTTGCAACGGTTGGACGACCTGCGAGGGGGCCTTTCTCGGTGTTTGAAATCGAGTTTCCAAAACCTGCGAATCGCGGCCGAGGGATTGCGGCTTCGCCTGGGGCGATTGCGGCCGAGGCAGGTTTTGAGCCAGCGTGGAGAATTGCTGAAAGAGCGAAGGCGTCGTTTGCGCGAGCAGGCCGGGCGGCAATTGGCGCGGCTGAAGCATCGGCGCGAAACACTGAACGCGCGGCTGCGTTTGCTCGGACCGGAACATGTGCTGGCGCGGGGTTATTCGATCACGCTGGACGGCGCGACGGGGAAGGTCATTCGTTCCGCGGACGATACTCGGGCGGGGCAGGAATTGCGGACAAAAGTGAGCAAGGGTGAAATTCGAAGCATCGTCGCGCCGGGCGGTGGCGTATGAGGATTTATGGATTTTTATGGCGAAGAATGCGGGCGCCCTTCAAATTCGTGCCCGAAAAAGGCTCACCCCAGGATGCGATGGGGACATAGTTTTGACTGACCCATTTCACCAGCACATACCCCTCATTTCCCGGCGCCCCATAATGGCGGATGCCGCGGTCCGTCCAATCGAGTGAAATTTCCGCGACGTAATCCGGCGGTGAAGCGCGAAGTTCCTGCAATTGCGTTTGCGGCGACCAGGAATCGTCCAGTTCGGGCTGGATGGAAGTTCGATGCGTGAAGAAATTGATTGACAGGCCGTCGGGAAGCACAAGAAGGGTGCCAGGAGGCTCCTTGAGAAGGCGTTTCACCAGCCAATCCATCAGCGCGCCGGTGGTGTCCACATCGCGATTGAACACGTAAATACGGTTCGCGCCGTCGCCAATGGGCTGGGTTTGCTCGGCGCGGATGGCATTGGATTTTGCCGCGATGGAAATGGAGCCAACGGTCAATAGCAATAAACTGAGGGTTGTCGCCGCGATTTTGCCGAAACGCCCCTCGCCGACCCAACGGGGAATGTCCGCAATCATCGCCGCGGCGATGACCATGGCCGCCACAGCGGCTTGGAAAAAACCAAAATGATAAACGCGCGCAAACAGAGCCATTCGCGCCAGCATGACAAGGCCAAACAATGCCAGCAGCCATTGCATTACCACGGCGCGCGGAAGATCCACTGGTTTGCAACAGGCTCTGAGGATTCGCAGCGTCGTCAATCCCACAACGACCATCACGAGCAACGGCAGGCAGCGCCCGACGCGAAACCATCCGCCATCCAGGTGGAAACACAAAGCGAGCGCCCCCAAAACCAGAACGAAAGCCATCCGCGCTTTTGAGGCGGGACGATTGATAAACCAGCCGGAGGCCCAGATTGCGGCAAGCACAACGAGCGCATACAAGCCCGACGTAAGTTCCAGCCACCCGTTGCGCCACGGGTGATCGAAACCCGCCATCATCGCCTGTCCAGCGGCGAAGCCCGGCACCGCAATGGGTCTGACGACCACGCGCCACCAGGCGTTGCAAGCGTGGGCAAACGCGGCGTCGAACGGTTCGTGGGTCCAGAAGCCGAGAGAAAACGCCAGCGTCGGCCACGCCGCGCCCGCGATGAGTAGAATCCATTCGCCGGTCGAAACCGGTTTGAGTTGCAAGAGCCGCAACGCCAGCGCGCCGGTCCCAATGGCGGCGGTGGCCAGCATGAATTCCGGCTTTAACACCGCGGCAAGTCCCCCACAGGTTCCAAGCAAAAAAGCGAGCGTCCACGATTGCCGGCGGCTCCACGACGCGGCGACAAAGAGCGCCACGAATGCCACAAGCATTCCGTGGGTGCTTTCGTGGGAATAGGGCGAAGCGTAATTGTAATTGCCAATGGAGTTCAAGTGCGAAAACGAGAACACGGCGATAAACACTCCACAGGCGGCAAACGCTCCCAACCGGCCCCAGGCGCGACGGAACGCGGCATAAGCCAGAGCCAGAATGGCCGCGTAAATCAGCAGATTTGCGGCGAACAACACGCTTAAATTCGCGCCGAAAACCCGGAACAGAAGCCCGTTGAAGTAAGCCGAGAGAGGCCCGTAATTCCATGCGCCTTCATGGAAAAGCCGCCCGCCTTCGGATATTCGCCATGCGGCGTACCATTGCTGGCTGGAGTCAACAATCGGATCGGGCCATCGCCGCCACGACACGCGCAAAAAATACGCCAGCATCGCCGCCAGAGCTGTCAAGGCGCACAATTCCGGGAGCCATTCGGGCCACGGGCGGCCCTGGTGTTTCGTCGAGTCCTCGGAATTCATGCGGTCACAGTCACGGCATCATATCGGCAAATTGCGCCGCGCCTCAAGTTTTCCCTTGTCGCTGCTTGCGCGGCTGCTCATTCTCAATGCGATGCCGGAGCGTGTGATTGCGGATGTGCTGGCCAAGCCCGACGCAGCGTTGGAAATGACGTTGCGGCCCTCGCTGCTTTCCGAATTCGTCGGCCAGTCCGTCGTCAAGGAGCGACTCGAAATTTCCGTCCAGGCCGCAAAAAAGCGGGGCGAAGCGCTCGACCATCTTCTTTTCAGCGGGCCGCCGGGCCTTGGCAAGACGACGCTTGCGCATATCGTCGCCAAGAGCATGGGCGTCAACCTCAAATGCACGAGCGGCCCGATCATTGAGAAGGCAGGGGACCTTGCCGGATTGCTGACCAACCTCGAGGAGGGCGACGTTCTTTTCATCGACGAAATCCACCGGCTCCAAAAAACCATCGAGGAATATCTTTATTCGGCGATGGAGGATTTCAAGCTGGATATTATAATTGACCAAGGGCCGAACGCGCGCAGTGTCCGTTTGAATCTGCCTCGTTTCACCCTGGTCGGCGCGACCACCCGCAGCGGACTGTTGACCTCGCCGCTGCTGGAGCGGTTTCCGATTCGCGAACGGCTGGATTACTACACCGCGGAGCAACTTCAGCAAATCGTCGTCCGTTCCGCCAATTTATTGGCAATTGCCATCGAGCCTGCGGGAGCGATGGAAATCGCGCGCCGCAGCCGGGGCACCCCGCGCATCGCCAACAATTTATTGCGGCGCGTGCGGGATTACGCCCAAGTGCGCGGCGACGGGCGAATCACAATCGCCGTGGCTGACCAGGCGCTGGTCATGCTTGCGATCGACGAAAATGGGTTGGATGAAATGGACAAACGGATTCTGGAAACGATTGCCGTGAAATTCGCGGGCGGCCCTGTGGGACTGAATTCGCTGGCTGTGGCTGTTGGGGAAGAGCCGGACACCTTGGAGGAGGTCTATGAGCCTTTCCTTATCATGGAGGGCTACCTGAACCGCACCTCGCAAGGCCGCGTCGCCACTGAATTGACCTACAAAAAACTGGGCCTTCCGTTTGTTTCAGGACGCCAGGCGAGGTTGTTGTAATGTATCCGGCCTTGTTTCGTAGAGATAACTTCTGGAACAGGTAACAGTGTATTCAAGGTAGGGACGCCTCGCCGAGGCGTCCGGGCGTCTCGGCGAGACGCCCCTACCAAATGAAGGATTGCTTTGACAGAAACTTCCGCCGAGCCATCCTTGCCCAATTGACATTTATCAACCGTCATTCTTTGCCGCACCATGTGCCTCTTGGGGTCAATCCCCAGAAAGAAGTCTATTTTATTACAATAACCTGCCAGCACAGGGGTCGGATTCAACTGACCCGTCCCGAACTCGCCGGCCCCTTGCTCGACATTGTCAAACTTCGCAATGAGAGATTCGTTTGGTTCGCATACATTTTTCTTATCATGCCCGATCACGTTCATGCCTTGCTTTCGTTTCCACCTTCCCGAAATACCATCCAGCAAACGGTCACGCTGTGGAAACGCTGGACAGCGCGGCAAATGGGAATCGAGTGGCAGCGCGATTTCTTCGAACACCGCCTGCGTTCAGACGAAAGATGGCGCGAGAAGGCGGATTACATCCCGGCCAATCCGGTTCGCAAGGGCCTCGTTACGGAGGTTTCTCAGTGGCCGTATGTTTTTCTGCCCAACCCCCGCTAAACCGCCCTCTCGGACGCCTGGGCGAGGCGTCCCTACCGTTCCTTTTCCAATTGTTTGCGGATTGATTTCAATTCTTCGCCTTTGGCGGGATCTGGGTAACTCATTTTCAGTTCGTCAAGAGTGTCGAGTATCACCTGTGAAACGATCAGCCGGGCGTTCTTCTTGTCATCCGCCGGGACCACGTACCAGGGGGCAATTTTGGCGCTTGTCGCTGTCAGACACTCTTCGTAGGCGCGCTGGTAATCATTCCATCGGGCGCGGTCCTCGAGATCGTCGGCGCTGATTTTCCAGTATTTATCGGGGTCTTCAACGCGGGAAAGGAAACGCTTCCTTTGTTCCTCTTTGGACAAGTGCAGAAAGAACTTCACCACCCGTGTGCCGTTGCGGTGCAGGTGTTTTTCAAAATCGATTATCGAGCCATAGCGGTGCTGCCAAATCTTCGGGTCGTCCTGGTTTTCCTTCGGCAGCCGCTCCGCTCGCAGGATCTCCGGCTGCACGCGCGCGATCAGCACCTCCTCATAATAGGAACGATTGAAGATGCCGATTTGGCCGCGCTCGGGCAGGCACAATGTCGTCCGCCACAGAAAATCGTGCGCGAGTTCCCGGGAGCTCGGATGTTTGAAGCTGTGGACTTCGCATCCTTGCGGGTTGATGCCGGACATCACATGTTTGATTGCGCCATCCTTGCCGCCGGCATCCATCCCCTGAAAAATGATGAGCAGGGCATAGCGATTGTGCGCGTAGAGGAGGCCCTGGACGGCGCTCAATGCTTCGACGTGCTGAGTCAGGAGGCTTTGGTAATCCTTCTTCGATTTATAGAACGGCTTTACGGAGGCGGGCCATTTTGGGAGTTTTACTTTATGGCCTTCGCGGACCCGGAATTGGGCGATTTTGATTTCCATTCGCTGGATTGTAGGCTGGAAATTCCGCGAAATCCCCGAAAATCTTTTGCGGGGCGACGGCCTTGAGCCGCCGCCCCGCACCAGGCGTAAATATTGTGTATGTAGTCTGTTAAGGCGTTTCCAACAGGTAGAAGCGCTGCGGGAGGGATCGGTTGACGTTGTTGGTAAACGTAAAGTTCCCGCTGGAGTCAAAGGCGTTGGTCACAATGGGTGTCCACTCGGCCAGCGGCAACGCAAGGTTGGTGGAGGTCAGGATCGTGTAATTTGCCAATGCAACGCCGTTGGAACCGCTGAATACGAAGTTGGTGCCGGAGAGTGTGAAGCCGCCGAATCGAGGAGTGGGCGCTCCCGGCACGATGACTCCAATGACGCCGGAGGTTGTCAGATGGGAGGTGTCCCAGGTTTGGCCGGTGCCAGGGGTGGCGGGACTGATGCTGCTGAACGAACCGGCATAACTCTTGGCCTGGAATATTTTGAAGGAACTGCCGGTGGCGGGAGAGCCGCTGAGATATGTCAGGTCCAACACTCCTCCGTATGTAATGGTGGCGCCGGAAGCCAGCACGCTATTCGTGGTGTTTATCACGTCCAAACCGATGCTGGTGGCGCCCAAGAGGTGAACGGCGTTGGTCACGGTCAAAGTCCCCACAGAGGATTCGCCGGGAGAAACGATTGACCCGGGGCCGGCGATCAAACTTCCATCCACAGTTCCCGTGCCTTCCAGGGTTTGGCCGGTTGCCAGAGTCAATGTGCTGTCACTGCGATGGGAAACATCGAGCGCGGCGCCGGTTTCGATATTGATGGGAGTGCTGTCGGCGATGGAGCCGTTGGTGCTCAATATCAATGAGCCGGTTGTAATTGTGGTATCGCCCGTGTAGGTGTTGTTGGTTGACAGGGTCATCTCGGACGATCCTTCTTTGATGATGCCGCCGTCGCCCGCAATAACGCCGGAAATCGCCAAGCCTATGCCGGTTGAATCAAAGACACAATCGCCCACCAATTGCACGTTGCCGTTGAGCACCGGGTTGCCGCCTGTGGTCACATCGACAGTGACGTCGGATCCGTCGCCGTTGAATATGAAGTTTTTGTCCCAGACGATCGAGCCGTTGGCAAATGAAAGCTGGGCGCCGGACTCGACGATGTTCGTAGCGGCGGGATTGCCCATATTCGGCGTAAGACCCGAAAACTGGAGGTTGCCGTCTTGAATATCAATGTTTGAGAGGGTGGTATCGAAAGTTGCCAGGTTATCAAGGATGATCTGGTTGGCGCCGACTTTTATGAGGCTGTAAGGATTTCCTCCGGTGCTCAAGCTGGCGGTGCCGCCGCCGTTGTTGATGCTCCAGTTGCCAGTGCCGCCAAGAGAGGTGTCGCCATCGAGGATGAGTTGCCGAATACCCTGGGTTTGAGTTCCGCTGCTGTTGTAAACCGCGCCGCTGTTGTTATAGCCAGGGCCCGAAGCGGTGATTATCGCGCCGCCGAGGCTTTGTCCATCGATGTCCAAAGTCGCGCCGCTATCCACGAGCGTGCCGGAGGAGTTGCCCAAAGCCGCGCCGTTGGCGGTCGCGAGAACACCATTTTGCACCTCGACCGAGCCGGTAAACGTGTTGGCGGTGGCAATGGTGAATACACTGGTGTTGGTTTTCAAAATGCTTGCGCTGCCGCTGATCTGGCCGGCGCCACTAATCGTGAACGCGTTGGCGGCGGAATTGTTGCTGAGGATGTTGGGGCTGACGCTGACTCCGGCGGGGATCGTCAGGGTGGTGACGACGCCGGGGGTGTCATCCAGCAGCACGTTGTCGCCGGTATAGAAGATGGACGGCTGTTCGGTTTGCAGGTTAAGCCAGTTCGTCGTCACTGAATTCCATGTGGGATCGGACTCAGAGGCCCAATCGAGATTCGCTCCCGAGGAGCCAGTGACCGTCAAATAAACGACGTTCGGATTGGACGTATCAAGCGTCATGGCGAAATGGGTTCCAAGGATGACCGGATTGAAACTGCCGGACAGGTTGCCTGTGTAGGTGATTATCGGGTAATTGCCGCCAGTCGGGGGAGTGCCCGAAAAATTGACTGTGACCTGGTTGTTATGAAGATCGAGATTCCCCGTGACCGCGATTGTGGCGCTGCCGGTTGGAGAAGGATCGAGGGGGCTGAGGTTGAACGATAGCGTGCTGCCGGCGGCCATGGTCAGACCGTCGTTGGCCGTAAATAGTCCACCGGGACCCGCCAACGGGCCGGGGTTGAATTCTCCGCCGACCGTCACTGGTCCATTCACCGTTCCGCTGCCCGCCAGAACGGTCCCCGCCGAGGTCGTGAGGGCTCCCGCTCCGGTGGAATCCGCGTTCATGACCAACGCGCCGTTTGTGATGATTGTTGCGCCGCTGTAACTGTTTGAGCCTGACAAAATGAGAGCGCCGGAGCCGATGTTGCTGAGGGACCCCGTGCCTGAAATATCGCTGCCCAACGAAATGGCCGCGGTGCTATCGACCACCAACGCGCCGTTGTCCGCGATAGTCACGGCGTCCAGACTGCCGTTGGTGTCGTCATCGCCGAGTTGCAGCGTGCCGGTGATCGTCACCGCTTCGAAGGTGTCCACGCCCGCATTGTCGAGGATCAGCGTGCCCGGGCCTTCCTTGGCCAGGAGAGCGGACCCGGCGATGTTGCCGGGGCCGTCAAATGTGTAGAGATCCTGGCTATTGCTGACTGTCACGCTTCCGGGCGAGAGCGATTCGGCGAGGTCCACGTTGGTTTGGGTGGAGGTGTCATTGAAGACGGCTGCGGCGCCGGAGAAAAAGTTTGTGGCGTAAGTCTTGTAAAACCAATTGAAGGTGGCCGAGTCCCAGGAATTGCCGGATGCGCCGGTCCAAAGGAGGGACAACACTGTGCTCGGCCCGGTGCTCAACACGAGAGAGACTGTGCCATTGCCGGTATCTTGAATTGTGCCCTGGTAACTCGGACTGGCCGACGGGAGCGTTCCGAGGTTGAAGCTGCCGCCGAAGTCGCCGGTCTTGTAAGAAATCAAGGTGAACGTGGCCGGATACGTGGCGATGGGCGGGATGGCGGTGACATTGATTGTGTTGGGTGAAGGAGCTGTGAGGTTGCTGACAACCATGGTCGCGCCGGCGTTGGAGGCCGGCAAGTTGAATGTCGTGCCACCCGTGGTCAGGGAGGAAATTGGAAAGGCGAGGGTGCCGGCGGTATTGGTGATCGTCAGCGTGGTGGGAGTAATTCCGGGACCGAGTGTGAGGATACTGGCGCCGCCGCCAGCGACAATTGTGTTGGCGTTGATTGTGCCGCCCACTGAATTGAGGGTGCCCGAGACAGCGCCCGGAGCAAGGGAGGTCGAGGCGTTGGTCTGGGCGAGAACAAGGGTGCCAGCCACCGATAACGTGCCCCCGTACGAAAAGGCGCCGCTGTTGCCGACGTTGACGAGGCCTGTGACCGCGCCGCTCGCGGCGGTGGCAATCTGGTAGCCGACGATCATCGTCGTGTTGACCGCGAAATTGCCCGCTGAGATGTTGAGCGTTCCGGCGCAGGTGCCCAGGCTTGGTCCGGGGTTGCCTCGGGCGACATATACGGTATTTACCAGCGCATCGACGCTGCCGAGAGAGAAGTCCACTATGGAAACGGTATTGTTGCCGCTGTTGGCGAAACTGTTATCCCCGCAGGCAATCAATGTGCAGGGACTGGCGCCGTCTGTATTGCGCAACACGGCGGTTGGGGCGGTGAAACTGGAGTTGAATTCGACTGTTCCGTTGCCCTTTTGTCCGCCCAATCTCATCTGATCGGCGTAAATGTCCGTCACCTGGCCCAATTCGAGGAGAGAAACAGTTGCGCCATTGGCGTTTTGACCCGAGTCCTGGACGACGAGTTGGGGAGCGGTGGCGCTGTTGAGCACAATGTTATTCGTCTTGGCCAGGAGCAATGTCCCGGAAGGGCGGTTTACCGCGTTGCCGGCGGGGGCTTGCCCGATCAAAAGCTGGCCGACGGTGGCGTTGAGGCTGTTCAAGCCGGAAAGATCCAGCGTTGCCATGTGTGTGCCGGCGCCGGAGAAACCCTGGCGAACGACAAAGCCGCCGGAACCGTTCAAAGAAAGGGTGCCCGCGCCGGTGATAGTCACCGGAGTCTGTGTGGAAGCGCCGACGGAGGTGTTGGTGCTGCCAACATAAAGGACGTTTCCTGTGCCGGTATCGGTGATTTGGAGGGTCACACCCTGATTGATGGTCGTGGTGTCCGTCAAATTGTCGTCCTGGTCGTAGGTGAGTGAATCGATCGTGAAGGCGGTATCCACAGTATTTGTAGTGCCGGCGCCGAGGTCCAGGAAGGAAACGTCATCGGCGGCGCCTGGAATGACGCCTCCGCTCCAATTGGCGCCGACGGACCAATTCCCACCCGAGGGGCTGTTCCAACTGATGGGGGCGGAATGGACGGCGGTCGCAGCCAGGAAGGTGATGGCGGAAGCGAGAACCGATAGGGCTGATGATTGGGTTATTTTCATAGAGTACACAGTGAATTCGCAAGGAGTCTAAAAAAACGTCTGACCGCTGACATCCCCCTTTAGAGGGGGGTGAGAGCTTCGGATGGTGGGCCGTGGCGGCGTTTTTTTTGCGCGCATTCTGTGCTTGCGTTTGGTGGAAGTTTTTCCTAGCTTTTAAGAAAGGCGGGGAGCGCGGTTAGCTCAGTGGTAGAGCATTACCTTGACACGGTAGGGGTCACAGGTTCAATCCCTGTATCGCGCACCATCCCGCGGGAGGGGAAAGATTTTGACTTTAACGAGTTAACGATTAAAATAAGGTAAATCTATGTTGCGGAAATTCAGTAACCCAAACCGTTTTCAATCGGCATTCACACTCATTGAGCTTTTGGTGGTTATTGCCATCATCGCAATTCTGGCGGGGTTGTTGCTCCCCGCTCTCTCGCAAGCGAAATTGCAGGCCCAACGCAAGTTGTGCCAAGCCGATGAAATGAATCTGGTGGGGGCGATCAACCAATATTTTGCCACTTACAGCCGGATGCCTGTGTCTTCCAATGCGGTGAATTCGGCGGCAGGCCAGGCGGCTGGCGCAGGCAATTCCAATGATTTCACTTTTGGCACTCACGGTTTGACAACAATATTGCCCGCCAACTGGCCAAAAACTCTCGCGGTCAACACGGAAGGCGAAGGTGGCAAGGCCGGTGGAGGCAACGAGTATCAGAACAACAATTCCGAAGTGATGGCGATTCTTCGCGACGACAATTTTATCCCGGAGTTTACAAATAACGTTGGCCACATTTACAACCCGCAACAAACCGTCTTTTATTCGCCCAAGTCAGCGGGATCCAATATACCCAACAGTCTGGCGGGCAATCCAGGCTTGGGTGTCAATGACGAGATTCTTCGCGATGTATGGGGAATGCCTTATATGATAAGCATGGATTTAGGCTACGACGACAAAACATTCGACGCCACTTTGAACACGATGTACATGGTCAATCATAACGGCAACACCCTTAACACGCCGGGCAAAGCGATCGTGTGGTCCTTCGGCCCAATGAAAATATTCAACACTGGCGTGGGCCTTGGTGTCAGTTCCAATAAATACATCGTTACCAGTTTTCAGTAAATGAAAGCGGGCGTCCCGTCGTGAGTTCAAGCCAAGGATTCCTGGAGCCAAAAGGGCTGCGCGTTACGGTGGACCGCGTCATTTACAATCCCGAGGCGAGAACCCCCTCAGACCGGCCGCATTGCTTCATTTATGTCATCAGCATCCATAACGGCACCGAACACGCGATAACCATTAAAGGCCGCAAATGGGTCGTCACCAATGACCACGGGGAAGTGACGGCGCTTGAGGGCGACGGCGTGGTGGGTCAGACTCCCACCATCGATCCCGGCGAGAAGTTCACCTACAATTCCTTCCATCTGCTGGATACCAAACGCGCGAGGGCGGAAGGCAGTTATGTCGGCATGGACGATCTCGGACGGAAAGTGCTGACCCGCATCCCGGGTTTCGACATGGCGGTGCCGGCGTGATTGACCCGGTTTAACTGTGGCGGAACGTGATCCGGGCCTTGCCAAGGTCGTAGGGAGACATCTGGATGTTTACTTTGTCACCGACGCTGATTCGGATGAAGTTTTTGCGCATTTTGCCGGAAATGTGGGCGAGGACTTCGTGCCCATTTGGAAGGGCGACGCGAAACATAGTGCCCGGAAGCACTTGGCTCACGGTTCCCATCACTTCAATTGGCTCTTCTTTTGCCACTTGTTGGATTTGTAATGCAGGCGAAGAAGTTGCCCCTCCCTTTGCTGAAAATCAAGGAACTTTTATAAGACTTGATGGGGGCGCATTCAGAAATTTGACAGATTCCTTGCAATCCGGCCGCGTTTGAGTTGTCCTGTTGGGCTTATGAAAATCGAGTCCCTCGCCTATTCATGCAAGCTGAAGCATACCTGGACAATCGCCAGCGGAGCGAAAAGCGGGGGCGGCGCGGATATTGTGCCCACGACGCTGGTGCGGATTTCGGATGGCGGAACTATTGGACTCGGAGAAGGGCCGTCTTCGAACCGCTACAAGGAATCGCCGGAGACTATCCAGGCTTTTTTGCGGAAGGTGGATTCGAGCCGGCTTTCCTTCGACGATATTCCGGGCAGCATGGATTATCTGGAGAAACTGGGGCCGGGAAATTATTCGGCGAAATGCGCCGTAAATGTCGCGCTGGTCGATGGGGCGGCGCGCAAGGCAGGGAAGGCGATTTACGATCTTCTCGGGCTGGGATTTTCTGAAAAGAAGCACGTGAGTTCGTTTACCATTGGAATCGATACGCCGTCGATCATCGGGAAGAAGGTGGAGGAAGCAGCGGATTATCCGGTTTTGAAGTTGAAGATTGGAGCGCCGGGGGAGCGGGAGAATTTGGCGGCTTTGCGGAAAGTGGCGCCGAAGACGACCATACGCGTTGACGCCAACGAAGGATGGGAAACCAAAGAGGAGGCGTTGCGGAATTTGGAATGGCTGGCGCAGGACTCGCACATCGAGTTCGTGGAGCAGCCAATGGCGGCGGGGACGCCTGTGAAGGATTTGGCGTGGCTGAAAGAACGGTCGCCGCTGCCGCTGTTCGGCGATGAATCGTATCATCAGGCGAAAGACGTTGCGCAGTGCGCGGAGTGTTATCACGGCGTGAATGTCAAACTGCTCAAGACGGGAGGGATCAGCGCGGCCTATGAGGCGCTCAAGGCGGCGCGCAAGTCCGGGTTGAAGACGATGATCGGGTGCATGATCGAGACGAGTGTGCTCATCAGCGCGGCGGCGCACTTGGCGGAGTTGACGGATTACCTGGATATCGACGGAAGTTTGCTGACGTCGAACGATCCCTATTCCGGCGCGACGGCGGAAAAAGGGGCCGTTTCGTTTGCGTCGGCGACGGAGAAAACGGGACTGCGGGTCAAACCGAAGAATGGTGATCCGTTCGCCGGGGCCTAACTTAACCGAGAGTCGGGTTTTCCAATCGGGCGATCCGCTCTTCGATTGGCGGATGCGAGGCGAAGAGAGCGAGGAAACCGCTGGTGCGGCCTGAAATTTTGAGCGCCTGAAAAGCGGGTTGTTGCTTGCCGACTATGTCCGCGCCGGCTTCGTGAATGGCTTTTAGCGCCTTCAATGCGGAAATCATGTGATCGCGCCCCGCCAGACGGGCTCCGCCGGCATCCGCGCGGAATTCGCGCCATCGCGAGAACCAATTGACGACAATCATTCCCAGAACCATGAAGACCGTCTGAAAAACCATGATTAAAATCCATTCCATGAAGTAATTGCCGCCGCGATTATCGCGCGAATCGCCGCGTGACAAGGCGAAAGCCAGAATGCGGGCCAGGAACATCGCAAACGCATTCACGACGCCTTGAATCAGCGTCAGCGTTACCATGTCGCCATTGACGATATGGGTGATCTCATGGCCAAGCACGCCTTCGACATCGAACTGGCGCATTTGGCCCAGCAGACCGGAGGAGACAGCGACCAGGGCGCGCGAACGGCTCGGGCCGGTGGCGAAAGCATTGATTTCCGGTGATTGGTAAATGCCAACTTCCGGCATGGTCGAAAGCCCGGCCGTGCGGGCCAAATTATAGACCGTTTGCACCAACTGTTGTCCGTCGGGGTCTTGTGTATTGGGATCGATGACTTGGACGCCCATCAACATTTTGGCCATCCATCGCGAAAGCAGCAGTGAAATGAACGCCCCGCCCATGCCCCAAATAAAGCAGAAGATGAAGAGCCCTTGGTCTCCGCCGATTCGGCCCACCTGGCTGTGGAAGACAAGGCTGATGATGGTGCCGATCGTGAGCATCACGAGGATGTTCACGAGGAACAGGAGCGTTAATCGTTTTGCGACTTGCACAAACTTCATACCGCTAAAATAGGGGCTCGTTGGCAAAATTCAAGTCAAGTCGGAAGGCGGCTGTGGCTAACTTAAATCTAATTAGCGGAGCAACGACGCTTCGCCATACGACATGGTAATGAGGCCTTTGCATGCTTGTCGATATTCGACTTTGATTTTTACTGACGACGAGATGGGCTTGCCTCGAGAAAAGAGGGACTTACTTTTGCGATTTTCAGCTGTTACCTATGATGAGCCTTAAGATGTAAATCCAGAAGCGCAACGGGAGTTTTATCGTATAGACATTTTGCTGCCTTGAAACGACACTGTCAGCGTGAATGCAGCCATTGAAACCACGCTGCCGGACGCGCGGGGGCGGTTTGGACCGTTCGGTGGACGATATGTCCCGGAGACGCTCATGTACCCGCTCCAGCAGTTGGAGGAGGAGTATTTTCGGGCGCAGGAAGATCCTGAATTTCAGCGGGAACTGACTTATTACCTCCGACAATTTTGCGGGCGGCCCACCCCTTTGTATTTTGCCGAGCGGTTGACACGTGAATTGGGCGGACCCAAAATTTACCTCAAGCGCGAAGACCTTCTCCACACTGGCGCGCACAAAATCAACAACGCCATGGGTCAAATCCTTCTTGCGCGAAGGATGCACAAGACCCGGATCATTGCCGAAACCGGCGCGGGCCAGCACGGTGTCGCAACGGCGACCGTCGCCGCGATGTTTGGTCTCAAATGCGTTGTGTATATGGGCGAAGTGGATTGCAAGCGGCAGGAGTTGAATGTCTTTCGTATGAAAATGCTCGGAGCCGAGGTGGTTCCCGTAACCGCTGGGCAGAAGACGCTCAAGGAGGCGGTCAATGAGGCGATGCGGGATTGGGTGACGAATGTGCGCACGACACATTACATACTGGGCACGGCGTATGGCGCGCATCCGTATCCGGTTATGGTGCGCAATTTTCAGAGGATCATTGGCGACGAAGCGCGCCGGCAAATTCTCGAACAGGAAGAACGGCTGCCGGACTTGCTCATTGCGTGTGTCGGTGGCGGATCGAATGCCATCGGACTTTTTTATCCTTTTTTGAATGACGAACGGGTGCGGATGCTGGGGATTGAAGCGGGCGGGGAGGGGATTTTTCCCGAGAAACACGCGGCGCGTTTTCAGGGTGGTTCTCTTGGCGTGCTGCAAGGGACGCGCTCTTACATTTTGCAGGATGAACATGGGCAGATTCAGTTGACTCATAGTGTCTCGGCGGGTCTGGATTACGCGGCGGTCGGGCCGGAACACGCGTGGCTGCGCGATCAGAAGCGAGTGGAGTACGGATACGCGACGGATGCGCAGGCGTTGAGCGCGTTTACTAAATTGGCGCGGCTTGAAGGGATCATTCCGGCGCTGGAATCTTCTCACGCGGTTGCGGCGATGATCGAACGGGCGCCAAAAATGTTGAAGGATCAATTGGTGATCGTTAATTTGTCCGGGCGCGGGGACAAGGATGTGTCGCAGGTGGCGGCCCGGATTCAGTTGTAAGCGGAAAAGGGCGGAATTGCTCTTTCCTGCCGCGCGGCAAAATGCTTACGCTTGCGGATGCTATCGAGGAAACCGTGGGGAGTCTCGGAGACCGCCGTACTTTGCGCGGCCGTTTTCGCCACAATGCTGGGTTCCGGGTTGATCGCGATGGCAAATTGGGGGGCTGGGGCAAATGCCGAATTTGTCCAGATGATGATCAGCCTCGTATTCCTGCAAGTGGCTATCTTCGTATGGATCACGTTTTTTCTGCGGTTCAATCACACGGGGTGGATTGAGGCATTCGGACTGGGACTGTCCGAGCCGGCGACGGCGGTGGCTTACGGGGTTCTGACAGGAGCGCTGTTTCTGCCGGCGGGGCTGGTGCTGCAAAAGGTTTCCGAGGTGATTATGCAATTGGTTCATTTGACGCCCGAAGCGCAGGCCGCGGTGAAGGAATTGCAAAATCCGAATCTGTCCCTTCAAGACAAGCTGATTTTCGGGGTGGCGGCCATTTTTGTGGCTCCAATTTGGGAAGAGGCGTTTTTTCGGGGCATCCTTTATCCGTTGATCAAGCAACTGGGGTTTCCGCGGCTGGCCTTGTGGGGGACATCAGCGGTGTTTGCAATCATGCACGCCAATGAAGAGACTCTTTTGCCTCTGCTGGTTTTTGCGCTGGCGCTGGTTTATCTTTACGAAACGTTTGAGAATTTGCTCGCGCCGATCGCCGCCCACAGTCTCTTTAACACGGCGAATTTTCTCATTTTGCTGTTCCAGGACAAGATCGAACATTTTCTGCGCGTCACATGAACGAATTCGATCTCATCAACCGTTTGACAGATTCGCTGCCGTCCAATTCGTCGGTCGTTGTTGGGCCGGGGGATGATTGCGCTGTGTTGGAATCGGGCCTGCCGAATCGATACCTCCTTTTTAAAACGGACGCGGTGGTTGAGGGCATTCATTTCATTGCCGAGGCGGCGCCGGAACAAATCGGGCACAAAGCGCTGGCGCGATGTTTGAGCGATATCGCGGCAATGGGCGGCAAAGCGACGGCGGCGCTCGTCACGATTGCGTTGCCGACGAAGTTCAAGCCGGAATTTGTTGAAAAGGTTTACGCGGGCATAAATGGGCTGGCGGCACGGCACGGCGTCGCGATTGTGGGCGGCGAGACGACGACCTGCCCGGAGCGGATGTTGATTTCCATCGCGCTACTGGGGGAAGTCGATAAGAAGAGGTGCGTTCTGCGTTCCGGCGCGAAGGACGGAGACGCGCTGTTCGTGACGGGCGAATTGGGCGGTTCGCGCGCGAGCAAACATCTGGACTTCGAGCCTCGACTGGTGGAGGCGCAATGGCTGACGGACCATTTTTCCATTCACGCAATGATTGACATCAGCGACGGGCTGGCGGGCGATCTGCGCCACATTTTGCGGCAGAGCGAAGTGGGGGCGGAATTGCTGGAACGCGCGATTCCGATCAGCCGCTCGGCGAAGTTGCAGGCGCGGGCGGAATCCGACGCGAAACCGCCGTTGCTGGCGGCTTTGACGGACGGCGAGGATTTTGAATTGCTCTTCGCGGTTGCCGGCAAGGACGCGGTTCCTTTGCTGGACGGTTGGAAGGCGGCGTTTCCCAAATTGCGGTTGAGTTGCATCGGCAAGGTGACGGCGTCGCGGGGCCTGAGATTGCGTGACAAAACGGGCGTTCATAAACTTGAGGCGCATGGCTACGTTCATTTCGCATAGCCCGGAGGAAACAGCGGCGCTGGGCGAGCGCTGGGGACGCGAGGCGCGCCCCGGTTGGCTTATCGGGCTAAGCGGCGACCTCGGTGCAGGCAAAACGCTGCTGGCCTCCGGGATTGCGCGAGGCCTTGGCGTTACGGCGCGGGTGCAATCGCCGACCTTCGCGCTTGTCAACGAATATTTGGGCGGGCGATTGCCGTTATTTCATCTTGACCTATACCGGCTTGAGACACGCGACGAGATCATCGCGGCGGGCCTGGAACCGTATCTGGCCCGGCCCGCGGGGGTGGCTGTTGTGGAATGGATCGAACGGTGGATTGGAGAGAAGCCGCCGGCGCTGCTGCCGGGAATGAAATTCCGGCGTGTGGAAATCGCGGCAGCCGGCGAACAGGAGCGTGAAGTGATTTATGAAGATTTTGGCGCTTGAATTTTCGTCCAACGTTCGGAGCGTGGCGATTCTGCAATGCGGCGGCGCGGCTCCGGCGTTGCTGGGCCGCGCGGCGGAAACGGGTGGACGTCGCGCGCTCGGCCTGGTTGAGGAGGCGCTTGCGGCCGCGCGTTGCGAACGAGAGGACGTGGAGGCCATTGCGGTTGGATTGGGGCCTGGGTCTTACACGGGAATTCGGGGGGGGATTGCGCTGGCGCAAGGCTGGCAATTGGGGCGGGGCGTCCGGTTGCTGGGCATCAGCAGTGTGGAATGCCTTGCGGCGCGGGCGGCTGAGGAAAAGATTTTTGGGGCAGTCAATATTATTATTGACGCGCAGCGGAGTGAATTTTACCTCGCGCGGTATGAAATCGCGGCGGGGAAGTGGCGGGAAACGGAAGCGCTGCGGCTTGCGCCATTCGCGGAAATTGAAGAACTCGCCGGCGCAGGGAAGGTGATCATCGGGCCGGATGCCCAACAGTGGTTTGCCACGGCGCGGGATGTTTATCCCGACGCGGCGGTTTTGGGGCGGCTCGCGTGCGGGCGGGAGGATTTTGTGCCGGGCGAAAAGCTGGAACCGATCTACCTGCGCGAAGTGTCTTTCACCAAAGCGCCTCCCGCGCGCGCCGTCATTTAATTATGCCGAAGGACGGTCCATTGCGAATCGTGCAGTTGACACCCGGGGCGGGCAAAATGTATTGCGGCGCGTGCCTGCGCGACAATGCTCTCGTGGCCGCGTTGCGAAAAAACGGCCACTCGGTGGTGATGGCGCCGCTGTATCTGCCGATGACGCTCGATGAGGATGACCAAAGTTCGGGGACGCCCCTTTTCTACAGCGGCATCAATGTGTATCTGGACCAGGAGTCGCCGCTTTTTCGCAAGGCGCCGCAATGGCTGCATCGTCTCCTGGCTTCGCCGAGTCTGCTGAAACTGGCTTCGGGCGCAGCGGCAAACACACAAGCGCGGGAACTGGGAGAGTTGACAATTTCGATGCTGCGCGGCGAGGAGGGAAACCAGGCGCGGGAACTGGACGATTTGGTCCGATGGCTGCGGGTGGAAAAGCCGGACGTGGTCTGTTTGTCCAACGTTCTGCTTGCGGGGATGGCGCGGCGGATTCGGCGGGAGGTTGGCGTGCCGGTCATTTGCTCGTTGCAGGGCGAGGATTATTTTTTGGACGCGTTGCCGGAGGCGCATCGAAAAACGGCGTGGGAAACGACCGCGGAGCGCGCGGCGGACATTGATTTGTTCATCGCGCCGAGCCGCTATTTTGCGGATTTGATGTCCCAACGGCTGCGCATCCCCGCCAGCCGCATGAGAATCCTCGCCAACGGGATCAGCCTGGAGGGTTACGATGCGCCGACGCCAAAGGGCGACGGAACGCCGGTCCTCGGATTTTTCGCGCGGATGTGCCGGGACAAAGGGCTGGACCAATTGGTCGAGGCGTATCTATATCTAAAGAAACGGGACGGCCTGCGAAATCTGAAACTTCGCGTGGGCGGAAGCTGCGGGCCGAGCGACCAACCGTTGGTGGATTCATTGCGGTCAAAGTTGCACGAACAGGGGCATTCGGCGGACGTGGATTTTCGTCCGAACCTTTCGCGCGCGGAGAAGTTGGACTTTCTGCGATCGCTCTCGGTGCTTTCGGTTCCGGCGGCATGGAAGGAGGCGTTTGGGCTGTACATTATAGAATCGCTGGCGGCCGGGGTGCCGGTGGTGCAACCGAATCAGGGGGCGTTTCCTGAATTGATCGCGTCCACCGGTGGAGGGGTGCTTTACGCTGCGGAGGATGAGACGGGGCTGGCGGACACGCTGGAAAAACTCCTTCTGGCGCCGGAACGCGCGCGGGAAATGGGGCGGGCAGGCCGGGCGATTGTCGTTGAGAAATATGGAGCGGAAACGATGGCGCGGGAGATGGCTCGGATATGTCAAGAACTGTGCGGTCGCTACTTCCTCGGGGGAGGCACAATGTAACCGCCCGTGTCGTATTGCTGCATCGGAGCGCTTTTCGGCAGTGGGCCTTTCAGGTATTTCATCAATAGGCTGTCGTCTGCTGGAAACCGTTCGTGATGCCAGTGGGTGAAGTCGCCCTTGAAGGCCTGTCCGGAATTCATCTGGCCAACCATTTTACTTTGGGACGGCACCTCCGGCGCATCAAGAGTCATATGCACTTGACGTGCTCGCCTGTCGCCCGCTTGGATCTCGCCGGCGGTCCTGCCGCGAGCGGCATTCCGGTTGAGTGAGGGATTGGTGCCCCGCTTATCGATCCGCACGGTTTCGTAGTACTCCTGGCCGTCGGCCGGATCAATCATTCGGCGCACATACACATCGCTGTCTTCCGGCATACCTTGAAGGTTGTGCGTGCCAGCCTTCGCCGGCTTAAAGCCTTTGCTTTCGATTTCCTCGATCAGCGACACTTCGGAAATTGGTCCGTGATGTTTGGCTAGCAGACGGGCATTTCGGACGAGCGGGAACTCGTCTCCGATCGCGGTTGTAACCGCCAGGCCGACGCGCGTTGTTCCAAGGCGCTTTCCGCCCTTCATGATCATCGCAGCAAAAGCAACCACGCCGACGATGGTCACGGCGCGCGCAAGGTGCGCGGAAGCAATTTCCAAGTCGTTATGCGTTCGCGCGCCTTTGGCGACGACGACGAAATTGCCAAAATCTTCGACCACTCCCAGGGCTTGGGTTCCCATGGTCCAAGCGCCAAATATGAGCAGACCAACATCAAAGGCTTCGCCAAGCCCATACGCATGCGAGGCAGCCCAGAACCCGAGCACACCACCGGTAATCGCCATGCTCTCCGGCGAGAATAGCCCGGCGAACTGCTCCTTCATATCTCCCGGCAGCTTCGGGATGGTTAGTTTCGCCGCTTCAAGCAGCTTCTGTTCTGTGGCCCATCCCTCCAAGTTCATCCCTATCGGAATCGGTGGCGAATAATTGGTGCGACACATTGTTCCATCTCTGACATTGATCGGATGCTTGATTTGGCACGTCGGTCCTGGAATACGCGGCATAATTTGGAAAAGAATTTGCTTTTTCTACCCGCACATTACGGTCCGACCTTAACCAGGCTGGCGTGTGACGTCAATCCACAGTTATCACGAACGGAACCCATCATGAAAAACAAGAAATATATCCGGCGCAATCGCCCAGTTCTGTAATCCGAAAGGCAGAGCCTGGAATCTTGTTCAGCAGGATAACCCTGAAGCCCAGGAGGAGATTGGCGGATTTTGCGAACTATACACAACGTCTTAAATAATTGCGCATGTCGTTGTTCAGGAAATGGCCTTATGGCGTGACGAGCGAGCATACTCGCAGTGGTCTGTGAGCGAGGAACAACGACGCCAGAAGGTCATTTCCTGAACAACCCTCCAGGTTGCGGCTTTTTTGCCGCGACATGCGCAATTATTTAAGACGTTCTGTATAGCGGTCATCCCGACACAGAAAGCGACGGCATCGCATACGACGTTCGGTCGGAGGATGGGTATGTCTTAGCGTGGCCCGTTACGCAACAGAATTAAAAAGACATTGCGTATTTGAGATATCATGGAACGGTCTCATCCCCATGGCAAGACGTGGCGTGGGCGCTTACAAGCCCAGCTTTTGTTTGAGTTGCGTACCCAAGGGCGGGGGCGGGGGATGGTCGAAGAGCAACTTGCCCAAATCATTCGTCACGCCCGGTTCGGCGTCGAAGTGCGTTTGCTCCATGTCCATCCAGCCGTTGCGGCCGGAGGGTACGCGCCGTTCAATGTGCAACAGCCGCGGCGGCAGGCCCTCGAACGAGAAACGCCCCCGCGAGTCCGTCCGACAGGTCTGTTGGAAGTAGAAGTTGGGGTCGCCGGCCATCCAATCGGCTCCAAGATTGACCCCCATTTGTTCGCCCACAGCGGGGGCTCCGTTGCTGTAAACCAAAACGCCCTTCACGGCGGCCCATGGCTTGAGACGCAGCGTCAACGGGCTGTCGGGCCTGGCCGCGTCCGCCTCGGCCCAGCCGACGGGATGGGAGACATAGACGGTCAGACCGCCGGCGCGCGGTTGAAAGGAGAACGCGCCAGTCGGGCCGGTGACCTGGAATATGCGGCCGTTGGTTTCTGGCGGGCCGTTGGGGCCGATGGTCTTGTGATCAAAACTGAACGAGTCGCCGTTGGCGGCATAGACAACGGTGGCCTTGTCGGCTGGCTCGCCTCCGGGAAGGAGCACGACGCCGCTGGGGCCGCGTCCGTGTTTCAGGCGGACCCGCAGGTTCTTCGTGGTAACCCCGATGGGTTCGCTTTGCCAAGGCTCGTAGCCCTCGGCTTCGACGCGGAAGACCGGCTGGCTGGTGAGGGTCAGGTATTTCAGGGAGAAAACGCCGTTGGTAAACGTCTCCAGGTGGCGGCGGTCCCACCAAATCCGCTCGTTCCAGGGAATGCTTTTCTTGATAAATGGCTGAAGCATTTGCCTCAGCATTGGTTATGGGGTTGGGGCGGCCCGCGGAGGCTGGTAGCCGGGGACGACCTTGAACTGTTGGAGCGGTTGGCCGGTTTCGTCATCCACCACCTGGCCGTCCAGCACAATGACAAGGCCGCCGCTTGGCTCGGCCCCGTGGATAGGGTGGCCCTGCGGTTGGTCCTGCGGCGGAAGCTGGCCGTTGCCACCCCCACCAGCGCCACCGGCATTATAGTCCCAGTCCCCCTTTTCAATTTCCACCACCAAGTCATCCTTGTCGCGTTCGAGCAAGCCCGCCAACTGTCCCGGGTTCCAGTCGGTGGCGCTGCGGTTTGCCGCGCTGAGGCGCCAGTGGTCCGCTCGCACCCAAACCTCGATTTCCCCCGTGTAAAGACCGTCCAGCCGGAAGCGCCCGTCGCCGTTGACTTTGATTTCTTGCGAATCCCACGCGTTCGCGAATCCAACATCGACTTTGACCGATTTGGGCAGGGGCGAGCCGTCGCGGGTCGTGATTTGCCCCGCGAGATGCAGCGCCGGTTGGGTGGGCAGGTCGCCCAAGTCGTTGGTCGTGGCGTCCGCGGGAGTTTGGATTTGCTTAAGCGGCAGGGCGGTGTGGTTGGTGAACGAGGCGATGAGGCCGTAAATCGTCCAAGAGACGTTAGGCGGTAAATGGTCAAACTCGAAAGTCCCGTTCGGCTTGGTGGGCGTATCGTAATGGCCGGCGTAAACTTCGGAGTTCCTATCCCAGCCGGAGATGCCGACGCGGACGTCCGCCATCGGCTGGCCGTCAGTCACCACGCGCCCGATGAGCGTTGCGCCCACGCCCAGTTGGATGGTTTGGACGACGTTGGAAACGGGCAGCCATTCCATGTACGGGGCAAGGCCCGGCGCGTGAATTCGCGTTTGGACCTCAGTAAATTCCTTGTCGCGGCCGATAGTGAATTCGCCGTTGGTGTCAGAGAGCACGCGCTTCGGCCAACCTTCCTGCTCCCAGCCCCAACCGCGTCCGGTGGTTAGGGCCACGCCGTCCCGCTCCACCCAGACCAACGGGACCGGTTTTCCATCCGGCCCCACCAACCGCCCATGCACGGCATATTTAGGGGCGGGCTGCGCGGCGGATTTCGACTTCAGCCGCACGTCAATGGGGTCAAAGTCGGGGTCTTCCCCACCATACACCAAAGGCTCAAAACCGTGCTTGAAGATGGCCAGCGAGTACAATTTGTTGTCCGGCATAGCGGGCAAAGCGAATGCGCCATCCGCGCCGGTGTACACGGGCGCAGAGAGGGTTTAACCCAAGGCCAAAATGCCAGAGAAGTGGTCATGGATTATGTCGCTCAGGCCAATCACACGCTTCGCTTTTCGGAGCGGAATCTCGTGGCTAAAGCGCAGAAAATAGTGTGGCGGCAATTTCCCGAACACAACCCCGGTAAGATTGTGGAAGCCTTGATGGAACACTGCGATAAGGCGGTCACGCACAATCGCTTGATTAGCGAGGGCCAGTCGGATGCCCAAGACCACCGCCGATCTTGCGGCATGAGAGTATGAGCATCCCGAAGGACAGGCCGTTAAGCTCGGAGCGGGAAAGATTCCTGAATCTCCGGCACCTTCCCGCGCAATTAAGCGCAAGTGAAGCGTCGCATCTGCTGGGCTGCGCTCCGCACGACGTTCCAGTCTTGGTTGCCAAGGGCCTGCTCAAGCCGCTGGGCAATCCGACCCCCAATGCCGTCAAGTACTTCGCCCGCGTCACGCTGGAGGAATTGAGCAATGATGCGAAATGGGTCTTTCGCATCAGAGCCGCCATTAACGAGTTCTGGCGGATGAAAAACGCCGGGCGCGCAGCCGTTGAATTTCAAATGTCCGAGCAGACTCAAGACACGGCCCAGCGTGTCGCCTGATTTTATTTCGTATTGACTGTCGCTGCATTGGCTCTCTTTAGCACCCTTTGCGCGGACACCAAAACGGACACCAAAAGTGTAAAAAAGGGTATAGGCCGGTAAACGGAATTATCCTTGATTACCGAGGGAAAACGGGTACATTTTAACTCGTAAACGCGGTGAAAAATGCCCAAATCCGGCAACTGGCTCCATTCTTAACCGCTTGGGAGTCGGAAGTCGCCAACTGCTAGTGTAGTGTCTCATAAACAACTGGATTTATTTTCCCTTGTTTTTCCGCATTCTGGGGCGTGTGCAACCGGGCTTGATGCGCTCCAGGGTCTGTTTGCACCGGCTCAGTTTTTGGATGATTGACTCTACTGTTGCCGTCCCTATGAACGGCTTGGGTTCGTTGTTCCAAGCTGCGAGAAACTCCTCAATCGCCTTCTGCAGATCCTCGACGCTGACAAAGACTCCCCGGCGGATGCGTTTGCCGGTCAACTCACCAAACCACCGCTCCACCAGGTTCAACCAACTCGAGCTGGTCGGCACAAAATGCGGAACGAAACGGTCGTGCCGTTTGAGCCAACGCCGCACTCTTGGATGTTTGTGCGTGCCGTAATTATCCATCACCACATGCAACTTGAGCTCGCCAGGAAACTCCGCATCCAACCGCTGAAGAAACTTCAAGAACTCTTGGTGGCGATGGCGCGCATAACATTGACCGATGACCTTGCCTTGAGCCACTTCCAGCGCGGCAAACAAAGTGGTCGTCCCGTTGCGCTTGTAGTCGTGGGTCATCGTTCCGCACCGACCCTTCTTGAGGGGTAGGCCCGGTTGCGTGCGATCCAGGGCCTGAATTTGGCTCTTTTCATCGACGCAGAGCACCAAGGCTTTCCGCGGAGGGTTCAGATATAATCCAACGACATCGGTTAGCTTCCGCAGAAAATTCGGATCCCGTGACAGTTTGAATCCTTTGGTTCGATGCGGTTTGATTTGGTGGCTTTGCCATATCCGATTCACGGTCGCTTTGCTCACGCCTTGGGCCTTGGCCATGGTCCGGCAACTCCAGTGGGTCGCCCCGGCAGGCTTGGTTTGGAGCGTCGCCTCCACGACTCCTTCGATCTCTTCGTCCGTTAAGGTGGGCTTGCGTCCTCGCCCCTCAGCCACTTCCCAAAGGCAATCCGGCCCCTCGACGACAAAGCGCTTGCGCCACAAGGCGACCGTCTTAACGTTGAGGTCCAAGTCGTCGGCAATGAGACCGTTCTGCCCGCCGTTGGCGGCAGCTAATACAATTTGGCGGCGTTGCGAAACCTGCTGCGGAGTGTTGTGGGCAGCCACCCAGCGCTTCAACTCCAGACGGTCGGTTTCAGGGAGATTCACAGGCGGTGCGATTCGCGGCATGAACGCAAAATATCATGCCGTGAATATAATACCAGTTATTTGTGAGACACTACACTAGC